>CAZNSG010000025.1:0-36373 GCA_964575715.1 uncultured Hyphomicrobiales bacterium | reverse complement strand
GTCTGGGTCGGCGCGTCGGCATGGGGCCGATAGTAGCAGCGCGGGTGAAACCGTAGGGCCTCGGTTGCGTGCAAAGCCGTAATGCCGCGCTTGCGCAGATACGATTGTGCGATTGTACCCGAAACCGGCTGTGACATAGCGAAGAGACGACGCGCGGAGTCTGGCGATCCAGTCGGGACCGCAACCTGTCGTGAAGTGACTGGCTTCGGCGCGGGTCGTGGCAGTGCGAGGAAGGATCGCGCCTCATCGAGCACGTCGCGCAGCCGGTCGAGCCCTCGGTTCATCGCGATGAGATCGAGAAGGTCGCCATGATCGCCGGTCGCGGCGTCGGTCCATTTGCCGGCGGCGCCACGGCCAGAGTTCGGCCCTTTCAGGCGAACGAACAGGCTACGGCCTGGCGTATTGGCGACATCGCCGACCAGCCAATAGCGACCTTCGCGGCGACCGTTGCAGAGATAGTGTCGGCATACCGCCTCGGCCTCAAGTGCGAGACGTTGCGCAAGTTCCGCGGCTTGAGAAGGCATGGGGCGCACTCCGCCTCAAGCCGCCGAGCGATCGGCGACGCGGATGAGCGGATGCTGCGCCATCAGCGTCCCGAGAATTATCGGCCCGGCCGCGCCGGTCGGCACGAACAGGCGAAGCTTCCAGGAGATGATCTCCGACATCAGGCCCAAGGCTTTCAGGCGTTCCACCATGCCGTCGGTGAAGCCGGAGAGTTCGAGGCGATGGTCGTTCATTACCCGGACGCGGCGAAGCTGGAGGCCGTCCTGAAGCTGCAGACACGTTCGGTCGTCCATGACGGCTGACCAAGCCTCGGCCGGAGCCAGCGTTGGCGTGTCGCCTTCAGTCGCTTGCGCAACCCAGGTCTTTGAGACTCGACGGCCGATGATGCGCTCGCCATCGTCGGTCTGAAGTCGATAGACGCGCGAGGATTCGTTCGGCAGCCGCTTCCAGATCGGGAGCAAAAGGCCCGTGACGATATGAACCTCGCTGTCGGTGAAATCAGGAATCTCGGCAAGCTCAGCCTGCCATGTGCGGGCGAACGTCTCGCGGTCGGCCTCGCGCCAATGGGTTTGCGCCATGACGTTCAAGGCAAGACCTGTGCGCTCCATGGGACGAATAAGGCGCACACGACGTTCCACCTCGCCGTCGTCGAGCATCTGGCTTGGCGCTGGAACCTGCACCGCAGCGCGGTGAGACTGAGCGTTGACCAGAAACACCGCACGAGGATCGGCCGCACGGTCGAAAGCCTCGTCGATCGTGGTCGGGCGGTTGCGCTCGCGCCGCGTTATCGTCAGCAGCCGCGTCTCGGCCGCCGTGGCCGGGTGGGTGTAGATCGTCCGCCGCTCGGTGACGACAAAGCTCTCGGCGTTAAGCGTTTCGAGCCCGACATCGTAGGTGCCGGACGCGACCGCGCCTTCGATCCTCGTCGCCAGCAGGCGCTCGAACACCGTGAACAGGATGTTTTGCAAGTCGATGGTGAGGGCCAGCAGGCGGTTGAGGAAGGTCGTGATCGGCGGCAGCTCGTCACGAAGACCGTTGCCATCGGCAAGACGCAGGCCCGTCGCGTCCTCGAACGCCTGAAGCGGGCAGCCTTCGACCTTGCCCGAAAAGAGGAGGACGTAGAGCTGGCGCAGCGCATCGCGCGCATAGGCGGATTCCAGATTGTCCTCGGCGCGGAACAGACCCTGTCCGCCGGTCTGGCGCTGGCCCTTGGTGATGGCGCCGAGCGTGTCGAGGCGGCGGGCGATGGTGGAGAGGAAGCGTTTCTCGGCCTTTACGTCAGTCGCGATTGGCCGAAATAGTGGCGGCTGCGCCTGATTGGTGCGATTGGTCCGCCCCAGGCCTTGGATGGCAGCGTCGGCCTTCCATCCAGCCTCCAGCAGATAGTGAACACGCAGGCGTGTGTTCTTCGCGGAGAGTTCGGCGTGATAGCTGCGCCCGGTGCCGCCCGCATCCGAGAAGACCAGGATGCGCTTGTCGTCGTCCATGAAGGCTTGCGTTTCGGCGAGATTAGCCGAACCGGCGCGGTTCTCGACCACAAGGCAGTCGCCCTTACGGATGATCCGCCGCGAACGGCCGGTCACTTCAGCGACCATGTCCGTGCCAAAGCGCTGGACGATCTGGTCGAGTGCGCCTTGAACCGGAGCGAGGGACGCGAGCTTTTCGATCAGGCGATCACGCCGCTCGATAGCTTCGCGGCAGTGGACGGGCTGCCCGTCACGATAGACCGGCCGCGACGATAGATTGCCCTCGCTGTCAGTGAACGGCTCAAAGAGCTGAGTCGGGAAGGAGTGCGCCAGATAGTCCAGGACATATTCGCGGGGCGTTATGTCGACCTGCACATCGCCCCAGTCTTCGGTCGAAATCTCGGCGAGCCGCCGTTCCATCAGTGCCTCGCCGGTGGACACGATCTGGATCACCGCGGCATGTCCGGCTTCAAGATCGCGCTCGATCGCGGCAATCAGCGTCGGCGTCTTCATGGCCGTGATGAGATGATTGAAGAAGCGTTGCTTGGCGCTCTCGAACGCGGAACGAGCGGCAGACTTGGCTTGGCTGTTCAGTGTGCCGGTAGCACCCGTGATATTGGCGGCCTGCATCGCCGCGTCGAGATTGTTATGAATGACCTGGAACGCCCCGGCATAGGCGTCGTAGATTCGGATTTGTTCCGGCGTGAGATGATGCTCGACCAGCTCATATTCGACGCCTTCATAGGAGAGCGACCGGGCTGCATAGAGGCCCAAGGCTTTCAGATCGCGCGCCAGCACTTCCATCGCAGCGACGCCGCCAGCTTCGATCGCTTCAACGAACTCGGCGCGCGTGGCGAAGGGAAAATCCTCACCGCCCCAGAGGCCGAGGCGTTGTGCATAGGCGAGGTTGTGGACGGTCGTCGCACCGGTCGCCGAGACATAGAGGATGCGCGCATCGGGAAGCGCATGTTGCAGGCGCAAGCCGGCACGGCCTTGCTGGGAGGGCGCTTGGTCGCCGCGCTCGCCTTTGCCGCCCGCGGCGTTCTGCATGGCGTGGCTCTCGTCGAAAACGATCACTCCGTTGAAATCGGAGCCCAACCATTCGACGATCTGGCGGACGCGCGAAACCTTGTCGTCGCGTGCATCGGACCGCAGCGTGGCATAGGTGGCGAATAGGATGCCTTGATCCAGGCGGATCGGCGTGCCTTGCCTGAAGCGGGAGAGCGGCGTGATCAGAAGCCGCTCTTGTCCGAGGGCTGACCAGTCCCGTTGAGCGTCCTCGATCAGCTTGTCGGATTTGCTGACCCACACCGCGCGGCGGCGTCCTTTCAACCAGTTGTCGAGGAGGATGCCGGCGGCTTGTCGGCCCTTGCCCGCGCCGGTGCCGTCGCCAAGAAACCAGCCCCGGCGAAAGCGAACGGCGCACTTGGCGTCCTCCCGCGCCGCCGAGACGACGTCGAAGGTCTCGTCGACCGACCATGATCCAGCGAGGTGACGGCCGTGGGCCTCGCCGGCATAGATGACGCTTTCGAGTTGGGCGTCGGACAGGAGACCGTCCGCGATGACATTCGGCGGAAGATGCGGCCGGTAATTCGCCTTGGGTGGCGCGACCGAGGCCATGGCAGCGGATTGCACGAGACGTGTCGGGTGCGCCTGCGAGCCGGGAATACTTATCGACTGCAGTCCGTATCCTTCATAGAGCGCTTCGGTGAGGTTTGCGCCTGTCGCGGGCGACCACTCGATGACCTGATAGTCCATTTCGATGGAGGCAGGTTCGCTCGCAAGAATTGCAGATGGACGCGCGGGCACGGCGCGAGGGATCAGTCGAGCCTGCGGAGTGTTCGGTGTGGACGTGCGCCTGGCCGAGGATGGTGCCACAACGACAGCCCGTGGCGGAACAAGGCGCGTCACCCAATCGAGCAGCATGGCGGGGTCGTTGGCGACGCCGGCGGAAGCCGGAAATGCATGTCCGTCCTTGGCAGGAATGCGGTCGATGACGGTCAGGCGCGTATCCACGCTCGTGCCGTGACGGGTGTAGACGCGGCCGTCGACGGCGGCGCTGAACACCACACGGCCGCGTTCCTGAAGTCGGATGAAGGCGTCACGCCAGGCGGGATTGTCGGGGGAGAGGTTCGCGCCGGTGATGGCGACGAGGCGGCCGCCATCGGCGAGACGGGCGAGCGCCGAGGAGACGTGGCGCAGTGCGGCGTCGGCAACGCGGCCTTCGACATGGGCGGCGACCGAAAAGGGCGGGTTCATCAGCACGATGGTCGGGCGCACATCGGCGTCGAGGTGATCGTGGATATGCGCGGCATCGTGCCGGGTCACAGCCGTGTCGGGAAAGAGATGGGCAAGCAGCTCGCACCGTGTTTGCCCGATTTCGTTGAGAACGAGGCCGCCGCCTGCCAGTTCGCCGAGGATGGCGAGCAGGCCCGTTCCGGCAGAAGGTTCCATCACGAGGTCGCCGGGCGTGATGCTGGCGGCACAGGCGGCGGCGAAGCCGAGGCCGATCGGCGTCGAGTACTGCTGAAGCGCTTGGGACTCCTCCGAACGGCGCGTGTGGGTTGGAAGCAGCGCCGCCACCTTCTCCAACATTGGCAGCATGGCGATCTGAGACGCTGCGCGGGCGCGCATGGCCGGGCCGAACTTGCGGAGGAAGAGGACGGTCGCCGCCTCGCAGGCGTCATAAGCCGTCTTCCAGTCCCAGGCGCCCGCGGCGTCGGAGCTATTGAAGGCGGAGGTCATGGCGGCGCGAAGGGCCTGTGCGTCGATGCGCCGGCCATGTTCGAGATCGGCGAGGAGCAGGCTGGCCGCCGCGATCAGTGCGGAGCCGGAGTCGGGTCGGGGAACGATGGGCGCGATGGACGGCGCAGCCGCGACGGCGGCCGAGGAAGCAAGAATGGTCATGGGAAAAGCCTCGGAGAGCGGGAACGGGACGAACCGCCAGGGCGCTCTCTCTCGACCCCGTCCGGCTCAAACCCGTCCCGGCCGTCCTCTTCCTCTCATGCCGGCGCCGCCGAGCTGGCGCCCGAGGCAGTCTCCGGCGGCAGATAGGCGTCGTAGGGATTGCCTGGCGCGAGATGACCGAAGGGCGTCATGACATAGTCGCCGCTGTCGCGACCCATGGCGCACAGAACGTGAGCCGCGGCTCTCCCGTCGCGGCGTCGGTGCATTCGAGAAGGGCGAGATCGCCGGAAGCGGCGGCACGCAGCAGCGTGTTGAAGTTGGTGCGGGCGTAGTCAGGAATAGCCATGATGGATCTCCGAAACGAAGAAGCCCGGCTCATTCCTGATCGTTCAGGAGCCGGGCACGATGGAAGCAATGGGAGAATGCGGGACGGCCGAAGCCGCCCCGCTGGTTGTCGTCATTCCGCCGCGATTGCGTGCGGTTGCGGTTCCTCGGGATAGGAGATCGCCTCATCGTTCTCGTCCCCATTCTCGGTGACTTCGGCGAGGAAAGCCGGGAGTGCGTCGGTCTCGCCCGACGCTTCGTCCGCTGGCGCCCCGACGTCGGTCTTGCGCAGCGGTTCCGGCAGCCAGCCGCTGCCGTCGAGCAGCCGTTCGGCCTCCTTCGCCATCTCCGGCTTCTTGAGATGGTCGATGAGCTGGGCCGAGGCTTCGCCCTTCACTTCCCGCACGGCATCGAGGATCCGTGCCTTCGGGACCCGACCGAGATAGTTCTCGACGGTTGGCCGCCAGCCTGCCGCCACCATGTCGAGATCGACAGCGTGGGCGAGCCGGTCACCATGATCGAGCGCGGCCGGTCGGCGGTTCCACGGTTCCTTCACGACATTGACCGTCAGGGACGCGCAGTGGGCGAAGAGTGCAGCGCGGCTGTCGCCGTCAAACCCCGTCAGTGCATCCCAAAGGGCGCTCGGCTTTTCGGGCAGTTGGCGCATCCATGCATCGTGCCGGGTGTCGATCGCCTTGGCCGGACCTGAGTCCTGCAAACCCGGCGCTTGTGCGCGGAAGCCGGTGCTCTTCGCAGCGATTTCCAGGCATGTGTCGGATGCGTAGGCGTAGAATGCGCCAAGACAGAGCGCGTGAAGCACGGCGACGAAGGCCATGTTCGGATCGTGCGCGAGGGCATCGCGCAGCGCCAGGGTGCGATGGGCCGTAAGTTCCGTCACCAGGCGGTCGGAGAGTGGCCGGATCACATCGTCCTCGTCCGGCGTCCCGGCTTCGGTCGCCGGATTGCCGCCGATGGTGATGGTCGTCCGTTGAGCGCCGCCTGCGGGACCTGCAACAGTCGGCTGATCGGTGTCATCTCCATCAGGCTCGGCCGTGATCGACGGTTCATCTTCCGGGCGGACAAACCCGCGCTCGATCTTCAACTTGGCCTCGCCGTCGATGCTGACGAAAACACCGGCGCGGGCGATTTTGGCTGGATCGTAGATCACCGGCCGGTCATCGAGCGCGGCAAGAGCTGTCTCGATCTCGCCCAGCCGCTGGTCGATCTCATCGGGCAATTCGTCGGCGTCTGCGTATTCCTCTTCCAGCCGGTCCTGCTCGGCCTTGAGAGCATCGAGGTGCGCGTGTTCCGCGTCGGTGAACTCAGGCGTTTCGCCCGAGAGCCGACGCAAGCCCGCCGTGTGTCCATAAGGAAAGTCGGCGGCGACGATGATCCACTTCCAGCCCTCAATGCTGAGGGCTTCGGCTTCGTTCTGAAGTCTGGAAGCGACAAGCCGGTCGAGCAAAGCCGGGTCTTGCAGCCAGCCGCCATCGTCGTGCTGAAAGAGGTCGCGCAGCACCATGCCGCCTGCTGTCTCATAGGCGTCGATGCCGACAAACTGCGCGCGCCGGTCGGCCGCCTTGACAGCGCCTTCGGTGAGCTGGCGGCGGATGATATAGGGCTCTTTGTTGTAGGAGCGGCTGAGGCTTTCCCAGACTTGCTCCTGGCGCGCGTGGTCGTTCGTCACCGTGAACGCCATGAGCTGTTCGAGCGTCATGCCATCTTCGGCATAGACGTCGAGGAGCTTTTCCGAGACGGCGGCGAGGCGCAGCCGCTGTTTCACGATCGATCCGTTCACGAAGAAGCGGGCAGCGATGTCCTCTTCGCTGAGCCCCTTGTCGCGCAGGGTCTGGAACGCGCGAAACTGGTCGAGGGGATGTAGCGCGACGCGCTGGACGTTCTCGGCGAGCGAGTCTTCCTCGGCCAGTCCGCCTTCGCGCACCACGCAGGGCACGAGCTGTGTTTTCGTCATCCGCTTCTGCTTCACCAGAAGCTCCAGCGCGCGGAAGCGGCGGCCACCGGCCGGAACTTCGAACCTGCCGGTCTCGGTGCCTTCGGCGTCCAGCACTGGCCGGACACTCAGGCTCTGCAGGAGCGTGCGGCGGGCGATGTCTTCGGCCAGCTCTTCGATGGAAATGCCGGCCTTGATGCGCCGGATGTTGGACTGGCTCAGCACCAGCTTGTTGAAGGGGATATCGCGCGAGGCGCTGAGTGTGATCTTCTGAACGACGGTAGCCATGTCGGTTTCTCCGCGACGGGCGGCCGAAAGCCTCTCTCTCGACCTCCAACCCGTCACGAAAAAACCCGCCTTCCTCTCACTCTTTGGGGCCGGAGACCCCGGGAAGCCGCAGAAGCAGCTATAAGGAAACACGAGCGCAATCGTCACGCAGCGTGTCGCTCGCTGGCTGCCAGATCGATGGCGATGGACTGTGGAGGATCGATCTGGAAAGCGAGGAGATAGTCGGCCGCCTTCGAGGCAGCGCTCGCTGCGCGCACGATGGCGCGGTCGTCCTCGCGCAGCACCTCCAGCCAGGAGCCGATGTAGTCGGCGTGGCGCACAGTCGGTTCGATGCCGAGCGACGCGCAGACGAACGCGCCGGCCATTTCGGCGACAAGTTCCTCGCGTGCATAGTTTTTCGAGCCGAAGGAGCCTGAGAGATCACGACCGAGACGGGAGCTGTGGCCGCTGGCGTGGCCAAGTTCGTGGAAGGCCGTGCGGTGCCAGTTTATCGGCTCGAAATATGCCTGCGGAGGCGGCACCTGCACGAAGTCGTGGGTGGAGTTGTAGAAGGCCCGCGCCCCGCCAATGCGGAAGTCTACACCGGTCGCCGCGATCAGTGCGTCAGCCTGGGGAAGGATCAGCCCTTCCGGCGGCGGAGGTACGGTGGTGGTGATGTCTTCCGGCAGCCCTTCGCATTGGTCGGTGTTGAAAACGGTGAAGCGCTTGAGGAACGGGATTGCACCGGGCTCGTCCCCGTCGCGTTCGGCCCGACGCCGTTCGTCTTCTGGTGTGAAGCGATCAGCATAGACGACGGTCGTGCCGTGTTCGCCCTTGCGGACGTTACCGCCGAGACCGAGCGCCTGGCGGAACGTGAGCCAACTCTGGCCGGAGAAGCCTCGTTCGATGACCGCGCCCCAGAGGATCAGCACGTTGATTCCGGAATAGCCTCTGCGGGTGGTGGCATTCTTCGGCATGGCGAGCGGTGCCTTTGCCTCCGCCGTCCCCCAGGGCTGGACCCAGGGCACACGGCCGGCTTCCAGTTCGGCAATGATCTTGCCGGTAATCTCTTCGTAGAGGCTCGACCGGTCCTGGCCGGCACGAGCGCGAGCGGTATTTCGGGTCATCGCAGTTCTCCGCGACGGGCGCCGCGAGCCTCTCTCGCAACCTCAAACCCGTCACGGCCGACCCGGCCTAACTCTCACTCTCAGTAGGGGCTGGCGATCGCGATCCGATTCGGTTCATCGGCGCCGGGCGCCAAGACGGCGATCCGCCTCCTCATGGAGTATCTGAAAGTGTCCCCCCTTGGGCGAAGCAGGGGGTGTTGCGGGGTCTCCCCGCTTGAAGGGGTGCCGGAAAACCGCTGTTGGCGGGTTGCAGGCAGGGGAAGGCTTTCCCCCTATGACCGACCCCAAGGAGCGGATTTGTTTCAGGTTTTCAAGGGGACCATGTTGTGATAAAACCTCTGCTAGTTTTCAAGAAAGCAGAGGAAGCATCACTCCCAATGTCGTCCACAAGCGCCCAGCGAAGTCGCGCACTCGATCTCCTGAAGGCCCGGGGGATGCTCAGGCTGAAGGATTTCGTGGCCGAAGGGATTGGACCGGAAACGCTGGCTCGCCTTATCCGGGAGGAAGCGGTTGTTCGCCCGGCTCGTGGTCTTTACCAGCTTCGGGACACACAGGTCGACACGAGCCATGTGCTTGCTGAAGCCGCAATGCTCGTTCCCAAGGGCATTGTCTGTCTCACCTCGGCACTTCAGTTCCACGAACTCACACTGCAGATGCCCTCGGCCATCTGGATGGCAATCGACCGGACGGCGTGGCGGCCGAAGATCGACTATCCGCGAATCCGGTTTGTGCGCTTCACTGGAGCTGCGCTCACCGAAGGCGTCGTTCGCCATCGGATCGAGGGCATTGAAGTTCCTGTCACAGAACCCGCGCGAACAATAGTCGATTGCTTCCGCTACCGGGCCAAGGTCGGACTCGATGTGGCGATGGAAGGGCTGCGTGAAGGCCTTCGCCGCCGCCGCGTCACCCACGATGACCTCTGGCGGTACGCCCGTAAATCAAGGGTTTGGCCGGTGATGCGCCCCTATGTCGAAGCGATGGCGTCCGATGGCTCGTGAACCCCGCAACATTGGCGCCTCGGTGCGGGGACGACTGCTTGACCGGTCGCGCGCTGAACGGTCGGACTTTCAGATCTTGCTGACGCGTTACGCCCTTGAGCGTCTGCTCTATCGGCTGAGCGTCTCCGAGCATCGCGACCGCTTCATCCTGAAGGGCGCGATGCTCTTTGTAACGTGGGTGGCCGATTCGTTCCGACCAACGCGCGATCTTGATTTGCTGGGGCACGGAGATTCAGATGACCAGGCGATGGCCGATACGTTTCGTGCAATTTGTGCGACGGCAGTGGCGGAGGATGGCGTAACGTTCGACGTAGACGGCTTGAAAGCCGCACCGATACGCGATGCGCTGGACTACGGTGGAGTAAGAATTC
Organism: uncultured Hyphomicrobiales bacterium; assembly: GCA_964575715.1. Taxonomy (GTDB): domain Bacteria; phylum Pseudomonadota; class Alphaproteobacteria; order Rhizobiales; family Xanthobacteraceae; genus PNAI01. The sequence continues at coordinate 26,458 of CAZNSG010000025.1, read as the reverse complement.
GCACGACGGCGACTATCGACGGCGCACTCATCCCAATTCAGGTCGATGTGGGTTTTGGCGACGCGGTGACGCCGGCGCCTGTGGAGGTCGACTATCCGACGTTGCTGGATAATCCAGCGCCTCATCTGCGGGCCTATCCCGTCGAAACCGTTGTCGCCGAAAAGTTCGAAGCGTTGACCAAGCTAGGCATGGCCAACAGTCGTCTTAAGGATTTCTACGACTTGTGGCTGGTGTCTCAGACCTTCGACTTCAATCATCAAGTCCTCCACGATGCGGTCTACCGGACATTTCAGCGGCGCAGGACAGCCGTGCCCGACGAACCGCCGACTGGGTTGACGGATGAGTTTGTGGCTGCCTGGTCGACCCAGTGGCGGGCGTTTCTGGGACGAGAGCGAATGGCTGCTGTCCCGGACTCTTTGGACCTCGTGGTCGCCGACCTTCGAGGTTTTCTGCTGCCGCTGACGCAGGCGCCGCGGGCCGGGTTGGTGTGGCGTAAGGGCGGTCCGTGGTCCGATGGAGGTAGCGACGATGCGTAGCTCGGTGAAGCGATTTCCTACGATCTGGCGAGGAGCCGAGAGGCCGGCGCTGTTTTCGGCTGCGGTCTTCTCTCTGAATCAGTGCGGTTAAGGCGAGGGCATCGGCGTGGCGGAACCACTGCGAAAACTGAAGGATGACGGAAGTCCGTACACGCGGCCGCCCGATGTCGAGGCATCGATCAACGCCTTGCTCGCAATTCCACGCACCGAATTGGTTCAGCGGTGCCAAATTTCGGATCCCAGCCACCCCTTTTTTGTGAAGGCTGAATGCGTCCTGCATTTTATTCGCCAAGCAAAGGCTGACAACAATGATCGACATTTTGAGGCGCTGTTTCGGATCCTGAGAATACGAGTGCAGCGCGCTCTCCCGGCTTTAGACCGGCCTTTTGAGGAAGGAGAGAGTGCTTTGGTCCCGGCATCTGCAATCGACATTCGCGACGCCGTTCTTTTCCGGTTTCAGGAACTTCTGTGTCTCGACCGGGAGGGCTACGACGCGCGCCTCGACTATTTTGAGATCCGCTTTGATGGGGCCATCGCGAACTTGCGGCGGACGGCAAGGCGGAAGACCTGGAAGGAAGAGAATAGGTCGCAACCGCTGTCCTATGACGACGAGACGAGCGAACTGTCGAGCGAGGTCGAGGACGCGCTCGCTCGGTTGAATCCGCAGGACCCGTCGAAAATTGACAATCCGGCTTACCGGAAGCGCTTCGCAGCAGCGATTGACGTTCTACCAGAGGATCAGCGGAGGGTGATTGTGTTGCTGTTGAAGGACATCCAGATCGAGTCCAAGGACCCGGAGGCGGTCACGATCGTCAAGGCATTGGGCTGCTCGGAGAAGACCGTGCGAAACCGCAGGGACAGGGCGTTCAGGGCGTTACGCGCTGCGCTTGATGAGGACTCAGGGGAATGAGCGTCGCAAAATCCTTGGACGACGTGATGTTCGCATTTTCCGTGGAGCCACAGCAGGATGCGACGACGTTTGCCCGCTACCTCAAGGCCTATCCGCAGTTTGCCGCCGATCTCATCGACCTTGCCCATGAGCTGAACCTTTCAGTCAGCTTGGGTCCGAGCGACGCGCCTCTGGAAGACGATGCCAATGCGCAGGCCGCTTGGCTCCAATATGCTGCCGTCAGGCCGACAGTTGTGGCGTCGGAGGCGGCGCAAGGCCTGTTCGACACGATCAAGGGCAAGACGTTTGTCGCCCTTGCCGACGCGCTCGGCGTGCCCAGGTCGGTTCTGGTCGCCCTGCGAGACCGCCTCGTGGAGCCGTCATCAATCCCACACGCCTTCATCCGTCGGTTCGCGAGCGCGATGAACAGCACTGTGGAGGTGGTTCAGCAATATCTGAGCCTTCCGCCGATGGCGTCGGCGGCGGTGAATTTTAAAGCCGATCAAAAACCGGCCGTCCAAAATCGGATCACATTCAAGACCTTGTTGGAGCAGACTAATCTAACGGAAGAGCAACAGCTCACCCTCCAAAAAGATTTTGAATGAGATGGATGCGATCGAAATCAGCCGGCAGACAGCGGAGCAGCTTCATCTTGAGGCCGTAAAGCGCGGCTGCGATCCTTGGCGACCTTACGCATTTGTCCTGGCTGAAGCGGCCCGACGAGATCTTGTGGTCGAGAAAGTCCCGATCGGGGACGTTCGACTCCATGGTGGTCGCGCGACCTTTGATCCGGACGCGCTCCTGATTCTGCATGAGGACGCCGGCAATGAGTTCGTTCATGCGTTTCTGGTCGCTCACGAGCTGGGGCATGTGGAGTTCGATGGCCGTGGGGAGGCCAATGTAACGGCGTCGGCCGATCCGATGCGGCCGGCCGAGGCAGCGCCCGTCGGTATCGACCGCGTTGTCGACTACGGCCGCCGAGAACGGCGAGAAGTCCAGATGGACCTCTTTGCTCGGGAATTCATTCTGCCACGACCGGTGGCGCAGCGACTGCACGTCGTAGACGCCATGACCGCCTCTCAAATTGCCGAGCGGCTGGTGGCGCCATTCGACGTCGTAGCCCTGCAGCTTCTTGATGGCCTGCTGCTGCCACGTGTTGAACTCACGAGCGCCGAGCCCGGAGCAGAAAAGCCGCTCAACGCGGAGCAGTCGAAGGCGGCCGCCCACCGTGGTTCGCCTTTTCTTCTTGAGGCCGGGCCGGGAACGGGCAAGACGCAGACCCTGGTCGCCAGAGTTGGGGATCTTCTGGCGCGGGGCGTAGACGCTTCGACCATCCTGATCCTGACGTTTTCGAACAAGGCCGCGGGAGAACTCTCCGAACGTATCGCTGCAAAATGGCCCGAGGCGGCGGCGGCTGCCTGGGTCGGCACGTTCCATGCCTTTGGCTTGGACATCATTCGTCGGTTCCACGATCAGCTGGGGCTCCCGCCTGATCCAAGGCTCATGGATCGGACCGAGGCGATCGAACTCCTTGAAGAGGAGTTTCCGAGGCTTGGCCTGGTCCACTATCGCAACCTTTGGGACCCTGCGTTTGAGCTCAGCGATATCCTATCTGCGATTTCGCGCGCCAACGATGAGGTTGCGGACGCGGAGCACTATGCGGCGCTAGCCGCCAGGATGGCGGCGGCTGCGACAACCACCGAGGCTAAGGCCGCAGCCGAGCGATGCGCCGAGGTCGCCGTCGTTTTCAAAGCCTATGAGCAATTGAAGAGAGACCGGACATGTCTCGATTTTGGCGATCTCGTCTCGATGCCGGTAAGGCTCTGTGAGAGCAATGCGGAGGTCCGCGAGCACCTGAAGAGCCGTTACCAGCATATTCTCGTCGATGAATTTCAGGATGTGAATCGGGCGAGCATTCGCTTGCTCCAGGCGATCGCCGGGGGCGGCGAGAACCTCTGGGTGGTCGGGGACGCCAAGCAATCCATTTATCGCTTTCGGGGCGCGTCTTCCTTCAACGTGGCGCGTTTCGGCATTAAGGACTTTCCTGGCGGTCAGCGCGGACGGCTTGTGACGAACTACCGCTCGACCAAGGAGATCACCGATACGTTCGTTGCGTTCGCGCGGAAGGACATGAAGGCTGCGGCCGGGTCTGACGTCACACTGCAGGCCGAACGAGGCCCGTCCGGGGTGAAACCAGAATACCGAGCGGTCCAGCAGGCCGACGATGAGATCGGCGCACTTGCCGAGGCCATTTCAGAAGGGCGGAGTGCTGGCTTCAGCTACCGCGACCAAGCGTTGTTGTGTTCCGGCAACGAGCGCCTTGGCCGGATCGCCGCCGGATTGGAAAGCCTCGGCATTCCGGTGCTTTATCTGGGCAGCCTGTTTGAGCGTAGCGAAGTCAAAGACCTCCTTTCGTTGCTATCATTGCTCACGGACCGGCGCGCAATGGGCCTTGTCCGCGCCAGCGTCAGCGTCATGCCGGTTTCATTGCCGGACGTGGTGGCCACGCTCCGACACCTGCGCACTAGCGGCGCCCAGCCTATGGACTGGGCGTCTGTGATCGACGATATCGGCGATGTTACGTCGGCTGGCGCGGCGAGCCTTCGCACGCTTGGTGGCATACTTGCCGGCTTTAGTCCGACATCCAATCCCTGGGACGTCCTCGTGCGGGTGCTGCTCGATCGAACCAGGATCGCCGCCGAGATCGCTGATGCATCCGATGTGGCCATGCGGGCGCGCGGCATAGCCATCTGGCAGTTTTTGAATTTCGTCAGAGCGCAACCGCGTGGGATCGGGTTTCCGGCGGCTCGCCTGCTCGATCGCATTCGCCGGCTCGTGATTCTGTCTGATGAACGGGACCTTCGGCAGCTCCCGGCGGCCGCTCAGGGCATCGACGCTGTTAGGCTCATGACAATCCACGGCAGCAAGGGGCTTGAGTTTCCTGTCGTCCACATTCCGGGACTGAATGACGACGCCTTGCCCAGGTCGCCGAACATGATCCGCGGATGCGCGCCGCCGGATGGTCTGGTCGAAGGTGCGAGCGGAAGCGGTCTAGACGTCTTGAAATCAGGTCATGTCGAAGAGCAGGAATGCCTGTTCTTCGTGGCTTTATCGCGGGCGCGAGACCGGCTTCTGCTTTACTCGCCGACGAAGAAGTCCAACGGCCATAACCGCGCGCCGTCGCGATTTATCGATCGGCTTGGATCGACGATCGACTGCCGCTCAATCGTGCCGAAATTGGCGGCGCCTTTGGCGGCGGAGGATATGCCGGTGCCGATCGACATTGACGGCGCTTTCGCTTTAACGAGTCACCAGCTTGGCCTCTATCAGCGCTGTCCGAGACGATTTTTGTATACCCATCTCATCGAAGTGGGCGGACGGCGGACCGAGACCGCGTTCATGAAGATGCACGCAGCGGTCCAGCATGTGGTCGATTGGATGACCGCGGACATCGCAGCCACGCCCGGTCATGCAGAGATTGAGGCGCGCCTGACCGCAGTTTGGGACACCCATGGCCCGGGCGACCATGGATATTCAGCGGAATACAAGCGCATTGCGGTTCGTCTCATCGCCTATTTTGCCGAAACCCGCGCCGGGTTCACGCGGTCGCCGCCTGAGGAGCTGCGCCTGATCGTGGCGGGAGGCGAGATCACCATCCGGCCCGATGAAGTGCTCGTCGACCGCGCGGGCAAGACAATCATGCGGCGGATCCGCACTGGCCATGGGTCATCCAAAGACGATGACGACGTTGCCGCGGCGACCTTCAAAATCGCCGCCGGGAATGCCGCGCCAGGCTGCGTTGTGGAGTTGGTGCATCTCAGCGACGAGGAGATCAAACCAATTGAAATGTCGGCGAAGGTCCTTGCGAATCGACAGGTCACGGCTGCTGGGATTGTGGCGGATATCCGCGCCGGTCAGTTCCCGATGAAGCCCAGTCGCACCTGTCCCCGTTGCCCGGCCTTCTTTATCTGCGGTCCGGTGCCGTCAGGTGCGCTGACCAAAAAAAATTCCTCCTGACCTTACCGGTTCGCCGAGGTGGCGGCGATTGATCCTTCAGAAGCCCGCTTGCGCTGTGCGGCGGTAGCATAAGGATCAACTACATGGACGAGAATCCTCCCTCCCACCCGATCGATGTCGATGACCTCGAAACCGCGATCCGCGAAGGCCGCCATCTCCACCAGGCCCGCGCCTACCGGATCAAGGTCGCCAACGAAACCCTCGACTTTCGGCCGATCGAAGTGGTCGATCCGATGCCGCTGGGCCGCCAGATCCTTGAAGCGGCTGGTGCGCAGCCGATCGACGAGTTCAGCCTTTTCGCGCTCCTGCCGCATGGCGATTTCGAGGACGTTCGGCTGGATGAGCCGTTCGACCTCCGGGGCCGCGGGACCGAGAAGTTCATCTACTTCCGCACGGACCGGCTGTTCAAATTCGCCATCGACAACCGTCAAATGGAATGGGGCAAGCCGCTGATCAGTGGCCTGATCATTCGCCGCCTGGCCGCCGTCGGGCCGGAATATGCGATCTATCTGGAAGTGCGCGGCGGTCAGGATCGTGAGATCCAGGACCAGGATATCTTCGATCTTTCCAAACCGGGCATCGAGCGCTTCATCACGGTCATCCGGGAGACCACGGAAGGCCTGACGGCTCTGCCGGCGATGGACCGCACCTACCTTGAGGACCACGCCATCGCCTACGAACTCATCTGCGAGGGAGGGCAGGCTGGCGTCATTCTCAAGAATGTTCTGCTGCCGGCGGGAAAGTTCGACCACGCGCAGGCAGACCTCCTGGTTCTTCTCCCCAGCGGATATCCCGACGCCTGTCCTGACATGTTTTTCACTCTTCCTTGGCTCCGGTTGACCGAAGCGGGGCGCTATCCGACCTGCGCGGATGTTCCCCACATGTGCGGCGGCAACCGTTGGCAGCGCTGGTCACGGCATTCGGGGGCGTGGCGCCCGGGTGTCGACGGCCTTCACACCATGATCACCCGCGCCCGCCATGCCATCGAAGGTGCGCGCTGATGTCGGGTCAACTCGACATCACCATCCTGGAGCCGCATGGATTGCGGATCCAGGAGATGCGCGCCCGCGGCGGCCAGGATGAGGCTGCGGCCTATCTGCAGTTTGGCATTTCTTCGATCACCGCCGACCCATGGAGCGGCGCTCCCCGGACAAGGCTCGTTTCCCATCAGTTCGACGAGGTCGAGGGCGCTGATGCGCGCAGTGCCTCCCCGGTGCATGTCACGTGGGGTACGGCTGGGTTCATGCGCTTGCTGTCAGCCGCCAAGGCGGCGGGCTATGTGCCCGCGATCGTCCATACTCATCCCGGCAGCCACGCGTTCTTTTCCGACCAAGACAACATCAATGAGGCGGAACTGGCACGAACGGCGTTCAACAAGGGTCTGCCAGGGCTTGTGAGTATCGTGCTGGGTGGGGACGGATCGGTCCGCGCCAGGATGTGGTCGCCCGGTGGCGAGGTTGTCGACGCGGCGACGGTGCAGCAGGTCGGAGGGCGTTTTCGGCGCTGGCCGCACGCCCAGGCGGACGCAGCGAAAACCGATCATCTTGATCGTCAGGCTAGGTTGTTTGGCGACAGATTTAACGCTCATGTGGGCTCACTTCGTGTGGCCGTGGTCGGCTGTGGCGGCACCGGAAGCGCCGTCGCGCTCCTTCTGGCCAGGCTTGGGGTCGGGCATATTCTCCTGATTGATGACGATGTGGTTGAGCTGACCAACCTGAACCGGATTCACGGATCGCGCCGCTCCGATGCTTCGGCGAAGCGGCCGAAGATCGAAGTCGTCGCGCGCGAGATCGCGGCGGCGGAGCTTGGTGTTCAGGTCGTCGCGATGAAGGGCTGGGCCAGCAGCGCCGAAATGCGCAGCGCGTTGAAGGCCTGTGATTTCATCTTTGGATGCACAGACGACCACGCCGGTCGCATCATGCTGAACCGGCTGGCGTACTTTTTCGGTATTCCCGTGATCGATGTCGGGCTGCGGATGGTGCCGCTCTCGTCAGGTGCGGGCCACAATATCAATGGGCGAGTGACGACGCTCACGCCGGGGCGGACATGCCTGTTGTGCAGCGGCGTGGTCAACGCCCGGCGCGCAGCGGAGGAGGCACTCGAAAGGACAAATCCGGCCGAGTTTCAGAAGCGCAAAGAAGAGGCCTATGTCATCGGGGCAGGAGATCCCGCGCCGGCGGTGGTCACCTTCACGACGGAAATGGCGTGCGTGGCGGTGAACGAGATGATCGCGGCCCTGACCGGATTTCATGGTGAAGACGGCATGGTCGCTAATCGCGCCCGCCGATTTCACGCCCGTGACGATCGGTTTCTCGCGACGACGCCGAACGCGGCCTGTCCGGTCTGCATGTCGCAGATGTTCTGGGGACGGGGCGATAGTGAGCCATTTCTTGATTTGGTTGGGTAAGCCCATGAGAGTCCTGTTCGCAAAATTGCTGCGCCGCGCTGGTCTCCTTCACTGGGACCTCATCTCAGAGTCGCAGCCGACCTATCCTGATCTGGCGGCCATCCGCAGTGATGAACTTCTCATTGTCGAGGATGCAGGAGTCTTGAAATGGGCGTGCCTTCGATGCCCTGGTGGCTGCGGAGAAAATATATCTTTATCATTGAACCAACAAAGGCGCCCAAGATGGCAGATAAAGACTGATATTTGGAAGCGCCCAACTGTTGAGCCATCAGTTCATCAGAAGAACGACTGTGGGTGTCATTTTTGGATCAAAGGCGGGCGGATTGAGTGGTGCCCAGGTGGTCGACCCAAACGCTTGGGTTCTTGAGTAGAAGGGAAGGATTGCGATGCGCTTTATTCACACTGCGGATTGGCAGATCGGTAAGCCATTCAAGCAATTTGGCGACCGGGAAAGTGTGCTGCGGCAAGCCCGCTTGGTCGCGATCGAGAATATTGGGCGGCTCGCGGCGAAGGAAGGGGCGGCGCACGTTCTGGTGGCCGGTGATGTTTACGACACCGAGGCGCCGACGCCACGGACGTTGCTTGAGCCGCTGGAGAGAATGCGCCGGTTTAGTGATGTCCAATGGCATATGCTGCCAGGAAATCATGACCCGCATCGGCCGAAAGGTGTCTGGGATCGGGTACTGGAGAGTGGCCCACCAGCCAATGTTCACCTGCATCTCAAGCCCGAACCGGTAGAGTTCGGCTCGGGCGCCATGCTCCTTCCGGCGCCACTGACACGCAAGACCGAGGGCGCCGACCTCACGGAATGGATGGATCGGGCCGAGACGCCGCCCGGCGCGATCCGCATAGGTGTCGCGCACGGTTCGGTCGTTGGTTTTGGTTCCGGGGGCGAGGCGACCAACCCGATTGATCCCCGTCGGCCCGCTTTGGCGAGGCTGGAATATCTTGCCCTTGGCGATTGGCACCGGACCATCCAGATCGGCCCGTCGGTCTGGTACTCAGGAACTCCGGAACCAGACCGCGCCGGGGGCCAGGAAGCTGGTCAGGCGCTTGTTGTTGAGATTCCAGGACCGGGCGCTCCCGCCAATGTCACTTCACACAAGGTCGGCAGCTATCGATGGCTGACGATCGAGGACCAGCTATCCGACGCGGGAGAACTGGAAGACCTGGAGACGCGGCTCAGAGGGTTGCCGGATCTATCGAGCACAATTCTGCGCCTTTGGTTGAAAGGCACTCTGCAGCTTTCGGGGCGGGCGGAGCTTGATCGCAGGCTCTTGGGTATTGGCGCTGCGATGTTCCACCTCGACGTCGACGATACAGGCCTAGCGATCCGACCGAGCGCGGCGGATCTGGAGTTGATCGATTTCGGTGGCGTGCTGCGCCACGCGGCGGATCGATTGAAGGCTGTGGCCGAGGATGCAGCGGTTGGGCCGGTTGAAAAGCGCCGCGCCGAAGACGCGCTCGTCCAACTTTTCGTCATGGCCGTTGGGACGGGAGCTTAGCAGTATGAAGATCACCAGCATCGTCGTCGACGGGGTCGGCAAGTTTGGAATTCGAAGCGAGGTCACCGGCCTCGGTTCCGGCGTCAATATTCTCGCAGCCGGAAATGAGGCGGGGAAGTCCACCCTGTTTCGTGCGGTCCGAGCCTGCCTCTTCGAACGTCACAACACCAAGAACGAAAGCGTTCGGATCCTCGCCACAGACGGGTTGTCTTTGCCCATCACGGTAGCGCTGGGTTTCGAACATGCCGATCAGCTCTACACCATCACGAAGTCCTTTGTGAAAAGTCCGGCAGCAAGTCTGATGCGGGGAAGCGTGGAAATAGCGCGCGGCCGCGAGGCCGACGAGATGCTGTGGGAACTTCTCGGCGTCGCCCCCGGAAGCGGGCGCTCCGTCGATGAGTCGGCTTTTGGCATTCTTTGGGTTGGACAGGGACAATCCTTCAAGGTCCCTGAACCGACCGAAGCGGCGACGACCGTTCTCAACTCTGCGATCCAGGCCGAAGTGGGCAGCCTGGTCGGCGGCGAGCGTGCTCGCGCCGTCTTGGCGGCGTTGAAGGAGGATCTTGCGCAATTGGTGACGGACACGGGCCGTCCGAAGGCCGGCCGTCCGCTGGCTGAAGCAGCGACCCGTCTTGAAACGCTCCAAAGGGATTTGACTGATGGCGAGATGCGGCTGTCCGTTCTTGATGGCCAGTTGGTCGAGCTGGGTTCGAAGCGGAGCGAGCGTGCTCGCTTGGGTGACCCTGCATTGCTCAAGGAAATGACGACAGACCTCGAAGCTGCGCAAGAGAGCCAGAAGGCAGGTGAGGGGGCCGCAGCCTTGCTCGCGCAGTTCGAGTCTGCGGAGCAGCGCAGCAAGGCCATCCTCGAACGTGTCGAGCACCAACTTTCCGATCTTGTGGATCGAAGGGCGCGCATCGACAGTGATCGCCAGCGCGGCAAGGAGTCGCGCGCCGGCTTAGTGCCGGTCGAGGCTCAGGAGCAGGCCGCGCGGGACGTGGTCCGCGGTGCGCGGGACCAGATCGCCGAACTCGACGCACAGGCTGAGCGCGACGAAGAACTGGAGCGCAGCCTTCAGCAGCTCGCGGGTGTCGTCGCGCGCGCCAACGCGCGTGAAGCGCTCGTTCGCCAGCGGGATGGGCTGGTGGAGCTCGGCGAACGGCTCGTGAAGAGTGCCGCAGCCCTGGCCAATAACCGCGTTACCGCAACCGTTTTGACCTCCTTGGATGATGTCGAGCGCGAGATCGCGATCTTGACCGCGCGTCTCGAAGCGGCAGCCCCCGAAGTGGCCATCGAGCTGGGGGCGGCTGGCGCGGGAAAGATATCGATTGGCGACGCTCTGCTAGCGGGCAACGTCGTTCACGCCGCGATCAATCCGCTGACCATTCGGGTCGCCGATGTTGCGACGATAACGGTCACCCCGCCAAAGGCGGCGAGCGCCGTCGATCAGAAGAAGCGTCAGGATGCCCAAAGGCGCCTTTCCAAACTGATCGAAGATGCGGGCGTGGCTTCCGCCAGCGATCTGCGCGCAGCGCGTGCGCGGCGCGAAGCGCTGGAAGCTGAGGCACTGGCGCTTCGGGCCGAGCTCAAAATGTTGGGAATTTCCGAGGCGTCCCCCGCCTTGGCGATCGAGGGGCTCAAAACTGAGATCCAAGCTATCGACGCGATGGTGGCTGAGGCGTTGGCGCAGATGAAGGTTGATAGCCTTCCGTCGGCCGAGGATATTGCCGGGCGCCAGGATGGCCTGCGGCTGAACCGGGAAGAGGCGCGTCGGCAACGGCAGGCGCTTGACGGCGCAATCGATGCCCAGAACACGGTACTTTCGAATGTGGCCGACGCCCGTGGTCGCCTCGGTGGAACGCTGACTGAAATCCAAAATCGCTTAGAAGCGGATCTGGCCATTCTTCCAGATTCTGATCGTCTTTCCCTGGTCGCCGCCGCTGACAAGGCGGTCAAGGAAGCGCAAGGCGACTATCGAATTAAGGCTGCCGCCTTGGAAGAGCAGCGTCAGAAAGCACCTTCAGTTGAAGAACTGGAGCGGCGGCAGAACCGTGTCACGCGCCTCCTCAACGCACTGGACAACCAGAAGACCCGTCTCGGAACTCTGGATCGAGAAATCGCCAATCTCGAAGGACAGATACAAAATGCCGGCGGCGACGGCCTTGGGGAAAAGGTCGAGGAGTTGCGGCAAGCCCGCGACCTTACGGAACGCGAAGTTGAAAAATACAAGGGTCGCGTGGAGACCTTGTTGCTTCTGAAGAGCACCATTGAGGCGTGCTACACCGAACAACGAGATCGGCTCCATGCGCCGCTGCGGCGACACCTGAAGCCCTTTTTGAACGACGTGTTTCCAGCGGCCGAGATCGAACTCGGCGATGGATTTTCCATCGCTGGGATCAGGAGAAACGGACCAAACGCTGAAAACTTTGAGCGCCTGTCTGCAGGCACACAGGAGCAGATCGCTGTGCTGGTTCGGCTCGCCATGGGCGCGATGATCTGCGATCGCGGGCAGCCCGTTCCGATTATTCTTGACGATGCATTGGTCTTTTCGGACGACGACCGTATTGAGCAGATGTTCGACGCGCTCAACCGAGCGGGACTGAAGCAGCAAGTCATCGTGCTTACCTGCAGGACACGGGCCTTTGCACTGCTGGGCGGACGACAGCTATCGATAGCGACGAGTCCGGGATGATGGCAAAGTGGTGTGGAGTGTCGAAGATAAAGTTGAACTTCCCTTCTGCGCGGGTGGGGCGTTTGGGTGCTGTGGGGTAGCCTGGAGTGCATCCGGACGAGAGAAATTTATGACGGTAAATCTGACGGTATTGATAATTTTGACCAAAAAGGTTGGTAATGAAATCAATATGTTATGTCTCTAGTTTATAATCGAGTGGGAGTAGGTTGAGGCTATCGAATCGAGATCAACGAACCCTCGATCGCATCCGCGATGAAAACACAGTCCCGTTTCGTGATCTGGTGCATCTCGTGGAATCCGTCGGCTTCAGGCTGGTTCGGCAACGTGGAAGTCACCATGTATACAAGCATCCTCGGGTCGCTGGTGCGCTCGTCCTCCAGCCGCTTGGTTCTGACGCGAAGTAATACCAAGCGCGTCAAGTACTGGATATGCTAATATCAAATCGGTTGATGGACTCATGAGCATAAACAAATATCCGATCATTGTCTTCTGGTCAGAGGAAGATCGCGTCTGGATCGCCAACGCGCCTGACCTTAAATCTTGCTCTGCGCATGGCACAACGCCGGAAGAAGCCGTTCACGAGCTTTCGACAGCCATGGAACTCTGGATCGAAGCGGTGACGGCGGCGGGTGAGCCCTTGCCGGAACCGCATCACCGGCCAACGCTCGACGCAGCAGAATAAGCCCTCGCAGCGTTTGGCAATCCGCGTCGCCACCCGCATCATCAACGAAGTGAAGGGCGTCAACCGCGTGGTGTACGACGTGACGAGCAAGCCGCCGGGGACGATCGAGTGGGAATGACTTTTTCGTTTAATTTGATATCATCGCCCGATCTTGTCGGACAGTCCGCCATTTGTGCGAACAACAGGTGAGATGCAGTGATTGTTCCAGTTATAATGCGCGATTTTGTCGCTACCGGACTCGACCTCGACGATTTTGAGACCGATCTTCCCACATCGCCCGTTGGCGCGGTGGCCGATGGGGCGGCGACGCCGGACCTCATCGACGGCGTTGCCGCGACACCACTCATTAGCAACGCCGACGCGCGCGGGTCGTTGATCGAGCTGCTGACCACGCGGGACGGCCCGATCGAGCCCATCGTCCACGTCTATCAGGTGTTTGCGGCGCCCGGCTCGATCCGTGCCTGGGTCTATCACCGTCATCAATACGACCGGCTCGCTTTCACCATGGGGCGCTTCAAAATCGCTCTCTACGACGCGCGTCGGGGTAGCCGCACCGCGAACCGCCTAAACGTGTTTGCACTGGGGGCGGAGCGCCCGTGCCTGCTGCGCATACCGCCATTTGTCATTCATGGCGTGCACAATGCTGGCCTCGAAGGGGCGTGTTTCATGAATCTTCCGACCAATGTGTATGATCGAAGCGCCCCGGATAAGGCGCGGCTGCCCTACGATGACCCGCGAATTCCTTACGTCTTCGATGCGCGATGATCCGTTCTTTTCCATCGTCTTGGCAACGTATAAGCGCGGTCAATGCATCACGCCAACGATCGAGTCGGTCCTACGTCAGACTTTCTCTGCATTCGAGTTGATCGTCGTCGGGGACGGTTGCGACGACGGCACGGAAGCGGCGGTCGCCTCCTTCAATTCCGAACGAATTTTATGGCGGAATCTCGCGCGCAACAGCGGAAGCCAGAGCTTTCCCAACAATGAAGGTATTCGATGCGCCCGCGGCGAATGGGTCTGCTACATTGGCCATGACGATGTGTGGGCGCCCGACCATTTGGCGCGCTTACGGGCGTTGATAGAGCAGAACCGCGCCATCGATTTCGCCGTCAGCGGCTGCATCTATTATGGCCCACAAGGCAGCGAAGTCTATTATGTTACCGGTCTTTTCACCGGCAGCGACGCGGCGTTCAAACACTTCTTTCCGCCGTCTTCGATCGCTCATCGGCGCGACACGACAGCGCGTATCGGTGAATGGCGCGATCCGCGCTCGATAGCACCGCCGGTCGACTGCGATTTTTTGCTGCGGGCCGCACGAGCGGGGCTGCGATTTGCCTCCACCGGTCGCGTGACCGTGCACAAATTCGCGGCGGGCCATCGCTATCTTTCGTATTTGCGCCAAACCGACGGCGAGCAACGCGCGTTACTGCGCGTGTTAAATCAGGGCGGCGATGGGGACGTCGAGCATCTCATTGAGATATCGAAACGCGCGGGCCGGTTCATGACCATGCGCTATTCATTCTTCTCAAGGTACTCGAAGGGACGATTGTACGACCTAAATCGCATGAACAAAGGCCTGAAACGGCCTCCGCTTCGGCCGTTGATGCGGCGCGTCGTCATCGAGCAGTCAAACGAACCGCGCGGGCTTGATTGGTACGGCGTGGAACGGAGGAGCGTCCTTTTTCGTTGGTGGAGCCGACCTTTCCGCTGGTCCGGTCCCAGTCCGAGTCCGAAAATCCTCATTCCATTCACTGGGGATCAGGCGCGGGTTGCGATTCAAATCAGGTCATTGAAGCCCGGCGCCACGCCCGAGGGCCTTTCGGTGCTGGTCGAGGAGCAACAGGTCGAACACATGATGGAACTGCGGGCGAACGGAACTCTATGGTTGCGCTTCGTCGCGCCGCTCAGCCGGCACGACTATACCGTTGCCAGCTTGCGTACGCCGATGATGTTCCGTCCAAGCGATGTCGGAGGCGGTAAGGAAGAATCCCGGATGGGTGTGGCGGCGGCCGACATGATCCTCGATCCATTGCAATAAGCTCAGATACTTGGCCAAATTGACGATACGCATTGTCGGGTACCGCCGATCGGTTGCTTGGGACTATCGAGAATGGAAATCAGTCTCTCCGGCCGCGCGGCCATCGTCACCGGCGGCAGCAAGGGCATCGGGCTCGGCATGGCGAGCCGGTTTGCGGCTTCCGGCGCGGATGTCGCCATCGTGGCGCGGCGTTGAGGCGCGTTTCACGCCGCCACTTTCAGCCGCAGCTCCACACGGCCGAACGTCACCACCGGCTTGAGCTTGCGGCCGTGGCCCTTTTCGAGCCGCACCAGGCCATAGCGCTCCATGGTGCGCAATGTGCGCGAGAGATTGCTCTTGGCGCGGCCGCTCCTGGTTGCAAGTGCTTCGATCGAGTCCGGCCGCTGCACGGCAATCAACGCGAGCAAGGCGCGATTTTTCTCGGACAGCACTTTGGCAAAACTCTCAACCGAGGAAAACCAGATATCCGGATCGGCGGCCGAACGCCGTCGGCGGCCGGCCACCACGTCACGCATGTACTGAAAGACCGCCGCACGCGGAGCAATGCCAACCTTCAATATCCTGTTCTTCATTTGATCTCCTCCTTCCGGAGAATCGCTTCAACTTCGCGCGCGAAGTCATCCAACAATGTATCCGCGTCCCGATAGTGATAAGGCCGTACCGTGTCACGACGGTGCAGGTGGTCGTGTTCCCTGCGCAGCCTACCCGCCGGACCACGCGTCGCGCGGACCGCGTGAGCATTGTCGATCCCGAATATCCGTTCTCCGGTCGGGTCATGGAGCGTCAATGCATATGCGACGCCTTGCGGTCTTGCTTTGTCCGGCGGCACGCGCTTTGGCACGATCTTCACCCAATAACCGCCGCCGACCTCAACCAGTATTCCGTCGAGATCGAGCAGGCGTTCAAGACCGGGATCATAGGTCATTGATATAAGATATCATATAATGATAACGTTAAAAATAGGTAGAGGATATCTGATTTTATCGAACTCAAGCCACCTAGTGGCAGTCGACCATTTCATCCATCTCTAGTCGGAGACTAACATGAACATCTCGCTTTCCGGCCGCGCCGCCATCGTCACCGGCGGCAGCAAGGGCATCGGCCTGGGCGTGGCGAGCCGGTTTGCGGCCTCCGGCGCGGATGTGGCGATTGTGGCGCGCGGCGCTGAAGCGCTCGATGCGGCGGTCAACTCCATCAAGGCGAGCGCGAAAGGCCGCGTCATCGGCGTGCAGGGCGATGTCGCCAAGGCCGCTGACATTGCGCGCGTCTACGACGAGGCGATGAAAGCGTTCGGCAAGGTCGACATTCTGGTGAACAACGCCGGCACATCGCGCACCGGCGCGTTCGAGACTGTGACCGATGAGATGTGGCGCGAAGACTTCGATCAGAAACTGTTCGCGGCGATCCGGCTCATTCGCCTGGTGTGGCCGCAGATGAAGGAGCGGCGCTGGGGCCGCATCATCAACGTGCTCAATATCGGCGCCAAGGCGCCGCGCCCTGGCAGCGCGCCCACATCGGTGACGCGCGCCGCCGGCATGGCGTTGACCAAAGTGCTCGCGGGCGAAGGCGCGCCGTTCAATGTGCTGGTCAACGCGCTGCTTGTCGGTTTGATCGAGGCCGATCAGCATGTACAGCGCGCGGCAAGGACTGGCGTTGCATACGACGACTACAGGAACAAACAGGCGAGGGAAGTTCCGCTCGGCCGCATGGGCAAGCCGGAAGAGTTCGCCAATCTCGCGTGTCTGTTGGTCTCCGATGCCGGCGGCTACATCACCGGCACGGCGATCAATGTCGACGGCGGCCGCTCGCCGGTGGTGTAGCGATTCTGCGAAAATCTTTCCTCGTCATTCCGGGACGGCCTGAAGGGCCGGACCCGGAATCCATATCCACCTTCCGTGGTTATGGATTCCTGGCTCGCCGCATCTGATCTCGGGTTTACCCGAGATCGGCACTAACGAGTCCCATGTCGGCTATAGCCGACTTGGGTGGCGCCCCGGAATGATGAGGAAAGTTATATTTCAATTCGGCAATTCAGGCCGCATGGGCGGGGCAGCGGGTGGAGTCAGAGGAGCGGGGCAATTAGTCGCCCAATTGGCACGGCACATCCAATCATGCGCGGTGATCGTGACGTGAACGGCGCCGCTCAATGCGATCATCAGGGCCGCAAGGGCGATCAGGATCACTCCAAATGTCTGCCAGGGCGAGAGTTTAATGCGCCGCCTGACCACGACCGGTTTGCCATCCCAGTAAAGCCGGCCGTCTTCGCTCACCGAAATCCGGCTCAAATCTTTCACTCCGGCAGCGGCCCGGCTCACAGCAGGCGTATTTTCTGGTTTTTGAACCGCTGCCGAAACGGGAGCGGCCGCGGCCGCGCCGGCATGCTTTTCGCCGCCGCGTTTGTTTTCGAAAGCGGGGTCGGATTCGCGCTGCGATGCGCCGAAATTGGCCGGTAAGAGTGTCATGGTGCGATCATAAGTGTCATGGCGCTAAGATGTTCGCTGGCTTCGCCGGCGAAGTCCAGCGCGCACGAGCGGCACGATTGCCGCGGTGGAGAATCGAGAGCGCCACTAGCGTGGCGTCAGGAAGGAATTTCAGGCAGCAGCAATGGTATGGGGACTTCGGAAGGAGGACAAGTCGCCAGCAGTCCTTGCCGGCAGCTCCAGTCATGCGCGGCGACCCAGCCATAGGCGGCCATTCCGAACGCGCCGATCACCAGCGCAAAAACGACGACGGCGAGGACGAGCGATTGCTGGCCGGTCAGCGCGAGGCGGAAATGATTGTCGTACATCGGGTGAATCGCTGGTAACGCGATCTTGGCTTCGATCTTGGCATCCATTTGGGGCTGTGCAGGCGCGGCGGGTATCGCGGGGCTTACAATTGTCATCGGATCGAACTGCTCGACCAGCGTGAATTGCAACGGCGGCTTGGTCGACTCGACTGGATCTGTCGGTTCGAATGGATCTGATGGCTCGGCAGGCTTGAGATCGCGCGCCATGTCTTGCGCCGGCTTCATCGCTTCCGCGAGTTTCATGATGTCAGCGGGCACGCCTTCGATCGCGGACTTGCGGTCCTCGACGGGCTGCGTTTCGACCGGTGGCCGGGGTGCGGCTGTCGGGCTGGCCGCGCCGCCGTCAGCGGATGGGCTGGCTGGCTCGGCCGCCTGGCCGGGCGTTGTGCGTTCTGCCATTTTCAGCGACGCGCGTTCGAGGATCGCAAGCGCCTGAATTTCGGGGTCAACCAGCGGCACAGCCGGTATGGCACCCGCTTCGGGTGCCAACTTGGTCGGCACGTGGGTGTAACAGGTCTGGTTTCGGCCATCTTTAAACCCGGTTGCCGGACCGTGCAATTGTGTCCGGCTTCACGTCAAATCAGGATAGGGCGATTGCTTAATCATGCGGCTTACAACGGTCTTGGATACTCTTGGATACTAATGACTCGAATTACCGGTGCCCAGCGGCTCATAGGTGCGATTACCTTGAAGGTAACATTGAAAGCGAGCACTTTGCGGGTCCGCCCACCGGGAAATTAGGGTACTGGCACTTAAGGCGTCGTGTAAGGACATAGCGGCGAAACGGCAATTGTAGCGAGGTAACGTAATGTCGGTGCAGGACGAGCTCAGGCGGCTGACCGCGCCGGACATCCGCGCGCGCAAAGGCGGCGAGCCAATCGTCTGCCTGACCTCCTACCATGCGCATACCGCACGGCTGGTGGATCGGCATTGCGATGTCATCCTGGTGGGAGATTCGCTCGGCATGGTGATGCACGGGTTCGAGACCACGGTGCCGGTCACGCTCGACATGATGATCCTGCAAGGGCATGCGGTCATGCGCGGCTCCAAGCGTGCGCTGGTCGTGGTCGACATGCCGTTCGGCACCTATGAGGCTTCCAAGGAGCAGGCCTTCATGAGCGCGGCGCGGGTGATGAAGGAAACCGGCTGCGGCGCGATCAAGGTCGAAGGCGGCCGGCGCCTGGCCGAAACGATCGCGTTTCTCACCCAGCGCGGCGTGCCGGTGATGGGCCACGTCGGGCTGACGCCGCAGGCGATCAACACCATCGGTTCGTTCCGCGCGCAGGGACGCGAGGAGAAGGATTGGGGGCCGATCGAGGACGATGCGCGTTCGGTCGCCGAGGCGGGCGCGTTTTCGCTGGTGATCGAGGCGGTGGCCGAGCCGCTTGGCCGGCGCATCACCGAGAAGGTCGCGATTCCCACCATCGGCATCGGTGCAAGCGCTGCCTGCGACGGCCAGATCCTGGTGCTCGAAGACATGCTGGGCCTCTCCCCGCGGGTGCCGAAATTCGTCCGCCGCTATGGCGATCTCGGCCCCGGAATCGAAGCCGCGATCGCCGCCTATGCGAAAGATGTGCGCGCGCGGGCCTTCCCGGGGCCGGAATTCACCTATGGCATGAAGAAGGAGCGGTAAGGTTGGCAAAAAGCTCGCCCCAGCGGGCTTTCTGGCACTCGCATCGAAGAGGTTTGCCTTGCCTCTGCCACATCAATATTTTATCAGCCTCTACATGGTCTTAAGCACTTGGTCTTAAGCACTTGGCCTTAAGCACTTGGTCTTAAGTACCTGGTCTTAAGTACGTAGTCATAAGTCGCCGTTCGGGCGGTCAGCGGCGGGAGAACCTTCGTGTCCGATATCTTTCGGGAAGTCGATGAGGCAGTTCGCCGCGAGCAGCTCAAAAAGTTGTGGGAGCGCTATGGCGGATATCTCGTCCTGCTCGCCTTTCTTTTTGTTGCCGGGGTGGGCGGCTGGCGCGGCTACCAATGGTGGCAAGCCAAGCTCTCGGCGGAAGCGGGCGCTGCCTTCACCGCGGCGCTTGTGCTCGGCGAACAGGGCAAGCACGAAGAGGCCGGAACCGCTTTCGCGAAGCTCGCGAAGGAAGGCACCGCAAGTTATCGCTCACTCGCGGCGTTGCGCGAAGCGACCGAATTGGCGCAGCGCGATCCCAGCGCCGCCGTCGCCGCGTACGACGCGCTCGCGGGCAATAGCTCACTCGGGGCCGTGCTGCAGGACGAAGCAGCCTTGCGCGCGGGCTATCTTGTGGTCGATACCGCTTCGTATGACGAGTTACGCCGCCGGATCGAGCCGCTGACCAAGTTGGATCGGACGTTTCGGCATAGCGCGCGCGCGCTGCTTGCGCTTTCAGCTTGGCGGGCGAACGACATGACCGCCACACGGCTCTGGTTGGTGACAATTCTGGGCGATATCGAGACGCCAGCCACCACACGCAGCCAAGCCGAGATGCTGATGACGCTGATCGGCGGCGACGGCAAGAGTTGAGGCAAGAGTTGAGGCAAGAGTTGAGGATAGCCATGCGTCATTACGTTCATGCCATGCGAATTGCGGGCGCGCTTGCGCTCGGCCTTTCGCTCGCGGGATGCGAAAGCCTGGAGAATCTCTTCGACACCAAAAAGCCGCTGCCGGGCGAGCGTAAGCCAGTGTTCTCAGAAGGCGTGCCGGGCGTGCCGCAAGGCGTGCCGCCTGAACTCGTACGCGGCTACCGGGCGCCGCCCGAACCGCAACAGCCCGCAGTGGTGGTAACGCCGGCGGAAAAGCCCAAAGCCAAGCCAGCGCCGCGCGCCACGACCGTAGCCGTACCCACGCGCGCGCCAGCGACCAGTATCACGGTGCAACCGAGTTCGAATGTGCCGCCGCCCTCATCATGGCCAACGCCGCCTGCGGCCCAGCAAACGCAGCAGCCGCCACAACAGCAGGCGCCACAGCAGGCGACGCAACAATCGGCGCCGCAACCGCCGTCCTGGCCGGGCACGTCTTCCGCACCGGGCGGCGCGCAAGTCCCCACGCTATGGCCGAGCGCGCCGCCCCCCGACACATTCTCGCGCTAGAGCGGTATCAAGCTGACCGTCGATGTTTTTCCCTCCCCCTGAAAGGGGGAGGGTAGGGTGGGGGGTCATTACTGATTCGATTTGCTGCACAGAATTGATATGTTGCGCTGCATTCGACCCCCACCCGCCATGCCTTCGCCCTTCGGGCGGAGTTTACCATCGGGCCGGCCTTTGGCCGGACCCGTTGGGCGGGCGACCTCCCCCTTTCAGGGGGAGGCTAAGTGAAGTGGTTGCCGTGTACGTTCAACTTGATTCCGCGCTAGAAAAATTTGCCAACGGCTCGGAGCAGGTTCGGCGCATAGCGCGGGCCGCAACATGAATTTCACCATCGCCATCGTCGGCCGGCCCAACGTCGGCAAATCGACGCTGTTCAACCGGCTGGTTGGCCGGCGCCTGGCGCTGGTCGACGATCGGCCCGGCGTTACGCGCGACCGGCGCGAAGGCGAGGGGCGGCTCGGCGATCTGCGCTTCAAGGTGATCGATACCGCCGGACTTGAGGATGCCGCCGCCGAGAGTCTTGCCGGCCGCATGCTGGCGCAAACCAAGCTGGCATTGCAGACCGCGGATGCGGTGTTCTTTCTGGTCGATGCGCGCGCGGGCGCGATGCCGGCCGACAAGGTTTTCGCCGATCTGGTGCGCCGCTCCGGCAAGCCTGCGATTCTGGTCGCCAATAAATGCGAATCCAAGGCGGGCGAATCCGGCCGGCTTGAGGCTTACGCGCTCGGCCTGGGCGAGCCGGTCGCGATCTCGGCCGAGCACAACGAGGGCATGGCCGATCTCTATGCCGCCCTGCGCGAGGCGCTGCCGGAGCAAACCGCGCCGCCGGTCGATGACGATGCGATTGCGCAAAGCCATGACAGTGCGCGGCCCATTCGCGTGGCCGTGGTCGGGCGGCCCAATGCCGGCAAGTCGACGCTGATCAACCGGCTGATCGGCGAGGAGCGTCTG
Organism: uncultured Hyphomicrobiales bacterium; assembly: GCA_964575715.1. Classification (GTDB taxonomy): domain Bacteria; phylum Pseudomonadota; class Alphaproteobacteria; order Rhizobiales; family Xanthobacteraceae; genus PNAI01. Next base: position 4,893 of record CAZNSG010000025.1, on the reverse strand, counting down.
CTCACCGGCCCGGAGGCCGGGATCACGCGCGATGCCATTGCGGTCGATCTGGCATGGCATGGCCGGAATTTTCTGCTCTACGATACCGCCGGCATGCGCCGCCGCCCGAAGGTGCAGGAGAAACTCGAAAAGCTCTCGGTCGGCGATGCGCTCAATGCCATTCGCTTTGCCGATGTGGTGGTACTGCTGATGGATTCGCAAAACTCGTTCGAGGACCAGGACTTGCGCATCGCCGACCTGACCGAGCGCGAGGGCCGCGCGCTGGTCATCGGCATGAGCAAATGGGATATCGCCGAGCGCAAGGCGGGCGCGCTCGGCAAGCTGCGCGCGGAGGCCGATCAGCGCTTGGCGCAGGTCAAGGGCGCGCCGCTGGTCGGCGTCTCGGGGCTCACCGGCGAGGGGCTCGACCGGCTGATGCAGGCGGTGGTCGATGCGCACGAGATATGGAACAAGCGCGTGCCGACGCGCGCGCTCAATCGTTTTCTGGAGCAGGCGCTGGACGAAAATCCGCCGCCGGCGGTATCGGGCCGGCGGCTCAAGCTCAACTACATTACGCAGGCGAAGGCGCGCCCGCCGAGCTTCATCTTGTTCTGCACCCGCGCCGACGCCATTCCCGACGCTTATGTGCGCTATCTGGTCAATGCGCTGCGCGAAAAATTCAATCTTCCCGGCACGCCGATCCGCATCACGTTGCGGGAGAAGGAAAATCCGTATGCGGGGAAAGGGAAGAAGAGGTAGGGCGCGGCCCAAGCAAAATCGTTACGCCGGCGCACGGAACGACATAAGCTTGCCGGCGCGGCAGTCGTAGAGCTTGCCGCTGTCCTGAAAACTCGGCAGGCAGAGCGGCACGATCTTCTCCGCGATCTCTTCGGCCGTCGGCAGCGTCGCCGGGTCTTCGCCCGGCATGACGGTGGCGCGCATGCGCGTGCGCGTGGGCCCGGGGTTTAACAGATTGACCTTGATAGCGGTCGAAGCGGTTTCGTTGGCGTAGGTGCGCGCGAGCGTCTCCAGCGCGGCCTTGGAAACCGAGTAGGGGCCGCGATAGGCGCGCGCGTTCGAGGCCGAGCCCGAGGTGAGAAACACGACGCGCCCGGCGTCGGAGAGCAGGAGCAGCGCGTGCAGGTGGCGGATGAGCTGCCAGTTGGCGGTGACATTGATGGCGATGACTTCGTCCCAGTCCGGCGGCTGAACGTGATCGAGCGGCGAATTGGGGCCGCCGATGCCGGCGTTGCCGATAAGAATGTCGAGCCGGCGATAACGCTCACCGAGCTTCGCGGCGAGGCGGGCGATGCCATCGTGGTCGCGCAGGTCGAGCGGCACCAGCGTTGCCGCGCCGCCCAGGGCCTTGATGGCGTCGTCGAGTTCCTCAAGCCCGCCCACGGTGCGCGCGGTCGCCACGACATGCGTGCCGGCGCGCGCCAGCGCCAGCGCTGCGGCATATCCGATGCCGCGCGAAGCGCCGGTGATGAGCGCGATACGGTTGGAAAGTGGCTTTATCGGCATATTTTTTATTCCATAGTGCTCAATTGTTGCTCGCGCGTAACTATCACCGTTCCGATTGTCGTATAATCAAACGTCAAACCAAGCGTCATCGCCCGGGGTTTTTAGCGGCGCCCGGCCGCCGGTCTTGCCGTGTCCCGCCCGGAGTTAAGTCCGAGGGGGTGAAGCGCCGATTGGCGCTGGCGCGGATCGCCGCACCCCGTGGCCCAACCTTGCGGTGAGGCCGGTCCCTTCATCGGAAGGGACCGGCGGCCCATGACGCGGACCGGCGCGCCTTTCGGCGCTTCACCGCGGCGTTTTGGCGCGAGGCCGAAACCCCGCACTAACCTCGGGCCGCGTTTGCGAACCGGAACGAACCGCGTTCCGGCCGTCCAGCAGGCTCCCTGCGCACGGATCGTAGTGTCCGTAGAGCGGGGTCCCGAGGCCTCCCGGGAGCTTGGCTGACGGGGCCAAATCCGCAGGCGCCGCATCCCACTCCGCTGTCATGCGTCTCATGAGAACGCCCTCGGAAGAGTGGAATGTAAATAGGAATAAAGACCTTGGGAATAAAGTCAAGTTTGGATTGAAAACGAATCCAAAGCATGATATCATGTTGATAGCAAGGAAATTGGCGAGGGGGCCGAGGGAGCCGAGGGAGCCGAGGGAGCGATGACGATGGTGGACATTCTGATCCGCAACGTTGACGAGGACATAGCCCGGCGGCTGAAGGAAAAGGCCGCCGCGAGAGGGACGTCCGTGAACGAAACGGCGCGGGAGGCGCTCACCAGCTTCGTTAAACCGAGCCGCAAGGAGCTGATCCAGCAACTAGACCGCATCCGCGGGATGTCACCTTATTCCGAGGTCGACTCGACCGATCTTATCCGCGAAGACCGCGACAGCCGATGACCGTCGTGGTGGACGCTTCTGTCGCGGCGAAATGGGTCGCCGACGAGGAGTTGTCGGATCGCGCCCGCGCCATCTATCTCGCCGAGGAGTGCATGGCGCCAGCGCTCATCATGGCCGAGGTCGGCAATGCGATGTGGAAGAAGCAGCGCCGCAAGATCGTGACGGCGCGGCAAGTCCAGGAGGCGATGCGCGCGTTGCCCGAGCATCTGCGCTTGGCCGATCTTGAATCGTTGGCGCCGCGCGCGGCCGCCATCGCGGGTGAACTCGACCATCCGATCTACGACTGCTTCTATCTGGCGCTGGCCGAGCGCGAGAATTTGGAATTAGTGACCGACGACATGAAGCTAATGGCGGTGGCGAAGAAGACGAAGGTCAAGGTGAGGGCGTTGTAGAGCGGGCTGAGCCATCAGCGTGTTCGCGCGCGTCTTCGACGCGCCATGTGCGCGTTCACGCGCCGGGCGGCACCGTCGTTATCGCCCCGGTCGAGCGGCACCAGCGTTGCAGCACCACCCAGGGCCTTGATGGCGTCGTCGAGTTCCTCAAGCCCGCCCACGGTTCGCGCGGTCGCGACCACATGCGCGCCTGAGCGCGCCAGCGCGAGCGCCGTGGCGTATCCGATGCCGCGCGAAGCGCCAGTGACCAGCGCGATGCGGGAGGCGAGGGGCTTCGACATCAATTTTCTCTTGTCATTCCGGCCGAGCGAAGCGAGAGCCGGAATCCATAGCCACCAGCTTCGGAGAATTCAAATGATCGAGCGATGGATCCCGGGTTCGCCGCCATCCAAGTCGGCCTTGGCCGACTTGGATTCTTAAGATCCGATCTCGGGTAAACCCGAGATCGGCGCGCCCCAGGATGACGCTGCGCGTCAGCTCGCTTCCGCCAGCAGCGACAATTGGCGCGGCGAAGAATCCTTGGCGGCGAGGTCGGTGAGGCCGGTCGGGTATTCGCCGGTAAAGCAGTGATCGGTGAATTGCGGGCGGACGGGATCGCGCGCCTCAAAACCCATGGCGCGATAGATGCCCGGTACCGAGAGGAAGGCGAGCGAATCCGCGCCGATGAATTTTCGCATGCCTTCGAGATCGTGGGTGGCAGCGAGTAGCTTGTCGCGCTCGGGCGTGTCGATGCCGTAATAGTCGGGATGCGTGATCGGGGGCGAGGCAATGCGGAAATGCACTTCCTTGGCGCCGGCCTCGCGCATCATCTGCACGATTTTTGTCGAGGTCGTGCCGCGCACGATCGAATCGTCGACCAGCACGATGCGCTGGCCCGCCACCACCGCGCGATTGGCGCTATGCTTTAAGCGTACGCCGAGCGCCCGGATGTGCTGCGTGGGCTCGATGAAGGTGCGGCCGACGTAGTGATTGCGGATAATGCCGAGCTCGTAGGGAATCCCTGCGGCTTGCGCAAAGCCGATCGCCGCCGGCACGCCGGAATCCGGCACCGGCACGATCACGTCGGCTGCCGCTGGCGCCTCGTGCGCGAGTTCCGCGCCCAAGCGTTTGCGCACGTCGTAGACCGGCCGGCCGCCGACGATGGAATCGGGCCGCGCGAAATAGATGTATTCGAAGATGCACGGCCGCGGCGCCATCGGCGGGAACGGCTTGTGAGTGTGGGCGCCGTCCTCGTCGAACACCAGCACCTCGCCGTTTTCGACGTCGCGAATGTATTTGGCGCCGATGATGTCGAGCGCGCAGGTTTCCGAGGCCAGGATCGGGCAGCCGTCGAGCTTGCCATACACCAGCGGCCGGATGCCGAGCGGATCGCGCGCGCCGATCAGCTTCTTGTTGGTCAGGCCGACGAAGGCATAGGCGCCTTCGAGCTGGCGCAGGCCCTCGACAAAGCGATCGACAAAACGATTGCGGCGCGCGCGCGCGACCAGATGCAGGATCACCTCGGTATCGGTGGTCGACTGCATCATCGCGCCTTCGCGCACCAGCATGCGGCGGAGCGTGATCCCGTTGGTCAAGTTGCCGTTGTGGCCGATGGCGAAGCCGCCGCCTTCGAGCTCGGCGAACAGCGGCTGCACGTTGCGCAAGATGGTCTCGCCGGTGGTGGAATAGCGCACATGACCAGTCGCCGCGTTGCCGGGCAGCCGGTCGATCACCTCGCGGCGGGAAAAGGTATCGCCGACCAGGCCGAGCCGGCGTTCGGAATGAAAGCGCTTGCCGTCGAAGGAAACGATGCCGGCGGCCTCCTGGCCGCGATGCTGGAGGGCGTGCAGGCCCAACGCGGTGATGGCGGCGGCGTCGGGATGGCCGAATATGCCGAACACGCCGCATTCTTCGCGCAGGCGGTCGGAATCGAGATCGAGTACTTCAGCCTGGTCCATCGGCTCGTCCATGGCCCTTCGTGTACTTGGCCCTTCGTGTACTATCGTCTGGTGTTCTGGATCAACTGCTGCATGTCGACACGATCGGAGCGGCCATATCCGAGTTGTTCATTGCTCGCATTTACTCCCCCTGTCGACCCCCCGCGGTCCGAACGCCGTCCGGGTGGGGCATCGGGCTG
>CAZNSG010000024.1:0-5574 GCA_964575715.1 uncultured Hyphomicrobiales bacterium | reverse complement strand
ACACCCTGCCGCGAGGGCATGGGCTGGATGTGGCGCGTGCTCACGCGCATGGCGGACGGGCGCGCGCAGCGGCGCGAGATCGACATGCTGTTCGAGGTGACCAAGCAGATCGAAGGGCACACCATTTGCGCCTTTGGCGACGGCGCGGCCTGGCCGGTGCAGGGCTTGCTGCGGCATTTCCGGCCGGAGATCGAGCGGCGCATCGACGAGTATGCGGCCAACCCGCATCCCGATCCGGTACGCGTGGCGGCGGAGTAGGCGCGATGCCGATACTCGAATTTTTCCAGCGCATGTTGGGTCGCACGACCAAGTTGGAGGTTGGCAGTAATGCGGAATTTCCTCGCGATGCTCAGGAGGCCACGAAAATCGTCTCCGAATATGGAGACCTCATGGTTTGCAAAAGCGGAATGGTTCAAGACATAAAGGATCTTCCGTATCCGAAAGATAAGATAAAAGTTGCGATCATAATGATGCTTAATCTCATCACCGACCTGAAAGTCAGAGAACACCTGAGGACAGGTTATCTTACGTTAGCCACATATCAGCCTGATACGCAGCAGGACCTCGATGCGGTCGGTGCCGAAATGACAAAATTGCAACAGGAACTTGACGCTCAGGTATCGTAGACACATGACAAAAACCATCGTCGACGGCAAAGAGATCGGCGTTCCACGTACGCTGCTGGGCGACGCGGTGCGTGATGGCGCGGCATAAAGGAGAATGAGATGGCAAAGGAACCTGAAAATGTCGTGCTTATTCTCTTGCGCAAGATCGATGAGCGCACCGAACGAATGGCGAGCGATTTACAGGATTTGAAAACGCGCATGACATCGGTCGAGGAAGGTTTGGTCGGGGTTCACCGGCGGCTTGATCGACTTGAAGGTCGTGTTGAGCGAATCGAACGACGACTCGAACTTACAGATGCAACGCGTTAGACAGAATTAAATGACCAAACTCATCGTCGACGGCAAAGAGATCGACGTTCCGCCGGAGTACACGCTGCTGCAGGCGTGCGAGATGGCGGGGGCGGAGATTCCGCGTTTTTGCTTCCATGAGCGGCTTTCGATTGCCGGCAATTGCCGCATGTGCCTGGTCGAACTTGTGGGCTCGCCCAAGCCGGTCGCTTCGTGTGCGTGGGGCGTGCGCGACTGCCGGCCCGGCCCCAAGGGCGAGCCGCCGGTGGTGAACACCAAGACCCCGATGGTGCGCAAGGCGCGCGAAGGCGTGATGGAATTCCTGCTGATCAATCACCCGCTCGACTGCCCGATCTGCGACCAGGGCGGGGAATGCGACCTGCAGGACCAGGCCATGGCATACGGCGTCGATTCCAGCCGCTATGCGGAGAACAAGCGCGCGGTGGAGGAGAAATACATCGGGCCATTGGTCAAGACCATCATGACGCGCTGCATTCACTGCACGCGCTGTGTGCGTTTCTCCGCCGAAGTGGCAGGCGTGCCCGAGCTTGGCGCCACCGGGCGCGGCGAGGACATGGAGATCACCACCTATCTCGAACAGGCGATGAGTTCGGAGTTGCAGGGCAATGTGGTCGATCTGTGCCCGGTCGGTGCGCTCACCTCGAAGCCCTACGCATTCGCGGCGCGGCCGTGGGAGCTCAATAAGACAGAGGCGATCGACGTGATGGATGCGCTCGGCTCCGCCATTCGCGTCGATACGCGCGGGCGCGAAGTCATGCGCATTCTGCCGCGCGTCAACGAGGACGTGAACGAGGAGTGGATTTCCGACAAGACGCGGCATGTGGTCGATGGCTTGCGCACGCAGCGGCTCGATCAGCCCTATGTGCGCGAGGGTGGCTCCTTGCGCCCGGCATCATGGAGCGAAGCGTTTGCCGCGATCGCAGCCAAGCTGCGGCAGACGCGGCCGAAACGGATCGGCGCCATCGTCGGCGATCTTGCTGCGGTCGAGGAAATTTTTGCGCTCAAGGATTTGATGACGCGGCTGGGAAGCAGGAATATCGATGCGCGTCAGGATGGCTCGGCGCTCGATCCGGCGTGGGGCAGGGCGAGTTATCTCTTTAATGCCACCATCTCGGGCATTGAGCAGGCCGATGCTCTGCTCATCGTGGGCGCCAATCCGCGCAAGGAAGCGGCGGTGCTCAACGCGCGCATCCGCAAGCGCTGGCTGGCCGGCAAATTTCCCATTGGCGCGATCGGCGAGAAAACCGATCTGACCTACCCGTATGATTATCTCGGCGCGGGGCCGGAGACGCTGGTGGAGATCGCATCCGGCCGTCACGGATTCGCAAAAGCGCTGCAACAGGCGAAACGCCCGCTCATTCTCGTCGGCGCGGGTGCGCTGGCAAGGCCGGACGGGGCGGCGGTCGCATCGCTGGCGGCCAAGGCTGCCATCGAACTCGGCGCGGTCAAGGACGGCTGGAATGGCTATAGCGTGCTGCACACGGCGGCTTCACTCGTGGGTGCGCTCGATCTCGGCTTCGTGCCGGGCCAGGATGGGCTTACCGCCGCCGCGATGGCAAAACCCGGCGCGCTCGATCTGCTCCTCTTGCTTGGCGCCGATGAAATCGACATCGCGCCCGGCGCTTTCGTGGTCTACATCGGCACCCATGGCGATTCCGGCGCGCACCGCGCCGATGTGATCCTGCCGGGCGCTGCCTATACCGAAAAATCCGGCATCACGGTGAACATGGAGGGGCGGGTGCAGATGTCGTCGCGCGCGTCGTTCCCTCCGGGCGAGGCGCGCGAGGACTGGGCGATCCTGCGGGCGCTATCCGACGTGCTTGGGCACAAACTGCCCTATGACTCGCTCGGCGCCTTGCGCAAGGCGCTGTACGCCGCCCATCCGCACATGCAACGCATCGATCAAATCGCTGCCGGCGATCCCAATGATGTGAAAAAACTTGCCCAGCGCGGCGGCGCTTTGGACAAGACCACTTTGGACAAGACCACTTGGGACAAGGCGCCGTTCCGCTCCGCAATCGAGGACTTTTACTTGAGCAATCCGATTGCGCGGGCCTCGGCGGTGATGGCCGAGTGCTCGGTGTTGGCCGAAGGCCGTGCAGCCTTGAGTGCGGCGGAGTAGAACCATGATCGAATTCTGGTGGAGCTACCTCTGGCCGCTGATCGTGATGCTTGCGCAATCGCTGCTGCTGCTGGTCATTTTGCTCATTGCCGTCGCCTATGTGCTCTATGCCGATCGCAAGATCTGGGCGGCCGTGCAGATGCGGCGCGGGCCCAACGTGGTGGGTCCCTGGGGACTGCTGCAGTCGTTCGCCGATCTGCTCAAATTCGTGCTCAAGGAGCCGATCATTCCGGCCGGCGCCAACAAGGGCGTGTTCCTGCTCGCGCCGCTGGTGAGCTGCACGCTCGCACTCGCCGCCTGGGCGGTGATCCCGGTGAGCGCCGGCTGGGTGATCGCCGACATCAACGTCGGCGTTCTCTATATCTTCGCCATTTCCTCGCTCGGCGTGTACGGCATCATCATGGCCGGCTGGGCGTCGAACTCGAAATATCCGTTTCTGGCGGCGCTGCGCTCGGCGGCGCAAATGGTGTCGTACGAGGTTTCGATCGGATTTGTCATTATCACTGTGCTGCTGTGCGCGGGCTCGCTCAAGCTCTCCGCGATCGTCGCCGCGCAAGACAGCAGCTACGGCCTGTTGGGCTGGTATTGGCTGCCGCTGTTGCCGATGTTCGTGGTGTTCTTCATCTCGGCGCTGGCGGAGACCAACCGGCCGCCGTTCGATCTGGTGGAAGCGGAATCCGAACTGGTTGCCGGCTTCATGGTCGAATACGGCTCGACGCCGTATATGCTGTTCATGCTCGGGGAGTACGTGGCCATTACCACCATGTGCGCCATGGCGACGATTCTCTTCCTCGGCGGTTGGCTGCCGCCGTTTCCGGTGGCGCCCTTTATCTGGGTGCCGGGCGTGATCTGGTTCACGCTCAAAGTGCTGTTCATGTTCTTCCTGTTCTCCATGGCCAAGGCGATCGTACCGCGCTACCGCTATGACCAGTTGATGCGGCTTGGCTGGAAGGTGTTTCTGCCGCTTTCGCTCGCCATGGTGGTGATCGTTGCGGGGGTGCTGCAATTCGGCTCCTTAGTTCTGAAGTAGAGGATTAAGATGAGGCTCGATCAGGCCGCGCGGTCGGTATTTTTGACGGAGTTCGTGACGGGGTTTTTCCTCGCCATGCGCTACTTCTTCAAGCCCAAGTCCACGCTCAACTATCCGTTCGAGAAGGGGCCGCTCTCGCCGCGCTTTCGCGGCGAGCACGTGCTGCGGCGCTATCCGAACGGGGAAGAGCGCTGCATCGCCTGCAAGCTATGCGAGGCGATCTGCCCGGCGCAGGCCATCACCATCGAGGCCGGTCCGCGGCGCAACGACGGCACGCGGCGCGCAACGCGCTACGACATCGACATGGTCAAGTGTATCTATTGCGGGCTCTGCCAGGAGGCCTGCCCGGTCGATGCCATCGTCGAAGGGCCAAACTTCGAATTCGCCACCGAGACGCGCGAGGAGCTCTACTACGACAAGGAGCGTCTGCTGGCGAATGGCGATCGCTGGGAGCGCGAGATCGCCAAGAATCTCACGCTCGACGCGCCGTATCGGTGACATTCATGCAGATGCACAAGACTTCATCGCCTCACCCTGAGGAGCGCCCGCAGGGCGCGTCTCGAAGGGTGCGGCGCCCGGGCGGTGCCCCTCATCCTTCGAGACGGCCGTTTCGCGGCCTCCTCAGGATGAGGGTGCGAGGTGCGCTGGAGGGCTGCGATCGATGATCTTGCCCGCGCTCTTCTTCTATCTCTTCGCCAGTGTCTGCGTGGCGTCCGCGTTCATGGTGATAGCGGCGAAAAATCCCGTGCACTCGGTACTCTTTCTCATTCTCGCCTTCGTCAATGCCGCGGGATTGTTCATGCTGCTCGGCGCGGAGTTTCTGGCGATGATCCTGGTGGTGGTCTATGTCGGGGCGGTGGCGGTGCTGTTCTTGTTCGTGGTGATGATGCTCGATGTGGATTTCGCCGAGCTGCGCCAGGGCTTTCTGCAATATCTGCCGGTTGGCGCGCTGGTTGGCATCATCTTTCTCGCCGAACTTTTGCTCGTGGTTGGCGCCTGGACAAGCGGGCCCGGTGTGCCGACCGCGATCGCGGCGAAGATTCCCACGACGATCCCCAACACGCAGGCGCTCGGCCTCGTGCTCTACACGCGCTATGTCTATTACTTCCAGGCCGCCGGTGTGGTGCTGCTCGTCGCCATGATCGGCGCCATCGTGCTCACGCTGCGCCACAAGCCCAAGGTCAAGCGCCAGAATGTCGCCGATCAAATAGCGCGCACCAAGGAAACCGCGATTGAAGTCCGCCAAGTGCGGCCGGGGCAGGGGATCTGACAATGACGACGCCCAGCAACGCCTTTGGCCTCATCCTTCGAGACGCCCGCTTGCAGCGGGCTCCTCAGGATGAGGGTCGAGGATTCGGCCTCATGGTGAGGAGCGGCGCTATAGCAGGCGCAGCTTGCGTAAACTTGGCTGCGATGCGCCGCGTCTCGAACCATGGGACCGTGGGAGGCGCCGCATGACGATCGGACTCGGCCACTACCTCTCGGTT
>CAZNSG010000023.1:0-39767 GCA_964575715.1 uncultured Hyphomicrobiales bacterium | reverse complement strand
CGGGCGGCTCTCCTCGACCGATCCAAACCTGCAGAACATTCCCGTGCGCACCGAGGAAGGCCGCAAGATCCGCCACGCCTTCGTCGCCGAGAAGGGCATGAAACTGCTGTCGGTCGATTATTCGCAGATCGAGTTGCGTATCGCCGCGCACATGGCCGACGTGCAGCCGCTCAAGGATGCGTTCCGCGACGGCATCGACATTCATGCGATGACCGCGAGCCAGGTGTTCGGCGTACCGGTCGAGGGCATGGATCCGATGGTGCGGCGCCGCGCCAAGGCGATCAACTTCGGAATCATCTATGGCATCTCCGCGTTCGGGCTCGCCGCCCAGCTCGGCATTCCGCGCGAGGAGGCCGGCGCCTACATCAAGAAATATTTCGAGCGCTTCCCCGGCATCCGCGACTACATCGAGCAGACCAAGGAGTTTTGCAAGCAGCACGGCTATGTGCTCACGCTGTTCGGGCGCAAGTGCCACTATCCCGACATCGCCAATTCGAATCCGTCGCTGCGCGCGTTTAACGAGCGCGCCGCCATCAACGCGCGCCTGCAGGGCTCGGCCGCCGACATCATCCGCCGCGCCATGATACGGATCGAACCGGCGCTCAAGAAAGAAAAACTATCCGCGCAGATGCTTTTGCAGGTGCACGACGAGCTGATCTTCGAAGTGCCCGAGAACGAGGTCGCCAAGACGCTGCCGGTGGTGAAAAAAGTCATGGAGGACGCGCCCATGCCGGCGGTGTCGCTCTCGGTGCCGCTGCAGGTCGACGCCCGCGCCGCGCACAATTGGGACGAGGCGCATTGAATTTTCTTTACCTCCCCCTGCAAGGGGGAGGTCGGACGGCGAAGCTCGCGAAGCGAGCGAAGGCGTGGCGGGTGGGGGTCATCGACTTCAAGACCCCCACCCCGACCCTCCCCCTTTCAGGGGGAGGGAGAAGACTACTTCATCGGCAGCACTGCGATTGCCTCGATCGCGAACAGCGCGCCGTCACGCGCGAGCTTGACGATCTGGATCGCCGCGTGGCCCCTCGCCTCATCTGCCTTGCACCAAACGCTTGCGAAACTTCCGGTCGCGCTTGAGGTGCCACTCGCGGCTCATCGCCTGCCGACGTGTGCGGAACTGCTCCGTATGCAGCAGCACCCACACGCGCCCGCGCGTGGAGCGCGCGCCGGTGCCGGCATTGTGCTGCCCCAGACGCCGATCGACATCGGTGGTCCAGCCGACGTAGGTCAGCATGCGGTGCTTGGCGCGGCTGCCGAGGACATAGACAAAGCTAGGCATGGAGCGATGGTGCGCGAGTCGGGTGAATGCGTCGCTAACGTAGGCGCTATCGACTCGCTCTCTTACCCTCTCCCCTTGCGGGAGAGGGTGCCCGAGCGGAGACGAAGTCGAGCGAGGGCGGGTGAGGGGTCGGTGTTTCGATTGAGCGCAGACCCCTCTCCCGGCTCGTGCTCGCATTCGCTCCGCACTCGCCACCCTCTCCCGCAAGGGGAGAGGGGAAGAGAGTTTGCCGCTGCGCTAAAGACATTTAACGCCGTTTCTTTTGCGCCGGCTTTTTCGCAAGATTGATGCCGCGCTTGACGCTCGCGGTTTTCGCCGCTTTCGCCGGCAGCACGGCAATCGCCTCGATCTCGAACAGCGCGCCGTCGCGCGCAAGTTTGACGATCTGGATCGCCGTGCTGGCCGGCGGCGCCTTGATATTCACATAGCGGTCGCGCACCTCGAAGAACGTATGCAAGTGCGCCATGTCGACAAAATAATTGGTGATTTTCACCACGTGCTCGAACCCGCCACCGACCGCCGCGAGCGCGGCTTTTAAGTTCTCGAAGCACTGCGCGGCTTGCGCGCGAAAATCGCCGGGCGCGCCCGCGAACTTGCCGTCCGGCGTCATGCCGAGCTGGCCGGCGATATAGACGGTGCGGCTTGGGGCCACGCTCTCGACCACATGGGTGTAGCCGCGCGGCGCCGGCATGGTGGATGGATTGAGAAAAGTGTTGCTCAACGGATCCTCCTGTTGTGATTGTTTGTGTTGATGGTCGCCGCCGCAGGCTATACTGCATTGCAAACCACAGCCTGCCTTGCTAGGCAACGCAAAACTCCCGCAATTTGGTGGACAATGCACAAATGCGACGTTGCTAGCCGGCACTGGGCGCGCGTGCTCGCAGCCATCGCGCTCAACCTGCTTTCGGCTCCCGCCATCGCCGCCGTCAGCGGTGCCCAGCCGGGCATAATCGAGCCGCTATATCTACTCGGCATTCCCGTGGATTTCATATTGTTCGCTCTGACGCTGCTCGGGGTCGCGCTTTTCCATCATCGCACTTTGCAAGTGGCGCTCGCCGGCCTCGCCGCGGTCACGGTCTACAAGCTCGCATTTACCGGCTTCAATTTCGGCACCGGATTTTTCGGGCTGCTTCTGCATCTACAGCACGAATGGGTGATCCTGGCGAACCTGTTTCTGCTGCTCATGGGCTTTGCGCTGCTCTCGCGCCATTTCGAGCTGAGCCGGATCCCCGACGAGATGCCCGCGTTCCTGCCGAGCGGCTGGCAGGGCGGATTCGTGTTGCTCCTCATCACATTCGTGCTGTCGAGCTTTCTCGACAACATCGCCGCCGCACTCATCGGCGGCACGATGGCCCGGCATGTCTTCAGGGGTAAGGTGCACATCGGATATCTGGCGGCGATCGTGGCAGCCTCGAACGCCGGCGGCTCCGGCAGCGTGGTCGGCGACACCACCACCACGATGATGTGGATCGACGGCGTCAGCCCGCTCTCGGTGCTGGAAGCTTATGTCGCAGCGAGCATCGCCATGGTGATCTTCGGCATTCCGGCGGCACTCCAGCAGCACCGCTATGCCCCCATCCTGAAAAATGCGCCGAGCGATCTTCACATTGAATGGATGCGCGTGCTGATCGTGGCGCTGATCCTGATCGCCGCCATCCTCTCCAATGTGATCGCGAATTTGAAATATCCGGCATTGCTCGATGCCATACCGGTCATTGGGCTTGCCGTGTGGGCCGTGATTGTTCTCGCCGCGCCGGTGCGGCGGCCCGACTGGGCGGTGATGCCAGAAACTTTCAAGGGCACGATATTCCTGCTCGCGCTGGTGACCACCGCTTCGATGATGCCGGTCGAGAAACTGCCGGTAGCCTCCTGGCAAACGGCGCTGGGTCTCGGATTTGTTTCCGCCGTTTTCGACAATATTCCGCTCACGGCACTCGCCCTCAAACAGGGCGGTTACGACTGGGGCTATCTTGCCTATGCGGTCGGCTTCGGCGGATCGATGATCTGGTTTGGCTCCTCCGCCGGCGTCGCGCTTGCCAACATGTATCCGGAGGCCAAATCGGTGGGCCGCTGGCTCCGTCACGGCTGGCATGTGGCCATCGCCTACGTCATCGGCTTTTTCTTCATGCTCGCGGTCCTGGGCTGGAATCCCGACACGGATCACAAGAAGCGCATTGACGCCCCCGCCACGCCGGCGTCAATGACGGCCGCCCGGATGCCATAAGCGCGATTCTTTCGTTGCCAATTCTTTCGTTGCAATGGCTGTCCAATTTTCAAGCTGCAGCGAACCGGCCGTCGCCATCGGAATTAAAAAAAGCTTGCATCGGCACCGGCGTTTTTATGTGTTTTGATTGCCGCCATTAAGCCTGTCGCTTAGGCCGGTATTTAGATCGCTCCCTTAAGATCGAACCATAATCGAGCGTCGCAAAGACGCCGGCATCCGGGGAGCGTTTGGTGAAGACTCGTTGTTGGAAGTTGGCTACATGCCGTTCCGCCGGTATCCTTTTCACTGCACTGGGTATGATCGCGCTTTGCACGCCGCCTGCGTCATCCCAAGGCGTATTCGATACATTGATCGGCATATTCAAACGGCCGGCTCCGAGCGCGCTCGCACCGCAGATGAATTCTTTCGCACCGTCGCTCATAATTTCCGACCCGACAATCCCTACAATAGACAGTAGATATTCAAGCGACTTTGGCGGCCCCTACGCGAGCTATTGCGTGCGGCTGTGCGATGGCAGCTTCTTCCCGTTGCAGCGCAATTCCGCCGCTTCAGCGGCAGAGCAATGCCGGTCGTTCTGTCCCGCAGCCAAAACCAAGATATTCTCTGGCAGCAAGATCGGTTCCGCCGTAGCGCCGGACGGTAGCCGTTATGCCGATCTCGCCAACGCATTTCTCTATCGCACGCGCGTGGTCGATAACTGCACCTGCAACGGCAAGGATGCGTTCGGCAGCGCGCGCGTGGACATCGCCGCCGATCCGACCTTGCGCGCGGGTGATATTGTGGCGATCAACGGCGGCTTTGCGGTTTACTTAGGTTCGAAATCAAGAACGCGCCAACCTTCCGATTTTACGCCCATCGAGCAATATTCCGGCCTCTCGCACGACATGCGCCGGAAGCTGTCCGAGACCAAGGTGATGCCGGCACGGCAAGCGGCGGCGCAAGCGCCCGCGCTCATGCAGCCCGTTGATAATTTCACGCTGCGCGCGGAACTCCGCGCTCAGATCTGGAGATAACTCACCACCTCCTCGGCGATTGACAGCGACGAGGTTAGCCCCGGCGACTCGATCCCAAAGAGCTGCACCAATCCCGGCAAGCCATGCTGTGCCGGTCCCTCGATCACAAAATCGGCGGCAGGCTCGCCCGGGCCGGTCAGCTTCGGCCGGATGCCGGCGTAATCGGGAACCAGCGTGCCGTCCGGCAGACCCGGCCAATAGGTGCGGATGCGCGCATAGAATGACTGCGCGCGGCCGGGATCGACATGGTAATTTTCCTCAGCGATCCACTCGACGTCCGGCCCAAAGCGCATGCGGCCGGCAAGATCGAGGGTGACATGGATGCCGAGCCCGCCGTCGACCGGCGTCGGATAGATCAGCCGGAAAAACACCGCGCGGCCGGCATAGCCGAAGTAATTGCCCTTGGCGAGCACGCGCCGCGGCACGCGGGCGGCCGGGTAGCCGTCGGTCCGCCGCGCCAGCGCCTGTGCGCCGAGCCCCGCGGCATTGATCACCGCATCGGCTTCGAACACCCCCGGCTCGGCGCCGCCAAAGCGCACCTGCCAGCAGCCAGCCATGGGCGTGAGCCGCTCGACCGGCGTATTGAATGCGATCATGCCGCCGCGATCCTCGAAGTCGCCGCGCAACGCCAGCATGAAAGCGTGCCCGTCGATGATACCGCTCTCCACCGAATGCAGCGCCGCGATGCAGATAAGCTCCGGCTCAAGCGCGCGCGCGGCATTGCCGCCGATCAACTCAAGGCTCTCGACGCCATTGGCGATACCTTGCGAGTGGATTGCCTCGACCTTGGCCGCCTCCGCCGCGCTGGTCGCCACGATCAGCTTGCCGCATTTGCGATGCGCAACACCGTGGGAGGCGCAATAGTCGTAGAGCATGCGCCGTCCGCGCGTGCAGTGGCACGCGCGCTGCGATCCGGTCGGGTAATAGAGGCCGGCGTGGATCACTTCGCTGTTGCGAGAGGAAATGCCGGTGCCGATGCCGGATGCCGCCTCCGCGATGATGACCTCATGCCCGGCGAGCGCCGTCGCGCGCGCGACTGCAAGCCCCACCGCTCCGGCGCCGACGACAAGAATTTGCATGAATGTACTGCGTTTCCGGGAGACCCGATTTCCGCGCTACCGAACGATGCCGAAGCTACCCTGTCAATCGGGAGACGCGAATACCGCGCGGACGAAATCGCGATAAAGCAGAACCTGCCGCGGCAGGATGGTTTTATCGTTGAGCGCGCGGCCAAGAATAAGCCCGCCCTCGACCAGTGTCGACATCATGTCAGCCAAGGCGTCGAGATCGACGCCTTGTTGCTGCGGATAGCGCGTGGCGATCTGGTCAAGCCGCTCGCGGAATCGCGTGCGCCAAGCGAGCAGGCCGTTGGCGTTCAACTCCCGGATTTCGCGGTTGAACAATTGATCCTGGTAGCAGAACGAGGCCGCCAAGCAGCCAGGATGGACCTCTGGCAAGTTCGCCATCATCTCGGCGAACATCTTAAGGCCCACGAGAAAGCCATGCAGCGGGTCCTCGTTAAGTTCGTCGGCACGACGGAACATGTCGTCCAGCAGCGTCCTATCTCGATCGAGGTATCGCAGCAGCAACGCCTTTGCGAGTTCGCCCTTGTCGCGGAAGTGGTAGAAGAAACCGCTCTTGGTGATGCCGACGGCGGCGATTAACTCCTCAATTGAAGTAGCGGCGAAGCCCTTGGCCAGCACGGCGGCTTCGGCGATCTCCAGGATGCGATCGCGGGTCTCGTTGCCTCGGCGCTGCGTGTTTTGAAGCATGGCCAACTGTACCATGAGTCCAGTTGGCACGCTCGCGCGCGCCGGCGCGGCCAACCGGCACAGCGGCGGCTATAGCTAAATTATTGATACTCAAGATTGTTTTGAATTTTGCGCGGACCGGACCATGAGTCGGCTAGCGGCGGTGTCGGCAATTCAATAAATCGACTTCGACATTCGCGATCGGCGTTTCCGATCCCCCGCAACCCTCGATGACAAGGATACGTATCATGGCCAGCACCGCAAAGTATCGCGCGCGACTGCCGCAATTTTCCGATCATGTCTTTTTGACTGACGGCGGCATGGAGACCACTTTGATTTTCCACGAAGGTATCGACTTGCCGCACTTTGCGTCGTTCGATCTTTTTAAGAATGCGGAAGGCATCGCGCGGGTGCGCGGTTACTACGCGCGTTACGCTCAGATGGCCAAGGACGCCGGACTCGGCTTCGTGCTCGAAAGTCCAACCTGGCGCGCCAATGCCGATTGGGCGGCCAAGCTGGGCTATTCCAGGATGGCGCTCGCCGATATCAACCGCAAGGCCATCGACCTGATGGTCGAATTGCGCAACCAATTCGAAACCGCCAGATCGCCTATGGTGATCTCGGGAAATATCGGGCCGCGTGGCGATGGTTACGTTCCGGGAAAGACAATGAGCGCGCAGCAGGCCGAGGATTATCACGCCGAGCAAGTCGGTGTGTTCCGAAACACCTCCGCCGATCTGGTCAGCGCGTTCACGCTGAACTACGCCAACGAAGCGATTGGCGTCGCCCGCGCTGCCAAAGCCGCCGGCATGCCGGTGGTGATTTCGTTTACCGTAGAGACCGATGGCCGGCTGCCAACTGGACAGACGCTCAAGGATGCAATCGCCGAGGTCGACTCCGAAACCGGCGCCGCGCCGGCCTACTACATGCTTAATTGCGCGCATCCGACGCACTTTGCCGACACATTGGCGGGCGATGCAGCCTGGGTGAAGCGCTTGCGCGGATTGCGCGCCAATGCCTCCAAGCGCAGCCATGCCGAATTGGAGACGATGACCGATCTCGATGTCGGTGATCCGGCGGAGCTTGGGCGTCAATACGCCGAACTGCGCCGGAAGTTGCGGCACATCAACGTGCTCGGCGGCTGCTGTGGCACCGACCATCGCCATGTTGAGCAGATTTCCTTCGCCTGCGAGCTCGTAGGCTGAAACGATAACTCTGTTTTACATTTTCCCACTGCGGAGTGGGTGCGCCGTAGCCGATGATGACCTCATGACCGGCGAGCGCAGCCTGGCGCGCTACGCTAAGCCCGATCATGCCGGCTACGATCACGAGGATTTGCACCGTCGCTCTCTTCCTTTTCCCTTGGTCATATCCAAAATGAGGAGGAGACAATTACGCGTTCGCTATCCATGGGCTTTGGCGCTGGGCGTGGGCGCCGCGGGCAGTTAGCGCGGCGCAATCCGCACCGGATGAACGGCTGATGAACGGCTGATGAACGCTGCCGACGTAAAAGCAACGTAATCGCATGGAATGATATTTGCTGCGCTCAAGCCGTATTTTCAGACGGCGCGCTAACGCCATCGGGCGAAATGGGAAAGACGAACATGTTTCACTCTGGCCATCGCATCGCTGCATGTCTTCTTAGCCTTGGGACGATAGCGGCAACAACCGTCGCTGTATCGGCGCAAGATAGGGGTTCTGGCGCACCCCCCGCCTCCAGATCCGCCGCACCGCCCCCGGCCGTCCGGCATGTGCCGCAAGCCCCGGCCGTCCGACATGCGCCGCAAGCCCCAGTCTTCCAGCAAGCGCCGCAAGCCCCGGTCGTCCGGCATGCACCGGTATTTTCGAACCCGCCATCGCGTCCAAGTTTTGTGGCGCCCGAGAGGATTGCGCCCAGCGTCACGCCGTCCGCCCCGATTACAGGGGACAGGGGCGGCGCGCCCCGCAATTTTGGGCAGCAGCAGCAAGACCGGCAAGAATTTCGTCGCGGTGGCGACCAAGGACAGCAGGGACCGCGCGAGCAGGGACGGAATTTCCCCGGCGGCCAGGGCCCGCCGACCGCCGTTGCGCCCCCCACCGGCGGCACGCAATCGGGACAATCCAATACACCAGGATACCGCGGCGGTGCCAATCCGCAATTCCGCGGCGGCGATCCGCAGTTCGGCGGGCGTAACCCGCAGTCCCGCGACGGCGACCAGCAGTTCGGCGATCGTAACCCGCAATTCCGCGGCGGCAACCAATTTGGCGGCAACCGCGTGCTGCGCAATCAGACCTTTGCCAACCCCGCCGCCATCGGCGCGCTCGGCGCCAGACGCTCACTGGCAAATTCAACCTTCAGCGGCCGCTACGCCGGCATGAGCAAATACCACCACCGTCACCATCGTGGCCGCGTGCTCGGCTGGTTCGGACCGCTGTTCTGGCCCTATGCCTATCACGACGTGTTCGATTACGCGTTCTACCCTTACGCCTATGACACGTTCTGGCCGTATGCCTATGACGACCTCTACGGCGGCATGTTTGGACCTTATGCCTACGGCTATGGCGAGCGGTTCGCACCCGGCATCGGCGCCGGTCCGGAATTCGGACCGGATCGCGAGCCGACAGGCGGCGTCCAGGTCTGCTCCGACCAAGCGTCAATCCTGACCAACTGGCCTATCGAGCGCATTGCCGAAACGGTCCAACCGACCGCCGCGCAGATGGGAGCGCTTGACCAGCTCAGACACGCGACCGGGCGCGCGGTCGATATCCTGCAGTCCGCCTGTCCGACCCGGCTCCCGAGTACGCCGACCGGACGGATGGCGACCCTGCAATCGCGCCTCGAATCCATGTTGCGGGCGGTTGATACGATCGCGCCCGTGCTCAATGCCTTTTACCAGTCGCTCGACGACGAGCAGCGGGCGCGTTTCGACGCCATGGGGCAGCAACGCGATACGGAGCTCGCCAACGAGGAACGGCGCGATCTGACGCAAGTGTGCAGCGATCGCGGCGCTGTCTCGGTTCCCATCGATATTATCGCGCAAGCCGTGCGGCCGGATGAACGCCAGCGCGCCGCGCTCGACAATCTTGCGAATGCATCGGCGCGCGCGGCCGATATGCTCCGGGCAAATTGTCCCAGCGACGTTGCGCTCACGCCCGTCGGCCGGGTCGACGCCATGCGTCAGCGGCTCGCGGTCATGCTCGATGCGATCATCATGGTGCGGCCTGCGCTCGAAGCGTTCTACAACACGCTGAATTATGAGCAGAGGGCGCGCTTCAACGTCATCGGCGGCCAAGAAGGCTAATACCAACCCTCACAATTCGTCATTCCGGCCGAGCCGCGATCCAAGTCGGCCTTGGCCGACTTGGAATTTCTAAAATCCGATCTCGGGTAAACCCGAGATCGGTGGCGAGAGCCGGAATCCATAAACACCCGCCATGATTATGGATTCCGGGCTCGCGGGCTTAAGCCCGCGCCCCGGAATGACGAGTCAATAATTATACGGGTTGGTATCACTCCGCCGCGATGCGCACCTCGGGCGCCGCCGCGCGCACGTCGGAGTCGACATCCTTTTCGTATTTGACGAAGTTCTCCTGGAACATGCACACGAGTTTTCGCGCGGTTTCGTCAAACGCCGCTTTCTCCTTCCAGGTCTTCATCGGATAAAGCAGGTGCGGCTCGATGCCGGGCACCGAGGTCGGGACCGCAAATCCGAAATAGGGATCGGTGCGATAACTGGCGCCGCGCAAGCTTCCGTCGAGCGCGCCGGTCACCAGCGCGCGCGTCACCTTGATGGGCATCCGCCGGCCGACGCCATAGATGCCGCCGGTCCAGCCGGAATTGACCAGCCAGCAGTCGACCTTGTGCCGGGCGATGTAGTCGCGCAGCAGCGAACCGTATTCGGCCGGCGGGCGCGGCAGGAACGGCGCGCCAAAGCAGGTGGAGAACTCAGGCTGGACGCCGACCAGGCCTTTTTCGGTGCCGGCGACCTTCGCCGTGTAACCTGACAAAAAGTGATACATCGCCTGCGCCGGCGAAAGTTTGGCGATGGGCGGCATCACGCCATAGGCATCCGCCGTCAGGAAGATGATGTTCTTGGGGTGACCGGCGCGGCCGGTACGCGAGGCGTTGGGAATGAAATCGAGCGGGTAGGCCGAGCGGGTGTTTTCAGTCCTCGTCTCGTTGTCGAAATCGCAGACGCGGGTGACCGGATCGAATACCACGTTCTCCAGAACTGCGCCGAAGCGATTGGTGGCGGAGTAGATTTCCGGCTCGGCCTCGGCGGAGAGCTTGATGCACTTGGCGTAGCAGCCGCCCTCGAAGTTGAACACGCCGTCGCCGCCCCAGCCGTGCTCGTCGTCGCCGATGAGCGTGCGGTTGGGATCGGCCGAGAGCGTGGTCTTGCCGGTGCCGGAGAGCCCGAAGAACAGCGCCACATCGCCGTCCTTGCCGACGTTGGCCGAGCAATGCATGGGCATCACGCCCTGCGCCGGCAGATAGAAATTGAGCGTGGTGAACACCGATTTCTTCATTTCGCCGGCGTAGGACGAGTTGCCGATCAAAATAATTTTTCGCGAGAAGTCGATGGCGATGATGGTGTCGGAGCGCACGCCGTGGCGCTTGGGATCGGCCTTGAACGAGGGCAGATCGACGATGGTGAGCTCGGGCACGAAGTCTTCGAGTTCCGGCGCCACCGGGCGGATCAGAAGCTGGCGGATGAACAGCGAGTGCCAGGCGAGTTCGGTAAAGACCCGCGTCTTGATCCGGTATTTCGGATTGGCGCCGCCGTAGAGATCCTGGGCAAAGAGAGTCTTGCCGCGCGCATGCGCGATGAAATCCTGGTAGAGCAATTCGAACTGCTCGGGGCCGATCTTGCGGTTGCCCTCCCACCACATCGACCTTTCGGTGAGTGCGTCGCAGACCGTATGCTTGTCCTTGGGGCTTCGACCGGTATGGACGCCGGTCGCCGCGCACAGCGCACCCCCTTGCACGATTGTGGCTTCACCGTTTCTGATCGCGTGCTCGTAGAGCGCGGGCGCGTCGAGGTTCCAATTGACGCCGGCGAGATTTTTAAAACCAAACTTGTCAGCACCATAGGCGCTGTTGCGCAAACCCGATTCCTGCACAGAACTCCTCCCTGCACGTTTCCGGTCAAATACTTGCGGCCGGAATTTCCCTCGACGCACCGCCTAAAAGCGGCTTTTTCTTGTATTATAGCCTATACGAATTGGCGGGCGAGCTATAGTCGCGAAAGCCGCCCCTGCCAAGAGCAATTAGCGGCTTGCGCCATGCAGGCTTAACCGCGCGGTTAGCCATTCTTGAGGGTAACCTTAATTGCAGAGCTAGCGGGCCATAAAATTGGCAGGGTTGCCCCGCTACGCCAACACATGAAGCAATCAACAAGCAATCAACCACCGCCGCCATGCCCCGGGAGCGGAAGGAGTGCGCGGCGACGCCTTGTGCCAAACTCCCGACGTTGCGTCCAACTCAGTTCTTTGGTCCGAGAGCGCATATTTCAGTGCTCAGTACCATAAATGCAAATTGCGAAATCTTTAGCTTGAACTGCGCACGCATGCCGGAGGGATGGTGATCAAGTCCAGGCAATGCTGACGTCAGCGCAAAGACATGTGCTCCCGGACGATCAGATTGTCCGCATGGATGCGAGTACCGATCAAATCGTTCCATTGCGGGTCATTGCCCGGCTCGAATGATTATGATCGTGCTATCACGTGCGAACAATTCAGCGTCATCTCATATTTGCCATTCGTGGGGCCGGCATAGCCGAATTCTGAACGTCGTCGTCGATCGGCTTGCGCAGCATGTAACCGCGGCCCCAGATGGTCTCGATGTAGTTCTTGCCATTGGAGGCATCCGTGAGCTTCTTGCGCAGCTTGCAGATGAAGACGTCGATGATTTTCGGGTTTGGCTCAGCCAGGCCGCCGTAGAGATGATTGAGGAACATTTCCTTGGTAAGCGTGGTGCCTTTGCGCAAAGATAGCAGCTCCAGCACCTCGTATTCTTTTTCAGTGACGCGCACGCGGGTGCCCGCGACGGCGACGGTCCTTTTTTCAAGATTGATGGTTAGATCGCCGGTATCGATGACTGGCCGCACATTACCGTTCGAGCGGCGTACGATGGCGTGCATGCGCGCTACCAACTCGTCCTTGTGGATTGATTTGATCATGTAATCGCCGGGCCCGAATCCGAGAGCTTTAACCTCGTCCTCGATGTCGGCGAGGCCGTGTACGATGAGGACCGGTGTCTTGCCCTTGGTGGCCATTAAACTGCGAAGCACCGCTAGGCCGGACGTGTCGGGCATATTCAGATCCAGCACGATGATGTCGTAGTCATGGAGTTTTCCGAGGTCGACTCCTGCTTCACCGAGATGCGTCGTATGGACTGTAAAGTTCTCGGATTTGAGCATGAATTCGATCGACCGCGCGGGGACGCTATTGTTTTCGATCAGTAATACACGCATGGCATCGTTCTCCAGGCTGCAGCCGCACCAATGTTGCCCCAACAGTATTGATAGACGCAGTTTGCGCCCATATTCCGCAGGTTATAGAAATAGTTAAATGATTAACGCCGGCCGGTCCGCGTTTGAATGGAGTTATGCGCGGCTTGATCTCGAACATTGCCGCTTCGTCGCAACGAAGCTTTTTCCATTTGATAGATTCCGGATCGACCAACGGCACTTCGGTTCCGATCGTGGCGGCTCCATCCACGCCGGAATACTTCTTTTAAGAAATTCAACGAGAAATCTGCAATGGATGAAAATATTTCACGTAGGTATCGCCGTGTCTGTCGTGACGCGTTGAGCCACCGGCCGCAGTTCGGGGCGCGCCATTAAGGTTGATGGGAGCGAAATGCCCGAGCGCAATTTTTCCAATTATGATGCATGGCATGCGGATGAGGAGCCATATCGAGACCTAATTTTTTAATATGCCGCACTTGTTTGATGAATTATATGCGGCGGGAAATAAGCCGTTCGATTTGCAGATCGAGCGACTGATCGCGCTGTTGCGGGTCGCTCTCACGTCCTTTTGTTTGATTTTTTTTATCACGGCGCCGAGTGGACAACCGCAATATGCGACCGTTGAATTGATCCTCACGGCCTACACGATTTTTGGTGTGTACGTCAGCCTGCGGCTCTTTGTCGGCAGACAGCGCACGGGTTGGCAGCTCCCGGTCCATCTCGCCGATATTGGGGTCATTGTAATCTTGAAACTCTTTCTGGGAGATTCTTCGACCACGTTTTTCATCTTATGTATTTTTGTCTTGCTGAGCGCGACAGTCCGATGGAATTGGCGCGGCGCATTGTGGACGACCACCTTCCTGGCAGTGCTGCAAGCAATTTTATTCGTCGCTATTGGCGGGGAGACCGAATTTCTTGTCCAATATACTTTTTTGGTCGTAATCGGCGGTATGTTCTCCTTCTTCGGAGCATCCCGTGAGCGCAGTCAAAATCGTCTCATGAACTTGGCCGCATGGCCGAGTGCGCCGGACCCCACCGATACCGATGTCAACAACAGCTGGATTGATGCCAGTCTCATACATATCGCAACGGTATTAGAGGTTCCCCGCGTTCTTCTGTTGTGGGAAGTTGCGCAAGAGCCGTATCTATTTACGGCCCTGTTCGCCGACGGAAAGTGCAAGCAAGATAACAGGCCGGCCAACGCCTATGGCAATCTGGTGGCACCCGAACTCGTCAGCGAAACCTTTGCCTCCGAAGCCCTGAGCTACTTTCATTGTACAACCTCGGCGGGCAAAATATTCTATTTGAACCAGATTATTGATGCGCAGCTGCAAAAGCATTTTGAAATTGCGAGCGTGTGCAGCGCCTCATTTGCAGGCGAAATCTGCAAAGGTCGGGTGTTTGTGCTTGATCGGCCGAACTGGGGAGAGGACGATCTGACGCTGACCGAGGTGGTCGCCTCGCGTCTTCTCATCCAGCTTGAGCACCGTGCTCTTTGTGTTCAATTAGAAGAAACCACTGCGAGCCGAGAACGCATCAAGCTCGCGCGCGACCTCCACGACGGAATCCTCCAAAGCCTGACCGCAGCAGGATTGCAGCTCAAAACGGTTGCTGCTCGTTCCGAGGGCAAAATCCAACAGGATGTTGAGAATGTGCGGAAGCTGCTGCTAACCGAACAGCAACGCATCAGGGGATTTGTCGAAGGACGAAAGCTCCTGAGCGCGCAGGAGCTATTCGAACTCCCGGCGGAAATGGAGCGCGAACTTGATACGATCCGGCGCCAGTGGGGCTGTGATGTCGCGCTTTCGGTCAATCCAAATAGCGCTACCGTGTCGCGGGAACTCGGATACCAGCTTGAATTAATTCTCGCCGAAGCCTCCGCGAATGCGGTGCAGCACGGACAGGCATCGCGTATTGATATTGCGATTGATACGAAACCAGATCGTATTCAATTGCGCATTGCCGATAATGGTCACGGCTTGGAAGGCACAACGCGCGCTTACTGTCAAAAAGAACTTTCGGATTTTAACATTGGCCCGAAGTCGCTGCGCAAACGAATCGCGGAATTAAATGGATCGTTCTCGCTCTTAAGCTCTCCGCAAGGAGTTGAACTGCGCATTGAGCTGCCGTGCTCTGGCGGCGCACCAACCTGAAGGTCGAACACGTGCATTCTATTAGTATCATTGTTGCGGATGATCATCCCGTCGTTCTACACGGGCTTGTCACGCTTTTGCGTCATGACAAAAGCTTCAAAATTCACGCGATCTGCAGGAATGGCGCGGAATCGATCGAAGCCATCCAAAACTATTCGCCGGACCTGGCGTTGCTTGACATGAATATGCCGGAATCGAACGGGCTTGAGGTGCTCAAAGCGGTAAACGAGGCGCGCCTATCTAGCCGCGTGATCTTCCTTGCTGCCTCCCCCAACGACAACCAAATCGTTGCTGCACGAGAGGAAGGCGCCTGCGGCATTATGCTTAAAGAAGCAGCAGCCGACACATTGATCAGCTGTCTGCACGCTGTAGCCGCCGGGCAAAAATGGTTTCCCGCCGAACTGTTGAGTGGCGCGATCGAGCGAACAAGGGAGTATCGAACGCAAATCGCAAGAGTCGAGAATCTGCTCACCCGCCGTGAAATTGAGGTCATGCTCCAAGTCGCCAATGGGCTATCCAATAAGGATGTCGGAAATCAGCTGAATATATCCGAGGGAACGGTCAAGATTCATCTGAACAACGTCTATCACAAGATTGGCATCAACAATCGAACCGCGCTTGCGAATTTCGCCTTCGCGTACCGCGATAAACTAGCTGCAAACTAATTTTGTGAAAAGCCTGCCGTATCGACAGAATGAATGTCGAAAACTTCAATAACGAGATGAGCAACTCAATGAGCTGCCAGCAGCTTCAGCGCGGCACGCTGGATGAACGTGCGCGCTGGGACCAGCAAAACCGAAGCATGTCTTGAATTAAGCGAATGCCAGTTGGGGAGCGGGTTCCGACCAACAGAAATCCATGTGCCGCATTGATCAAAAATAGAGCCCAGGTGTGGAATACGCCTGTCGCCCGTTGCACGGAGGTAGCCGACGTCCGCAGCAGTTCATTACTAACCCTGCCACCAAGAGCCGGCTGCATTCGTCTGGAAGTGGACGGGCTGGCTTGGCCCAAACCTTGGCCCAAACCTTGGCCCAAGCGTTGGCCCAAGCGCTGGCCGTGGTTGGCAATCCTGCTCAGGTAAGGGTCGCGTGCGCCTTCTGTGCAAGCTCCTTGAGCATCCCCCGCAGCGCGCCGGGTTCATTGACGCGCTGCGGAAACGGCAGCCGCAGGCCCACGCGCTGCCATTGCAGATCGAGCCCTTCCGGATCGCAGCCGACGCAGCGCCAGTCGCCGTCGGGTGCGCCCAGCAGCTTGGTGGCATAAAGCCGGCAGGTGTCGGCGTGATCGCGATTCATGTGTTCGATCACTTCGGGTTCGGCGGCAAGCAACGCCTGCGCACCGGCAAGCTCGGTTAGCAGATCGGCGGGTTTTAAATCCACAATGCGGCCGAAGCCCGCGACCAGATGGGCGCCCTTGAGCCTGATCTCATAGAACGCGAAGTCACCAAAATCCGCGAATTCTTCCGCCTCCGGCTGGCGCGCGAGATAACGCCGGCGCGCATGCTCGTCCACGGTAACCACGGCGGTGCCGATCAGCATCACGCGCGCGCCTTGCAGCGGATCGCCTTCCTTGCGCTCGTCGAGCATGAGCGAGACCCGCGGATCAACAAGAATATTCTTGGTGTGCACCGCAAGACGCGAGATCAGCAGGAGCGGCGCGCCATTGGCCGCGGTCGCCACATTGACCAGCGAGCAATAGGGATCGCCCGAGCCCGCCAGCAATGTCGCCAGCGCCCCGCTGCGACTCTCGCGCATGAGCTTCTTGGAAGTGGCTTTGGGGTCGAAGGCGGGGGTCGGCTGCATCGTTCGCGACCAGATTAGATCGAGCCGGTGTGCCGGCGATATACCGGCTGAGTCCTAGCCAAAAGTTTCTTGAAACGCTACATGGACGAAGGGGCGTCTTGGCCGCTATGATCATCAACGAATTGACAAATCACGTATTTGTCGAAGGGCCGTCACATTTCGGCCCCGCTTTGCAGGCTTCAAAGACACTGGATTGAACCGTCAGCGGAACAAGGTACATGCCGACCATCGCTCTCGTCGACGACGATCGCAACATCCTGACATCGGTATCCATCGCCCTCGAAGCCGAGGGCTACCGGATCATGACCTATACCGACGGCGCCTCCGCGCTCGAAGGCTTCAAGACTTCGCCGCCGGACCTTGCCATCCTCGATATCAAGATGCCGCGCATGGACGGCATGGAACTGCTGCGCCGGTTGCGGCAGAAGTCCGACGTGCCGGTGATCTTTCTCACCTCCAAGGATGAAGAAATCGACGAGCTGTTCGGGCTCAAGATGGGCGCCGACGACTTCATTCGCAAACCGTTTTCGCAGCGCCTCTTGGTCGAGCGGGTGAAATCGGTGTTGCGGCGCGTCACGCCCAAGGACAGCAACGCACCCAAGGAGACCGATGCCAAGGCGATCGAGCGCGGACTCCTGCGCATGGATCCCGAGCGCCACACCTGCACCTGGAAGGGCGAGCCGGTCACGCTCACCGTCACCGAGTTTCTGATCCTGCAGGCGCTCGCCGCCCGCGCCGGCGTGGTCAAGAGCCGCAACGCGCTGATGGATGCCGCCTACGACGACCAAGTCTATGTCGACGACCGCACCATCGACAGCCACATCAAGCGGCTGCGCAAGAAATTCAAGGTGGTCGATAACGATTTCGATATGATCGAGACGCTCTACGGCGTCGGTTACCGTTTCAAGGAATTGTGACCGAAGCGGTTTGCCGTGCTCTATGCCAGGCCGCGTACGCATATCAACCTTCGTTGCGACCGACCTCTCTCTACGTCATGGCCGTGCTTGTCACGGCCATCCACGTCTTTGATTCGAATCGCGATTAACATGTAGATGCCCGCGACCCGCTGCGCCGGAGCGCGAGCGAGGCGAGCAAGCGCGAGCATGATGAGTCAGACATTGCGAGTGTTGGTATCATCATTTGAGCCTGCTGCTTGCGGCTTACTCATGGTCCGCTTAGCCCCTGATTGCGACTGGAGAGCGGACATCTCGGCCGGTCCGAGTCGGGTCGTGAGCAGACCTCGTTGTGAAGAACCGGCACCACCAAATTCAACACACGGAAATCGAAGCCGGCCGCCACCCATCAGAGCGCCACGCGACTTGACGATCAAGACGACAATCCTTTGCCGCTAAACGAGTCGTTGACGGCGGGAGCATGATCGTAGACGAGCGCACCATGATTGGAGTACCTCGGACTCATGCGGCAAGTTCGAGGGGACCGTGAGGGGCTGACATTGTTGCCGTTACAGGTCGCTAGGCACGTTCCCCTTCGCTACCCACTTTTGCTGGGGTCGATCACGCTCCTATTCGTTTTGCGGGTCGCGGGACAGATTCTGGTTGGCGTCCGCGAAGTCAGCATCCTGCCACCTTTCGAACAATGGTTCTCTGGGCTCCTGCCGTATTCGCTGCTCCTGCCGGTGCAGATCGCGATGATCGTCCTCATGCTCAAGATCGTTCGCCATTTCGCGCGCGGCAACGGCTACTTCGTTGATCTGAGCCCGCGCACGGGCGCCAT
Source organism: uncultured Hyphomicrobiales bacterium (assembly GCA_964575715.1). GTDB lineage: Bacteria > Pseudomonadota > Alphaproteobacteria > Rhizobiales > Xanthobacteraceae > PNAI01. Next base: position 21,359 of record CAZNSG010000023.1, on the reverse strand, counting down.
TTTGAAGGTGCTCGGCTGCATTTATTTCCTCGCCATGTTCGTGCGCTATGTCATGACCATAGTCCCGCACCCCGAGCTGCGTTGGTTCATAGGGACCATACCGATCTGGTTCCATTTCGTGCTGGCGGCTTTCATCTTCACGCTTGGCCACTATCTGGTGTGGCGCGCCTCGGCCTTGGCACAGAGGCCGGCGCCGTGACCCTGCTGGAGCCCGACGTCGCGTTGACCGACTTCGGTCTTGCCATCGAATGTGCCGGCATGGCCGCATGGCTGCACTGGCGCGCCCCGGCTGGTAGGCCGTTGCGCAGGTGGTTCGTGATCTTCTTTGCAGCGTTAGGCATTGGCGCGCTCCTTGGCGGGATCACACACGGCTTCCTCCCTGATATTCAGTCGACGATCTACCGCGTCACTTGGAACGCTACCCTCCTCGTGATCGGCATCACCGCGCTCTCGGCCTGGGCCATCGGAGCCCGCTTGCTTTTCTCCAAGAGCGCCGCGAAACGCGTTTCGGTTCTCGCCGGGTCGTCGTTCGCCATGTACGCGGCGACAGTTCTGTTTCTCAGCCAGTCCTTTGCCGTCGCGATCGTCTACTACATGCCGGCGGCGGTCTTTCTGCTCATTGCTTTCGTGCTGACCTATCTTCGGCGCCACGGGAACTATCTCGTGGCTGGGATCGCCGGTTTGGCTCTGTCTTTCGCCGCGGCCGCAATCCAGCAATCCGAGACGGGCCTCGTCTCCCTGGGTTTGACTCACAATGCGCTCTATCATCTCGTCCAGGCCGCCGCCCTTCTGCTAATTTTCTCGGCGGCCTGGGGGCTTTCGCGGGAGGCTGCATGCGAACACGACGCGACTTCTTAAACGGTGCGGTCCAGGCCGGAACCGGTCTTGCCTTCTTGCCTTACGTCTCGGGAATGGCCAGCGCACAAAGCGCAGGCACATTGGTCAACGACATCCATTCTCAGCTCAATCAGACCCGCGTTCACCGTGTTGTTGCCGTCGATTCCGAGGCGGCATTACGGCGAGCGATCAGAGCCGCCCGGCGCGACGGAAAGGCGATTTCGATTGCGGGTGGCCGTCATGCCATGGGCGGCCAACAATTCGCCAGCGGGACGGTGATGATCGACACGCGCCCGATGAAACGCGAACTTCGCCTCGATGCGAAGCTCGGCATCGTCGAAGCCGATGCCGGCATTCAATGGCCCGAACTGGTCCGACGCCTCATCGCCATGCAGAAAGGCCGGTCTCGGCAATGGGGTATCGTTCAGAAGCAGACCGGGGCCGATCGGCTGACGCTCGGCGGCGCGCTTGGGGCCAACATTCACGGCCGCGGCCTCAAGCTCCAGCCGTTCATCGGCGATGTCGAGGCATTCACGATCATGGATGGGGAAGGAACGCTGCGAACCTGCAGCCGCACCCAGAACCGTGAACTTTTCCGCCTGGCGATTGGCGGTTATGGCCTCTTCGGCGTCGTCACACGCGTGCGGCTTCGTCTGATGCCGCGCACCAAGCTCGAACGCATCGTGCAGGTCATAGACACCGACGAGCTCATGCAGGCCTTCGACCGGCACATTGCCGAGGGCTTTGTTTACGGCGATTGTCAATTTTCGACCGATGCCAGTTCGGACGACTTCCTAAAGAAGGGCGTGTTCTCCTGCTATCGACCGCTTCCGCCGGATACACCAATGCCAACCGAAGCCAAGGAACTTGGGGAGGCACACTGGCGCGAGCTCTATTACATGTCCCACGCCGATACCCGCCGCGCCTACGAGACGTATGTGGCGTATTATCTTTCGACCTCGGGGCAGCGGTACTGGTCCGATACGCACCAGATGAGCCTCTATCTCGACAATTACCACGAGGATCTTGACCGCCGGCTCCAAGCCAAGGTCAAGGGCACGGAAATGATCACCGAACTCTATGTGCCGCGCACCGCGCTCGCCTCGTTTCTCGGCGCCGTGCGCGCGGACTTCAGACAATACGGTGCGCAGCTCATTTACGGGACGATCCGTCTCATCGAGAAAGATGATGAAAGCATGCTCGCCTGGGCGCGAGAACCGTGGGTCTGCACCGTTATGAATCTGCACGTGGATCATGATGAGAGCGGCCTGCGCAAGGCGGCCGACAACTTTCGCCGACTTATCGACCGTGCCATCGAGTTCGGCGGCAGCTACTTCCTCACCTACCACCGGTGGGCGAGCCGCCAGCAAGTCGAAAAGTGCTACCCGCTAATGGCGGAGTTCCTGCGCCTCAAGCGGCGCTACGATCCGAGCGAGGTCTTCCAAAGCGATTGGTACCGCCATTACAAGAAAATGTTCTCCGATTAGCTCTGAGCGCAAGCCGCCGAGTTCGCACCAGACGCTAGAGCGACCTCCTAATGCACCGCCTCGTTCGGCTGTTTGCATTGCTGATCGTAGCTCAAAGGGCCGCTGGATTGGCGGATTACGCGGAATTTACCCTTGGTCCGTGCCAACGGGTCGGCGCATCGCAGACAAGTGTACGCAGGCTGCGCCTGCTATGGCGTCGCCCGATGACAAGCTCCGCGCAGACCCGAGGGCTAATCCGTTCCACGAGCTATGCTAGAGTCTCGCGCCCGTGCTCGCCAAATATGCTAAAAGAGCGGCACGCGCTGGGCAGTTCAAACACGGCAGCAACCACGTGCTCGATCGAACTATCAAGACCCCGCCGGACGCCGCCGGAACCTCCCGTCCCGACGAACGGCACGATCGCGCCGAGCGCAGCCTGCCGGAAACTGGGCTCAAACCGGAGCCCCGCGATCAAAAGGATGGGGGACTGGCGAGCGCGGCGCAGCGCGTGTGGCTGTTTTCCGTCGGCCATATTTTCTCCAGCCTTACGCGGCGCATCGTCATCCTCAACGTCGCTGGCCTGGTGGCGCTGGTCGTCGGCATTCTTCAATTGTCGCATTTTCGCGCCGGCCTGATCGAGGCGCACGTGGAGAGCCTTGAGGTGCAAGGCGAGATCATCGCCAACGCCATCGCCAGCGCCGCCGCCACCGACAGTGACTATAGCTTCTTCGATCAGGATCGCCCGCTCGAGTTGCGACCCGGCGAAACCTATGGGCCGACCGACGAAGGAATCTCTGGATACCAATTTACCATCAATCCGGAACGGGTCGCGCGGGTGCTGCATCGGCTGATTACGCCGACCAAGACCCGGGCGCGAATCTATGACCTCAATGGCTCGCTCATCATCGACAGCCGCGATGTGTTCGTCCCCGGCGAGATTCTGCGTCTGGATCTGCCGCCGCCGAGCAATGACCAGCTCGGCGTGTTCAGACGTACGTGGAACGCGGTGAAGACCTGGCTCAACCGTGGCGATCTTCCGCTCTACCGCGAGCTGGGGCCAAACGCCGGCAAGGATTATCCGGAAGTGGCACAGGCGCTTGCCGGAGCCAAGACCAGCAGCATGGTGCGCGTCGATGAACGCGACGAGGTGATCATTTCGGTGGCGGTGCCGGTGCAGAGCTTCCGCGCGGTGCGCGGTGCGCTGCTGTTGTCCACGCGCGGCGGCGACATCAACGAAGCGGTCGAGAACGAGCGGCTTGCGATCATCAAGGTGTTCCTGATCGCAACCAGCGTCATGGTGCTGCTCTCGGTGCTGCTCGCCGGCACCATCGCGGGTCCGATGCGCAGGCTGGCCGACAGCGCGGAACACGTGCGCCGCCGCATCCGTTCGCGCGTCGAAATCCCCGACTTCACCGCACGGCACGACGAGATCGGGCATCTTTCGGGCACGCTGCGCGATATGACCAGCGCGCTCTATAGCCGCATCGAAGCGATCGAAAGCTTTGCCGCCGATGTCGCGCATGAGTTGAAGAATCCGCTGACCTCGCTGCGCTCAGCGGTCGAGACCCTCCCGCTTGCCAAGACGCCGGAGAGTCACGCGCGGCTTCTCGCCGTGATCCAGCATGACGTCAGACGGCTCGACCGCCTGATTTCCGATATCTCCGAGGCGAGCCGTCTCGACGCCGAGTTGCAACGCCATGAGATCGGCCCGGTCGACTTGACCAAGCTGCTCACCACAGTGGTGACCATGCAGAATGAGATGCGCAGTGACGATGGCGCCAACGTAACGCTCGCCTTCGAGGGCGCCAGCTTGAAAGCCTTCGTGGTGCCAGGTCACGATTCCCGGCTTGGCCAGGTGATCAACAATCTGATCGACAATGGCCGCTCGTTCTCGCCGCCCGGCGGCACGGTGCGCATCGTCTGCCGCCGGCACAAGGACAAAGTCGAAATCATCGTCGACGACGATGGTCCAGGCATTCGGCCGGATTCGCTCGAAAAAATCTTCGAACGCTTCTACACTGATCGGCCGCACCAGGGCTTTGGACAGAATTCCGGGCTTGGACTTTCGATCTCCAAGCAGATCGTCGAAGCGCACGATGGCCTGCTATGGGCGGAAAACCGAACCGGCATCGCCGGCGGCGAAGGCGAACCGCCTCCCGTTCTGGGCGCCCGCTTTGTGCTGCGGCTGCCCGCGATATGAGCGTGCGAGGCCCTGTCGCGGTAAGCGGATATTGACCAAGGCACAGCTTGTTTCAAATTTAAGGCGCGATATCAGCGTTGAACTGTCGCAAATACTGCGACTCACCAAGAATAACAACGTATTTGAGCGTTTCATTCAATGTTTTGTTAATTATCCCAATTGGCTGCATTTAACTGAATTTACAATTTTCATCGATAGTGTCGCATCAATTCAGATACAGGCCGGAAGTCTGTTTCGACCCTATAGCAGGAGGAAACTCATGGACGCGGCAAAGCCCTCCATGGACTCAAAATCAATTTCTACCGCGGGCAAACCGCTCGGGCGCGTGATTTGCGTTAATGGCTCGCACGCCAGTGTTGGAATCCTTGCGACCAATGATGCCAATTCCGGTGACGAACGTACGACCGTCGGCAGACTCCTGCGGATTCAGAGCGGGAAGTCGTTGATCATCGGCGTGATTACAAATATTTCGCTGCAGTCGATCCCAACGGTGCGCGAGCAAGGTTATTACGCCACCGCGGACGTTGACCTTATGGGAGAGGTCGTGACCGGCGCGGTTGCTTACTATCGTAAAGGCGTGACCGAATATCCCGCAATCGGGGATGCAGCCACTCTTCTGGAGCGTCATGAATTGCAAATCATTTATGGCGGTTCGAACTCCAACACAATCCATATTGGACACCTTCAACACGACAGCTCTGTGGACTCATACATTCTTGTCAATGAAACGCTGAGCAAGCACTTTGCCGTGCTGGGCAGCACCGGCGTAGGAAAGTCGAGTTTAGTTGCATTCATTTTACAGAAAATAATGGAGATACGGTCTGCGTTACGAGTCCTCTTGATTGATGTGCATAATGAATATGGTCAATGTTTTGGCAAGCATGCTCAGGTTCTAAATCCGCGCAATCTAAAGCTGCCATTCTGGCTATTCAATTTTGAAGAAACGCTTGATGTGATCTTCAGTGGCCGCCCTGGCGTCGAGGATGAAATAGAGATTCTTTATGAAACCATACCTCTCGCAAAGGCTCATTATCTGCAATATCGAACGGCAGCGGATCGCCTTAGCATCAAGCGAGCAGACCAAAAAAGGACGGGCTTTACGGTCGACACGCCGGTCCCTTATCGAATCGCAGACCTTCTCAGCCTGATCGACGAGCGTCTCGGACGTCTTGAAAATCGCTCATCGCGTTTGACTTATCATCGACTGATTACGCGCATAGAGACGATTAGCCGAGACCCGCGTTACACCTTCATGTTTGACAATGCCAATGTCGGCGGCGACGTGATGAGTGAAGTCTTGAGCCAAATCTTCCGCCTGCCCTCCGATGGCGTGCCCATGACCATCATTCAACTTGCGGGTTTCCCCGCGGAAGTCGTCGATGCGGTTGTTTCCGTCTTATTTCGCATGGCCTACGATTTTGGACTCTGGAGCGATGGCGTAGATCCATTGCTGCTCGTTTGCGAGGAGGCTCACCTTTACGCATCCGCCGACCATTCAATTGGCTTTGGGCCAACCCGGCGCGCCATCGCCCGTATCGCCAAGGAAGGACGCAAATACGGAGTTTTTCTCGGACTGGTCACACAACGACCGGCAGAGCTTGACCCGACGATTATTTCCCAATGCAGCACGATCTTTGCAATGCGAATGGCAAACGATCGTGACCAGGCATTGCTACGCTCAGCCATATCGGACGCTGGCTCCAACCTGCTCGCATTCCTGCCGTCGATGGGAATTGGCGAAATGCTCGCATTTGGTGAAGGCGTGGCCTTGCCAACACGGATCAAAGTCAACGAGCTTCCGGCCGGCCTGCTCCACAAGCGTGGTGCCGCAGATATCATACGGGCCAATCATCAAGGCAGCATGGAGCGAAACTTTATCGCCACCGTGATCGAACGCTGGCGCGGCGCGAGCATGAACCATAAGCCGCGGCAGGAAGATATGACACATGCATCTCCGCCGTTCGCAGACCAAGACACCGCACCACTGCAGCCGGCACCGACGATCGATGCAGATCAACAGATAAATTTAGCAAAACCAGTTCTTGGTCGAGCGGAAGCAGCCGCAACGCCGCAAAAGATTCCTCAACATTCTTAGGGTTTGCCGCAACGTTAGTTGGCAGCAGGTAATGAACACCGCAGACGAGGGCAACAAACCACATGCATCCACCGAACCCTTCGAAGATGGGCGCGGCGGCAACGCATTACCTAAGCTAACCGCTCGCGAGAAATATGTATTATATGAAAGCATTTTCAGCACTCTTCCAATCGGAATTGCCGTGCATGATGAGCATGGCCGGCTAGTCCTGGCGAATGACGCAGTGGTGAACATCAAAGAAACGGCGCAATTTCCGCCGTCCAGTCCCGACAGTGTTTTAATAAATCACGGAAAAACACAGCGTACGTTTGATACTTTGCGCACACCGCTCCATGTCGCGAACCGACAACTACTGCTGTCGACATCGATCGATGTGACTGAGCGTGAGAGCTTCGAGAGCGAGCTCACGCGTCGTGCATACTTCGACGACTTAACTGGGCTTGCCAATCGCGCATATTTGCAAAAAAAGATCGAAGAAACCTTGCAAAGCAAGACCGCCAAAGGTCACTTCGCGTTGGCATTTTTCGATCTCGACAATTTTAAGCACATCAATGACTTTTACAATCACGCCGTTGGCGATGCGTTGCTAGTCGCGATTGCAAAACGTATTTCTAATTTCATCAGGACTTCCGACACGCTGGCGCGCATTAGCGGCGACGAATTCGTATTGATTATTAATCCGGCTGACGACGATCAGCAACTTCGCGCGTTCATTGGTGACATATTAGAGCAGATCAAGCGACCTTATTACATTGAGGATTTCGAAATATTCACGTCAGCCTCAATCGGGGTTAGCGTCTATCCTCACCACGGAACCAGCTACGGAACGCTGCGCCGAAACGCTGACAGTGCAATGTACCAAGCCAAGAACAACTCAAAGGGAAATGTTGCAATCTATGACCCCGGCGTTGGGCAGGACATTGCAAATCGAATGGAGCTCGAACAACGTTTGCGAGTGGCAATTCGAGACCGCCATTTTCGTTGTGCATTTCAGCCAAAGGTCGATATCCATAGCCAGCTCGTGGTCGGGCTTGAAGCACTTATCCGCTGGTGCGACGAAGCTGGCGAGATTTCTCCTCCTGGCAATTTCATTGGACTTGCAGTCGAACTTGGTTTGATTGATTCGATTACCAATCTTGTCTTGGCGGAATCCGTAAAGGCGATGGACAAGATTGATGACATTTTTGGACGCGATGTCACCATCAGCATCAATGTTGCGGCAAAACAAGCTTGTAAAATCGAATTTATGAAGCCGTTTGTGGAGTCATTGGAGGCTACCGGCCGGCCGGAGCGGTTTATCTTGGAAGTCACCGAGGATGCATTCGTCGCGGCAGGTCAATTTCAAAAACACATTATACCAATTTTGCGCAATGCCGGAGTGCGCGTCTCGATCGATGATTTCGGCACCGGCTACTCGTCACTCTCCGCGCTTGCCGATATTGCCGCGGATGAAGTCAAAATCGATCGTTCTTTTATTACGTCAATTCACCAGCGTCCGCGCAATCAAAGCGTCCTGAAAGCGATTGAATCCCTTGGCCATGCGCTTGGAATCAATGTGGTTGCGGAAGGCGTGGAGACCTTCGAAGAGCTTGCATACCTACAGGCTGCGACCAGGATTCGGTACGCGCAGGGCTATTATTTCGCCAAACCTTTTTTCATGGGCAACGAAGCCCAGTCCGCATTTGCGGGTGTCGAGCTGCGGCCTCCTGAAGTATCACGCTCAACGCCCAATATGCGCACCCGCGCCTCATCGCGAACCGCGCGCTGGTAGATGTTGCTTAAATATGGCCGTTGCCTGGCACCCTGCTGCGACAAACCGGGCCAATAGACTTACTGATGCTCGCATCATATCTTGCTGGGCGACGCGCTGATCAGCCCACCGCCATCTCCCACTATTCGTGCCTTTGTCGTGCTGGTCGCATGCTTTGTGGTGCGGCGGCCGGCGTATTGACCGCCAAAATCGCGCCCTGATCGTTGCCTGCAGCCCCGGTCTAATGATTCAGATAACCCAAATTATCTAGGCACTTAAGACCTTTTTTACTATGCATTGATAGGAGTTTTTCATGGCCCGTCGTTTGGAATGTGACGGTCATTCGGTCAGAGCGCTCGCCTCGTCTGCCGATGGGGCAATTCCTGATTGAGCGCTGCTTGCGCAGATGCCTCATCCCCGGCGGGACGATTGCATGCATAGCGAACAAGCTTCGTCTCCCCTCCATCCGTCGGGGACGCTGAATTCGGGTACCGCGATGAGCGGCGGAGCCTATGCGCGATTTACATCGAAATTTGGCATCAGCGGCAATCTTCAGATTGCTTTCGGCATCGTTGTAAGCCTGACATTGATCGCGACCGCCACGGCCTACCTCGCGTTTTCGGCGGTCGAGAGTGTGCTGCGACCATTCGCCAATCAGAAGGTGCCGGCGATGACCAATGCGATGCGCCTCTCCACCATTTCCGGCGAAATTGCCGCGGCGGCGGCGCGAACCATCAATGCTAAAACCGCCGGCGAGCAAGAAGCAGCTTTCGCTTTGATCGCGCGCAAAAATGGCGAACTCATAACGGTGATGGCGCGGGTCAAGAAGGCGAAGGGGGAAAGCCCCCCTTTCAATCAGTTCGTGTCGCTCTCACTGCGCCTGGAAGGCAATATTGCGGAGCTCGAGGAAGCCATCGCTGAGCGCAACTATCTGTACGCTCAGAAAACCAAGCTGCTTGAGGCATTGCGCCGAGTCCATAGTGAGATCCTCGATCGATTGGCGCGCCTCAATAATGCGCAGCACACGCTTGAATTTTTCGCAAAGGCCCAGTTCATCGTCAGCCTGACTGGCGAGGCGCTCATCGTCAGGGACCCGACGGCGTTAAAGCCGCTACAGGATCGCTTCAATACTGCCATCGAATTGCTCGACAGGGAGACGTCGGCACTGACCGACGCAGAGATCAAAACGACGACGAACCAGCTACGTCACGTTGGGCAAGGCCCCGCGAGCGTGTTCGCGCTGCGCGCGCGCGAACATTTTATCACAACCCGCCTCGATGCAGCCATCGACGCGAACGTCGCTGTTCAGCTCGAGCTCGATCGCGTGGCCGCAGTGCTCGTCAGCGATGCCGAACGGAGCATGGACCGTAGTACCGCGGCATTGTTCGAAAATATCGATCAAAGCCACATGCTGTTGTTGCTCGTCCTGCTCGCTAGCATCTTTGCCGCCGGTTTTGCGGTCAAGTTCACCCAGCGCAAACTCGTCCACCGGCTTCACTCCGTTGAAAATTCCATGCGGTTGCTTTCGTCCGGTGAAATCAACCTCAGCATTCCTGAGCTCACCGAACGCGATGAGATTGGCCAGATGGCGCGCGCGCTCGAAGGTTTCCGCGCCAGCGAAATCGAACGCCGTGGCCTTGCCGAGCGCGAGCGCGTCGAGCAGATACAACAACGGAAACGGGCAGCCACCATCGACCAGATCATCGGCGAATTTCGCGCGACCATGACCTCTGCCATTGGGACGGTCACTGAAAATGTTACGCACATGCAAGCGACCGCACAAACATTGTCCACCATCGCGCACCAGGCCGATCAACAGGCGCATGCGATTTCCACTTCCACGGAGGAGACATCGGCCAACATGCAGAGCATGGCTGGCGCCAGCGATCAGCTCGAAGTTTCGATCCGCGAGATTAACGAACAGGCGGTACAGGCCCAAGGAGTGGTCCGGCGCGCCGCCGAACTCGCACGGTCAACAGATCAACTGGTCGGGCAATTGTCGTCCGGAGCCGTCCGCATCGGCGACGTGGTCAAGCTCATCCGTGACGTCGCGGAGCAGACCAATCTGCTCGCGCTCAATGCCACGATCGAGGCGGCGCGCGCAGGGGATTACGGACGCGGATTTACGGTCGTCGCCGCTGAGGTCAAGACGCTCGCCAGTCAAACCGCCGGCGCGACTGAAGACATCAGCATGCAGGTCGCCTCAATTCAAGACTTGACGAACAAAACCGTCAACGCAATCCGCTCGATCGGCAGCGTCATGAATGACATCGACGTGATTACCGCGGCAATCGCCGGAGCCGTCGAGCAGCAAACCAGTTCGACCGAAACAATCGCCCAAAATGTACAACAGGCGTCCGCGGGAGCCAGCGAGCTTGCCAGCAATATGAGCGTCGTGACGAAAGCGGTCGATGCGACCAATCATGCCGCCGCAGCCGTGTTCAAGACCTCGGAGACTTTCTTGGCACAAGCCGGCACGATCGAGAGCGCGGTCGATGCCTTCCTCAAGAAGGTCGCAGCGGCTTGAGAATTCTGAAAACTTGCGTCGCTAGCCGCGCTTGAGCAGGCGCGGCAACAGGACAACGCAGCCGGCAATTCCCGCCAGCACCGCCCAATAGGCGTAGCGGAAGTCGGATGCGACACCGACAAAGAAGTACGTCGCAACATAGATCACGGCCGATCCGCAAACCCCGAGAACGAACGCGCCCGCGAACGTATGGCGACCGCGCCATCCCAGCGCGCACAGACCCGCGCACAGCAGCAGCCAGCTCGCCGGCTTGAACAGCCAACTCGGCCGCAAGACATCGTGGATCGCCAGCAAAGCGACAAAAGCCGGCCGGTCCGCGAACACGATTTTTGTCGGATGGTCGATGTCTTGCGACCACATGACCAGATTCGTCCCCGTGAGGAACGACGTCATGAATGCGGCGCGATGCTGCAGATAGGCGATGGGGTGATTTAACACCGCCCGCCGCCAGGCTTCGACCAGCGTCGCCGTGCCGAAGATTTTATCGCCTTCAAGCCGTCCCATCACGAACCTGCACGGCTCCAGATACCAATAGCCATCCCATTTGTCGGGCTGATAGCAGCGCTCGGTGAGCAGCGCGGTCTCGGCCGGCGACCAAGCGACCGGGAATTGGTTCTGCTTGCTGAAATGCGTGATGCCGCCGAGATCAAACACCAGAAGCGCGTGCAGCGGATGCTGGCGCACAGCGCCCAGCACGCCGTAATAGACGATAGGCACCAGCGCTACCAGAACAGCGAATGCCGGCACATACAAGATCACGGCGCGCTTGAGCCGCCAGCGCGACGGCCACACGATGTAGGCGGCAAGAATTGGTGCTGCAAGAATCGCATTGGGCCGCAGCAGAACGCCGAACACGAGCAAGGCGAGCGCAAGCGCCTGCGCGCAACGTTGCGCCGTTGAGTTGCGTTCGTTGGCGACGAAAACCAGCGCCGCGGCCAGCAGCCATGCCGCCGCAAACAGCACATCGCGCCAGATGATGCCGGCCAGCACGAAGGCCGGCGGCGAGAGTGCGATCAAGGGCAGCGTGAGCGCAAGCCATGAGGAGCGCGCGATGGTCACCGCGATCAGCGCGAAGGCGAGCCAGTAGCCCGTGGCGATCAGCAGATACATGCTGGCCGCACCCGGCGCGATCGGATCGATCAGCGCCCACAGCACGGTCATCACCGGCGATTGCCAATCGCCTAAAAAATGCTTGGCGATATCGCCATAGACATAGCGGGCATCGAACGTCATGACGCCGGGAAAGAACACGTAGAGCGTAAGGCCAAATCCCAGCGCGCTTAACACTACCGCGGCAGCCATTCGCAGCCGCGTCACGCTCACCCCCTGCCTGCGCTCAGGCCCGGACGGCATAAAGGTCTCCGGAATTGGCGGCATGCGGCAACTCGGCAAGCCAGCGCGCAATCTCTGATCGACCGATCCAGGTGTTGTACACAAACGTCTGACTCTCGCCCAATGCCGCGTTGAAGCGGACAAACCCAAGTGTGCCGCAACGATCGAGGCATGCGAGCGCGACCTCGCGCTGGATTGTGGTGAATTCATACGAGAGCGCAGCCACTGGCTGGGTGAGTCCGGCCAGCGCCTCCGCCTCGAATCCTTCCACGTCGATTTTGATGAAGGCCGGCAGGCCATGCTCGGCGATCAGCCCATCGAGCGTCGTCATCGGCACGCGGATCGTCCTGGTCCAGGCCTGCCCGTCCCAGCCGGGCGCACCGCACGCAGCGTGCACAAATTCCTGCGAAGCCGTCGAAATGGTCGGGTTGTCCATATTGATCAGCAGGTCGGCGGTGCCGATCGACCGGCCGATCGCCGCTCGGATGATGGCCACCGAACCATCGCGGCCATAGAGCATTTTGAGTACACGTACGAACGCGGGCTGCGGCTCGACTGCGATTACGCGCGCGCCAAGCCGCCGGAACGCAGCAACGCGATCGCCGACATGCGCGCCGATGTCGAACACAAGATCACCCGGCTGCACAAAGCGGCGATAGAGCTGATCCATCGCCCTCGCGCGCTTGCGGTCGCCGTAATAGATCCGCAAGGATCGTAGTACCCCACGCGCCGTCCGCAATGAATCGAGCATGGCCGCGATCAGGCTGGGCGCGGCTTCGATGCAGCCGCCGCGATCGCCGACAGCGCAAGCGTCTTGAGCATGGCAGGCGGCGCGGTTTCCTCGGGCAGGCGGCCCAGTCCGATGCGGGTGAACGCGTTGCCGACCGCAGGGATTGCCGTGATCACGGCCAGCGGGATCGAAAGCGCGAGCCCGCCGGCGATCAACAGCGCATAGGGGATCGCCGCGGGATGAGTCGCGGCAAGCACGGCGATCACTGTCCATCCGAGCAAGGTATGCGGCCAAAAATTTTGCGCCGCGAGCGCTACCGGCACGGCATGGTCGTCGCGTACTTGCCCGATCCAGCCGATGCTACGGCCGAACAGCAGTTTGGTGAGAAATATCGTGTGGCCGAACCACATGATGGGGCAGAGCAGAAGACTGAACAAGGCTTCGGCCGCCATGCTGGCAAGGAAGATGGGCGTGCCGCCGAAGGCCCGGCGTTCGTCCGCCCGCAGCAGCACGTCGATGGCGGTCGTGATTTTCGGCGAAAACCACATCAGCAGCACCAGCACGAGCACCGCGATCCCGCTATTTGCGTGGATGACATCAGCCGGAGCAGTCGCGAATGCAGTGACCAGCGCGCCGAGCAGCAGCATCCCGATCCAGGCCGGCGAGCCCACAAACATCAGGATCGCAAACGCAAGCTGATACCGGCTCACCGGCTTTAACCCCGGCCACGGGAGGAAGTGCCAGTATTGCATGTTGCCCTGGCACCAGCGCAGATCGCGGCGGATGAACTCGATCAGTGTCGGCGGATTTTCCTCCCAGCCGAGGTCTTCTTCCGGCAGCACCCGAACCTCGTAGCCGGCGCGCCGCATCAGCGTTGCCTCGACCTGGTCGTGGCTGAGCACATGGCCGCCGAACGGACCATCGTGCGAGAGCACCGGCAGGCGGCAATGGGCGATGAAGGGAGCAAGACGCAGCACCGCGTTATGGCCCCAATAGGGCCCGCAATCGCCTTGCCACCAGGCGCTGCCGATGGTGTAGGAGCGCATGCTCAACCGCATGCCGAATTGGAACAGGCGCGCGAACGCACTGGTGGTCGGCAGCCCGATCACCAGACTCTGCAAAATACCGAGCCGCGGCACCGCCTGCATGATGCGCACCAGCCGCAGCACAGCCGCGGCGGGCATGACGCTGTCGGTGTCGAGCACGACCGCAAACTCGTGCCGGTCGCCCCAGCGGTCGCAGAAGTCGCGGATATTTCCAGCCTTGAAACCGGCATTGAACTCCCGTCGCCGATATACGAGCGCAAGACGGTCGCGCCAGCGCGCAGCGAGCGCACCGAATTGCTCCTCCTCCAGCTTCGCAATATCGTGTCTGCTGGTGTCGCTCAGCACGTACACGTGAAAGCGGTCGGCCACGCCGGCGGCTACCAGCTCCGCCATCAGCGGCTCGATGTTGCGGATTACCCGCCCCGGCTCCTCGTTGCGGATGCACATCAGGATAGCGGTGGCGGCGGTTATCGGCTCATTGCCGCGAATGCGCGCGGCGGCGGGCGTCACCGCCGCGACCGGATCGCGGGCAAACCGCATGATCAGAAATCCGATCGCCGCGTTCCAGAATCCGATGACGGTCCACGGCAAGGTGAGGCCGAACAGCGCAAGTATGATTGCATCGATCGCGCCAAAGCCGCCGGCGGCGAGCGCCTGCCCCATCAGCCAGAGCATGGCCGCCATCGTCACTGCCGCCAGCACAGAGAACAGCGTACGGCGCACGGCAAGCGCGGTGCCTGCGGCCGTGGATTGCGTCAGATCGTGGCTTGAGCGTTCCAGCAAGATGGCTTCCGATCTCCCGTCAGCCTGTGCGAATAATAGGGGAGTGGCTATTGTAGTCCAAGGGATTCTCGGTGGCAGCTAATCGGAACGAAATTGCGCAGGCGCTTTGGTACCTGGATGCCGGCCGCGCCGAATTGCGCGCGGAAGAACTCCTGCCGCCCGCGCCCGGCATAGTCCGCGTGCGCGCGCTGCACGGCGCGCTCAGCCGCGGCACCGAGGCGCTGGTGTTTGACGGCCGCGTCCCGCCAAGCGAGTTCGAACGCATGCGCGCGCCATTCATGGGCGGCGCTTTTCCCTTCCCGGTCAAATACGGCTATTCGGTGGTAGGAAGGGTCGAAACCGGACCGGCGGAGCTGCGCGACCGCCTGGTGTTCGCGCTCCATCCCCATCAAGACCGCTTTGACATTCCTGCCGGCGCCGCCGTGCCGCTGCCCGAGGATTTGCCGCCCGCGCGCGCGATCCTCGCCGCCAACATGGAGACCGCGCTCAACGCGGTGTGGGACGCCGAGCCCAAGCCGGGCGAGCGCATCGCCATCGTCGGCGCGGGCGCCGTGGGTTTGCTGGTTGGCTTTCTGTGCCGCCGGCTGATCGCCGATGCCGATGTGACGCTGATCGATATCAATCCGGCGCGCGCTGCAATCGCGCGCGCCTTGAACTTACGATTTGCCGCGCCGGACGAAGCACCGGCCGAATGCGATCTCGTCGTGCATACCAGCGCCAGCGCCGCGGGGCTTGCGACCGCACTCAATCTCGCGCGCGATGAGGCCATTGTGCTGGAACTGAGCTGGTTCGGGGCGGGCGACGTCGCCGTCTCGCTCGGCGGCGCATTCCACAGCCGCCGCCTGCGGCTGGTCTCCAGCCAGGTCGGCAAGGTCGCGCCATCGCATCGGGCGAACTGGACGCACCGGGCGCGCCTCGAAGCGGCGCTCGCCTACACCGCCGATCCGCGCCTTGACGCCCTGATCGCACCCGCGGTGCCGTTCAACGATCTCCCGGCCCGGCTGCCGCAAATTCTTGCGCCCGGGAGCGGTGTTTTGTGCCAACGTATCGATTATCCCTAAAACAGGAGGCCGGCTTTGTTTGCTGTCGAAGTTCGCGACCACGTCATGATCGCCCATTCGTTTCGCGGCAAGCTGTTCGGCCCGGCGCAGGCCTTGCATGGCGCGACGTTCGTGATCGATGCGGCGTTCCTCGCGGAGCGGCTGGATGGCAACGGCGTGGTCGTCGACATCGGCCGCGCCCATGAGGCGCTCAAGAGCGTGCTCGCGCCGCTCAATTATCGCAATCTCGACGAAGTGGCGGACTTCAAGGGCGCCAACACGACGACGGAATTCTTGACGCGGCATATTCACGACCGGCTGGCGGAGATCGCGCGCGCGGGCAAGCTCGGCCGCAACGGCCGCGAGCTTGCCGCCATCCGCATTACGATCTCGGAATCGCATGTGGCGCGGGCGTGGTATGAGGCGCAATTGTGGTGAAACGGCTGGCGTTCGCGGTTCCGGGCGACCTTGCCACACCGACCGGCGGCTATGCCTACGACCGGCGCATGATTTTGGAACTCAAAACGCTCGGCTGGAACATCGACGTGATCGATCTCGGTGACGGCTTTCCGCGCGTTGACGCCAAGACGCGCGCGGCAGCGCTGACAAAATTGGCGGCAATCCCCCAGCGCTGCCCGATCGTGATCGATGGACTGGCATTCGGCGTGCTGCCCGAGGCCGCGGCTTCGTTGCATGCCCGCAATCCGCTGATCGCGCTCGTGCATCAACCGCTGGCGCTGGAATCCGGTCTCTCAAATGCGGAATCCGAAACATTTCGCGCGAGCGAACGCTCGGCACTTGCGCTCGCGCACCGGGTGATCGTGACCAGCGCCGCCACGGCGCGGCTGCTCGCCGCCGACTACGATGTTCCGGCAGGTCGCATTATGGTGGCGCGTCCGGGCAGCGATCCGGTTGTGCCCGCAACGGCAAGCCGCGACGGCATTGTCCGGCTGCTTTCGGTCGGCTCGCTGGTGCCGCGCAAGGGCTACGACGTGCTGATCGCCGCGCTCGCAACGCTTGCCGATCTGCCGTGGCGGCTCACCATCGCCGGCGATGCCGAACGCGATCGCGTCGCTGCAGCGGAAATCACAAGCCAAATCGCGCTTTGCGGGCTGACCGAGCGGATCGCGCTCCTCGGTGCGGTTGCGCCCGCGCGCCTTGCCGAGCTTTACCTTGCGGCCGATCTGTTCGTGCTGGCCTCGCGCTTCGAGGGTTACGGCATGGCCTATGCCGAAGCGACCGCTCATGGGCTGCCGGTGATCGGGACCACGGCGGGCGCGATTCCGGAAACAGTGCCGAGCGAAGCCGCGATTCTAGTCCCGCCCGACGATACCGCTGCGCTTGCGCGCGCGTTGCGGCGCTTGATTGCGGACAAGGACGAGCGGCACCGGATCGCCGCCGCGGCGCGCGCGGCGGCCGCGCGGCTCCCTGCATGGCGCGACTCGGGCCTGCTGTTCGCCGGCGCGATCGAGGCGGCGACATGAGCAGCTTTACTTCCAGCTGGCTAGCGCTGCGCGAGCCTTACGATGTGCGCGCGCGCAACTCCAAGGTGATTGCCGCCGTCGCCGCGGCTTTGGCTGCCTTGCCATCACTCACGATCGTCGATCTCGCCTGCGGCACCGGCGCAACGCTGCGCGCATTGGCGCCGCACCTGCCGGCACGCCAGAACTGGAAACTCGTCGACAATGACCTTGGCCTGCTGGTCCGCGCCGCAAACGCTTCCCATCCACGCGCCAAGGTCATCACGGCCGCCGTCGATCTCGCCCGCGACCTCGAAGTGGTGCTCGACGGCCACCTCGACCTGGTCACCACGTCCGCGCTGCTCGATCTCGTCTCCGATCACTGGCTCGAACGCCTTGCCACGGAAGCCGCAGCGCGCAAGCTAGCGCTCTATGCCGCGCTGATTTACGACGGCCGCGTCACCCTCGCACCGTCCGACCCCTTCGATGCCACCATCATGACCGCCGTCGGCGTGCACCATCGCCGCGACCAGGGGTTTGGGCCGGCGCTCGGGTCGGATGCCGCGAAACGCGTGGTCGCGCGCTTGGAGAGCGTAGGCTATTTGGTCGTGCACGGCACCGCCGACTGGTTGATCGGGCCGCAAGATCAGGAAATGCAGACCGCGATGATCGACTCGTGGGCCGGCGCGGCGCAGGAGACCGGCCAGTTGCCGCTTGCCGAGATCAAGACGTGGCACGCGCGCCGGCACGATGCCATCGCGCGCGGACAATCGTCATTCCGGATCGGTCACCTCGACGTCTTCGCCGATCCGACCGGCCTGCGCTGAGCGCTCAAGTCACAGTCGAACAGCACTTCGTCGTCGAGTCGATGAATGTGCATGGGCGCGCGCAAGGCTTCGTGCACAAGCTCGACCGCCGGTAAAATGAAACTCGGCCGCCCGCTGCCAATGATGATGGGCGCGACCACCACATGCAGCCGGTCGAGACAGCCGGCGGCGAGGAAGCGCGAGACGGTCTCGGCTCCGCCCTCGATCAGGACACGGCGCAATCCTCGCTCGGAGAGCGCCAGCAGAATCGCTTGCGGTGCGATGCGCCGCTCGAATGAGGGTAAGCGCACGATTTCAATTTCCGCGGGGAGCTGCGGCTGCGCATCAAGCGTCGTGATCACCAGGCGGCGAACGCCATCGCTGGCGAACATGCGCGCACCGGCGTTCAGGCGCCCGCCGGGATCGACCACAATGCGCGCCGGGTGCGGGCCGGTTACGCGCCGGACCGTGAGCTGGGGATCGTCGGCCAGCGCAGTGCCGACTCCGACCACCACGGCATCGGCCAGCGCCCGCAGCCGGTGCAGATGCGCCAGACTCGCCGGACCGTTGATGTAGTGGGAATGGCCGCTGTTTGTCGCCACCCGTCCGTCGAGCGACTGGCCGATCTGGCCCACCACCATGAGGTCATCCACCACTCCGTTGCGCAATGGCCCGAACAAGTGTTCCCATGGTGGCGGCAGACGGGCGGTGGAGGTTCGCACCAATTCGGGGACGTTTTGCCAGGATTCGGCAAGAATCACTTCGTTGACCGGACCTGCGCCACCGGCAATTCCATCATGTATTCCTTGGTTTGGCGGCGGCGGCATTTTCTCAACGGCAAGTGATTTGCTTGGTCACAATTTTATCCGATTATGTCGGCATGAGATAGAAATCATTGGGGCGCTTCCCGGAATGCGGGCCGGGGTCGAAGTGTTCTTTCCTCGCGACAATCAGCACTTTGAAAGGCAACAAATTCAGATGGGCGATGGAGTATTTGATGCCTCCCTGTTCGGCACGGGGGAGCAGGTGGGAGTGGTGCGTGGCCTAGCCGAGATTCGCGCGCGCCGGCCGGTGCTGATCGCAGACAACGACAAGAGATTACTGGCGCTGCCGGTCGACGGCATCGATTCTGGTCGACTCACTGCTTTCATGAATATTTGTTCACCGTCGCGTCCGAAGCTGATCGTCACGGCGCGACGCGCACGCACGCTCGGGCTCGAAGCGGCAGCGCCGATGGCGCTTTCGCTGGCCGCCGGAACGAGTGTGGAATCGTTGCTCGCACTCGTTGCCGATTACGAAGTCGATCACGCGCCCAGGGCCGAACCGGCCAGCGTGGCGGCTGTTGCGGCTATCCAGCTCGCCAAGTTCGCACAATGTTTGCCAGCAGTTCTGGCTGCGGACGCGGCTGCGATCAATGTCGCCGCCTTCGATCCGGCGCTTGTAACTGTCGAAGCGGCCGCGGTCGCGCATTACCGCAGCAGTTCCATCGAGTCTCTGCGGATGGTGGGCGAAGCGCGGATCCCGCTCAATTCGGGATCAAGCACCCGCTTCGTGACATTCTGCGACATGCTCGGGGAATGTTCGGTCGCGATCATCGTCGGCGAACCGGACCGCTCGAAGCCGGCCCGCGTGCGGCTGCATTCGGCCTGTCTGACCGGCGATGTGTTCGGATCGCGGCGCTGCGATTGCGGCGATCAATTGAAACTGTCGCTTGCAAGGCTGGAAGAGACCGGCGGCGGCATCATCCTCTACCTGGCCCAGGAAGGCCGCGGTCTCGGGCTTGCCAACAAGCTGCGCACTTATCAATTGCAGGATGCCGGCCTGGACACGGTCGACGCCAACACCACGCTCGGCTTCGACGATGACGAACGCGACTATGGCATCGCCGCCCGCATGCTGGAGATGCTCGGTCACCGGCGCATCGTGCTGCTCACCAACAATCCTGCCAAGATCGAGGGACTTGCCAAGTCGGGGATCGAGATCATCGGACGCATGTCGATCGAGGCGCCAATCACCGCCGACAATTGCCGATATCTGACCGCCAAAGCGGTCCGCGCTGGACATCAGCTTGGTCATCTGATTGTGTCCCTCGCCGAGACCTCGAAAGCCGGGGAGCGTGTGATCGGGGTCGCTCCCTAGAGATTATTCGGGGCTCATTCACTTGATCGCAATTACTGGGGCGCAGCCGATGTCCGATCGTTCCGGGCCTGCCTACACGCTAGGTGCGCGGATTTTTCACTGGGTCACGGCGGCCCTGGTCCTCTGCACGATCCCATTCGGGATCATCATGTTGCGGATCAAAGAAGGTCCTGTGCAGGATCTTCTATTCAACCTGCATCGCTCGATCGGTGCCATTCTTTTGCCGATTGTCGTCTGCCGGCTGATCTGGCGCCTCAAACATCCGCCGCTGCCGTTACCGGCCGAGATTCCGATGATCCAGCGCGGCGCTGCCCACGCCACCCATTGGATGCTATATCTCCTGCTGATCGTGCAGCCGATCGTGGGATGGCTCGCCACTTCCGCTTATCGCGCGCCGATCGAAGTGTTCTGGCTGTTCGTGCTGCCGCCGATCTGGCCGGAGGATCGGGCGTTATCCGAGCAGCTATTTCCCGTTCACCAGCTGATTGGTTTTGCTCTGGCAATTCTTATTTGCATGCATATCGGAGCGGCCCTGTTTCATCATTTCATCCAAAAAGACCGCGTGCTCATGCGCATGATCAGCGGCTGAGAAGCCGGTCATTGAGACATCGGTCATGGAGCGTCATCCAAAACGATTGATCGGCGAGCTCACCTCGCCCGAAATTTCGCAGTCGTTAAGCAAGTCCTCGATCCTGTGCATGCCGATCGGGTCGATCGAGCAGCATGGACCCCATCTTCCGCTCAACACCGATACCGTCCTGGCCGAAGCATTCACTCAAGCCATTATTGCGCATTGGGGCAGCAAGTATGATTTGTGGCAGCTGCCGGCGTTGACGCTTGGACTTTCGCGCGAACATGCCTGGGCGCCGGGCACCATGTCGCTGACGGTCGAAACCATGGCCGCGCTGCTGCGAAACATCGGCAGCGAGATCGCCCGCGCGTTGCCCGCGCGCAATCTGGTCGTGGTCAACGGTCACGGCGGCAACCGCGCCATGATCGAGGCGCTCGCGCGCGAACTGTCGGGCGATTTCGGCCTCAATTTCTGCGCGCTGCATCTTGGAGCGCTGATAAGCCCGCCGTCGGGCGCGACATTCACCGAAATCCACGGCGGCAAGGACGAAACCTCGGTCATGCTGGCGCTCGCCCCC
>CAZNSG010000022.1:0-2817 GCA_964575715.1 uncultured Hyphomicrobiales bacterium | reverse complement strand
TCGTCTCCGCTACCGATGTTGCTGATAACAGGGAAAAATACAGGGAATTTCTCGAAATTCGGCATTCTGCTGTAATTTTGGTGCTTCATGAGCGAGTAAATTCAATGGTTTTCAGCAAAATTCCCTGCATGATGGAACAGGGAATTTCTCAGGACATATCAGGGAGTATTTGGACTGGATATGACGAGAAAGTAAGCGTCCATTTCTCACACACTTGTTTGGCGCGTTGTCGGACGCGATCTGTTCTCACCACAAATTTGCAGGTGAGGAGGACGAGAGATGTTCGGCAAAACCACATCGCGCGTGCGTTACGGCGAAGCGTTCTGGCGAGCGCACCATGATGGATGGTGCCATAGCGAGTTGAATCAACGAGAGTATTGCGAGGCTCATGGGATTCCGCTGAAAGCGTTCGGCAACTGGCGGGCGAAGTTCAAGGCCGAGCCGCAACCGCCAGCGCGCAAGCTGCTCTATCGCCGTCGCGGCCTAAGTCATAGCCTTAGTCACACCCTTAGTCATAGCCTTAGTCATATGACTAACGATCCGCTATCGCGGCCGATCGTCGCGCCGGCACGCGAGGGCCATCGGCGAGCATTTAGCGACGAGGACAAGCGTCGGATCGTCGAAGAGGCCACGCAGCCAGGCGTGAGCCTGTCCGCTGTGGCCCGGCGTTACGGGATCGCGGCGCGTGTTCTGTTCCGTTGGAAGCAAGAGCTGATGACGGCGCCGCCGGTGTTCGTCACGGTGCAGATCAGTGATGAGAACGCAGGTTCTAATGCGACGTTGAGCGCCACGGAGTATGCGCCATGACCCTGCTCCCTCAGGGCCTGAAGGTGCACCTGGCACTGGGCCACACAGACATGCGCAAGGGCATCGACGGGCTCGCCATGCTGGTCCAGGGCGTGCTGCGGCAGGACCCCTTCTCGGGCCACCTGTTTGTGTTCCGGGGTCGCAAAGCCAACCTCATCAAGATCGTGTTCTGGGATGGGACCGGTTTGTGCCTGTTCACCAAGCGGCTCGAGCAGGGCGTCTTTCTTTGGCCACCGAACGTCGACCCAGGTGAGACGCTGGCGCTGAGCTCGGCGCAATTGTCGATGCTGATTGACGGCGTCGATTGGCGTGCGCCGGAGCGGCGATGGCGACCTGCTGTCGCCGGCTGAGCGCGGTACCTCTGCGACTGATTGACTCACGATGACAATCGCTGTGGGTGTCGCTGCCGACCAGTATTAGAATCTCGTGCATGAATCTCGATCTCACCGCGCTGCCTTCTAATGTCGATGCGCTGCACCGGTTGGTGCATGACTTGGCTGCGCAAATAGCGGGCGATCGATCAGAGCTTGCCCAGGCGCAGGCCGAGGTCGAGCGACTCCGGCTCATCATTCGGCGGCTGCAACGGAGGCAGTTCGGACGGCGGTCGGAACGCATCTATGACGACCAGCTTGCTCTCGGACTGGAAGACCTCGCCGCCGATATTGCACGGACGCAAGCACGTCAGCCGGCGACATCGGCGAACGATGCCGACTCAGAACCTAGGTCGCGGCGCCGGGGACTTCCCAACCATCTCCCGCGCGAAGACATGAAAGTCGACGTTGATGGGCACCTCTGTTCCTGCTGCGGCGGTGCGCTCCATGCGATTGGCGAGACCGTCAGCGAGATGCTCGACTTTGTGCCGGCACGCCTTCGCGTGCTGCGCATTCGCCGTCCCAAATATGGCTGCCGCGCCTGCGGCACGATCCATCAGGCCCCCGCACCTGAGCGGCCCATCGCCAAGGGGATGGCGAGCCCGGGATTTCTGGCGCATGTGCTGGTGAGCAAATATTGCGACCACATGCCGCTCTATCGTCAGACCCAGATCTTCGCCCGGCACGGTGTCGAGATCGACCGTTCGACCTTGGCGAACTGGGTGGGCGGCGCTTGCTGGTGGCTGGAGCCGTTGCAGACGCGTCTAGCCGCGCATGTGTTTGGATCGGGCAAGATTTTTGCCGACGACACCCCGATCCCGGTGCTCGATCCTGGCCGTGGCCGCACCAAGACAGGCCGATTGTGGGTCTATGCGCGCGACGATCGGCCTTGGAGCGGCCCCGATCCGCCGGCCGCCGTCTATTTCTACAGTCCCGATCGCAAGGCGGAGCGCCCAGCCTCTCATCTCGAAAGATTCCGCGGCGTTCTGCAGGTTGACGGTTACGCCGGCTTCGAGCGGCTGACCGCGAAGGGCGACATCGTGCTGGCGGCCTGTTGGGCGCACACGCGCAGGAAGTTCTATGACCTGCACGAGGCGACCGGATCGCCGATCGCCGCCGAAGCGCTGCGCCGGATCGGCGAGCTTTATGCCATCGAAAAGACAATGAGGGGCCGCACCGCTGAAGAGCGCCGGACCATACGCAATGCCCAATCTCGGCCGCTCATCGAGGCGATGAAGCCCTGGCTTGAGATGGAGCTTGGCCGCATTCCGGCCCGTGGTGGCCTCGCCGAGGCGATCCGCTACGCGCTCTCACGCTGGCCCGCCCTCTGCCGCTTCCTCGACGACGGCCGTATCGAGCTCGACAACAATCCGGTCGAACGCGCGATCCGACCCGTCGCGCTCGGGCGCAAGAACCATCTGTTCGCGGGCTCAGACGGTGGCGGCGACCGGTGGGCCACTGTTTGTTCCCTCATTGCCACTGCAAAGCTCAACGACGTCGAGCCGTTCGCCTACCTCAGAGACATCCTTGAGCGCATGACCAACGGCCATCCCATGAGCCGCATCGACGACCTTCTGCCCTGGAATTGGCCCAAAATCTCTGTCAATCATTAAAGACGTGCAACGGCGCGACGCTTACA
>CAZNSG010000021.1:0-8700 GCA_964575715.1 uncultured Hyphomicrobiales bacterium | reverse complement strand
TCGCACAGCCGCCGCTCAAAGCGGATGCCGTAGCAGTAGCCCACGATCAGCATCCGAAGCATGAGTTCAGGATCAATCGAGGGCCGGCCGATATCGCTGTAGAAGGGCGCGAGTTTCTCGCGCAGCTCAGCCAGTACTCGCGTCACGACCGGATTGATCCGGCGCAGCAGATGGCTCGCAGGAATACGCTTTTCGAGATTGAACAAGTAGAACAGCTGACTCTGATCGCCCGTCTGCCGACCCATCATGGCAAACCTCCGTCGCTCAATGCCTCAAGCAGACGGAATCACTGTTCGTCGACAATTACGAGCTCTTTTTCAACAGCATCGGGGAACTGCGGAAGTACACCGACGTGCGGCCTCGGGCGACCGCGACGCGATTGACCCGAACCGGAAGTCATTAAATACGCTGTGCAACAAGGCGAACCATTCCAGATAGTCCCAACTCTCGACGAACCAAAAAACCAAAGGATTCGATTGTGCTTGCCAGCCACTCAGGGGAGAGACGAAGCTTTCGATAGTTGCTAACTCGAAGTTTCCAATTCATCGCTTCACGTTCATGCAATAGATCATGAACAGTAATATGCATGTCGGCATATTCGAGAAAGCAAGTCAGGATTTTATTTTCGTCATTTCGAACTGGAATGAATCGCTGATTAGAAGTAAGCGCTATCGAGTAATCGCGAAAGGTAACGACAAAGTGGCCGTTCGTCTTCAATGAAGTGGCCACCTCTGAGACGAGATGCAGAACGGACTCCTTATTTTCCAAATGAGTGATGGTGTCGCCCATACATAAGATGATTTGTGCAGGTTCTTGAATGTGGTGTCGGAATGCGAGCAGATCGTCCTCAACAATCTGTATTGGCAGTTCACCCTTCTGCGACTCTAATTCGTTTATCAAATTGGCACATGAATCAATCGCGAGAACCTGATAGCCACGGCGGGCGAGTGGAATTGCGTGCATTCCAAATCCAGCACCTAGATCAACAGCGATTCTTCCTTTTGAAGGGTCAAGATTGAGCGTATCTAATTCAGCTGCACCCTGCTCAACGGCAGCCGCTAAACCTCCTGCCATCCATGTGTACACGGGACCGAGGTGGCTTGCATAATGATGGATGACTGAAAGCATTGGATTCCCGGTCGCAAGATGTGCGCTTATCAGCGCCGATAGAAGGTCTGTTTAATCTGTTACTTGGTTCCGCGATCGGCGGCACCCTAGCCCTCAGGTACACCCGCTTGGCGAAGACCCTCAATGTAGAGAACGATCTGACTCGGAATCTTCACATAGAAAAGGCGCCTTTGGGCAAGTTTGCAGGTGAAGCCCGGATTGATCTTCCGAAGCTCCGTGAGGGCCACCTCCGACTCATCCGCGCGTTGCAAATGCCCCAATGCAGCGACCCGGTGTGAAAAGCCCCAGTAATGGCAATTTGGAACACGAGTAGCCTGGCGCGCCCAATCTTCCGCCAACTCAAACTCGCGCGCAAACAAATGTGCGAGCGCTCTGTAGGAATAGAATGCCCAGCGCAGCGGATCGTGAGGGCTGAGATCGATCGCCCGTTGGAAGTAAGGAATGGCTTCGCTGATGCGGCCTTCATAGGCGAGCGAGTCGCCAAGACCGCAATAAACAACAGCGAGGTTCGGATTCAGTTCGGCGGCTATCTCCAGCTCGGCGAGCGCCTCGCTGTAGGATTTGCGCGCGAGCAGAGCCCGTCCATACATGAAGCGGATCGATGCGTCGCGCTCGTCAAGCTCTACCGCCTTCTTCGCGATCGCCACTGCTTCATTGAGCAATACATCGTCGGGTTCAGCATCGAAATAGATCATGCTGAGAACGATCGAATACGAGAGAAATCCATACGCCTGAGCCAAGGCGGGATCGAGGTTGATGGCGCGACGGAATAGCTGTTGCGCTTCACGGTTGTCAACCGCCGTCGATTTGTAGAAGTGTTTGGTGCCAAGGCGAAAAAAATCCCACGCATCGAATGTCTGCGAAGGCTTTCTATCCACGCGAGCTCGTTCCGCGTTCCCGACTTCGGGCTCAAGCCGGGCAGCGATGGTGGCTGTGATCTCGTCCTGAACTTCAAATATTTCCTGAAGTTCACGGTCGTACTGTTCCGCCCAGATGTGTTGTCCGCCTTCTGTCTCCACGAGCTGTACCGTGATGCGGACATGCGGCCCAATCCGGCGAGCACTGCCCTGAACAATGTAGTTTGCACCGAGGTCAGGCCCGATCCGGCGCACGTCGCCGCCGTGCCCCTTGAGAGCAAATGTCGAGTTACGAGCGATCACAAGGAGAGAGCGGTGCTTGGAGAGCGCCGTGATGATGTCTTCGGTGATACCGTCCGAAAAGTATTCCTGTTCCGGGTCGCCACTGAGATTGACAAAGGGAAGGACCGCGATACACGGCTTTCCGCGAGTCTCGGGGAGCGGTGCAGGCGCGTTCGGCGCGCTGTGCTCAGGTTCAAGCGGACCTGTTGCTTCTTCCTGCACCTCACCGACAAAACGGTAGCCTTTGCGCGCATAGGTGCGGATAACGCGCTGCTCCTCGCCGGTATCGCCCACAGCCTTGCGCGCGGAATTGATGCGACTCGTAAGCGTCGATTCGGACACGATCCGGCCACCCCAGACAGCGGCGATGAGATCGTCCTTGGTGAGGACGCGGTCGCGGTTCTTTACGAGGTAGGCAAGGACGTCGAACACCTGAGGCTCAAGCGCAACCTGCTCGGAGCCGCGCTTGAGCTCCCGCCGGTCGATATCAAGGCTATGACCTTCAAAGAGAAACGGCGGCACGTTGGGCCTCCTTCAAGGTCGGGCCTGGAGCGGTTCTAGGGGAATAATCAAGCTGTTCTCGGGGACAAATCAAGCGCCCCTCCAAGTCTTCCGGCCGCGATTGCGGCACCCTCCTTCCAGATCGATCTCACACAGCGTCGACCACCAAAGGAGGGTTCCATGGCACAGGTTCACGACAAGCGTCGTCACCAGGCGGAAACAATGAGTGGTACCGTCCAACCGCACAATCAACGACCTGCGGCGGTTTGGAGCGCGGGTGGCGAGCGCTATGATGAGATCAGCCAGGGCATCAGCGACTCTATCGAGCACTGCGTGCGCCGCCTTATGCCGAAGCCCGGCGAAAAGATTTTAGATTTGGCGACCGGCACCGGTTGGACATCGCGGGTCGTTGCACGTCGCGGAGCTAACGTAATTGGCGTCGACATCGCCGCCGATCTTATTGCCGCAGCCAGTGCACGCGCCAAGGATGAAGCCCTTAACATCGAGTATCAAATCGGCGACGCCGAGAGTTTGCCATTCGACAATGGCCAGTTCGATGCCGTGATT
Source organism: uncultured Hyphomicrobiales bacterium (assembly GCA_964575715.1). GTDB lineage: Bacteria > Pseudomonadota > Alphaproteobacteria > Rhizobiales > Xanthobacteraceae > PNAI01. Next base: position 5,365 of record CAZNSG010000021.1, on the reverse strand, counting down.
TCGACTTGCGGTATTATGTTCGCGAGCCGCCCGGAGGCGGCGGCGGCGGAACTTGGCCGCGTTTGCCGCAGGGGCGGCCGCATCGCGCTGACGACATGGCTATCCGACAGCAACCTCTTCAAAATGTTTCAAGTCATGCGACCCTACATGCCGCCACCGCCTAGCCCGCCGCCGCCTTCGCCCTTTGAATGGGGCAAGACCGAGCGTATTCGCGAGTTGCTCGGCTCAAATTTCGACCTCAAGTTCGAGAAGGGCATCTCAAATTACCGGGAGCCAAACGGGGAAGCCGCATGGATCACGTTCTCAACCGGTTACGGTCCCACCAAGGCATTGGCGGCGAGTCTTGACGAGAGTCGAAGGGCCGAGCTGCGGCGCGACTTCATCGCCTTCCACGACGGCTTCCTCACGGAACTCGGCATCTGCGTACCGCGGGAATATTGGGTCACCCTTGGCGCGCGGAAATAATATCGTGACACGCGTTCAATGCGAATTCAACAGGAGGAAACGATGAAGGCTTTTACATTTGGTTTCGTGCTTCTCATGCTTGGTCTCGTCCCCGCAGGAGCAGGGGCGCCTAATGACATGTTTTGGGTCCGATCCACGCCGAAATCGCCGGAGCAAGTCGTTGCGGCAATCAAGGGTTACGTGGAAGCCAAGAAATGGCTCTACCTCGCGGAATTCAAAATCAAGGGCGGCCAGGTGACGGCGGTCAAAATCTGCTATCCGCCGATCAGCAACGACATCTTCGCGGCGGGGATGCATGTCGCGGCCATGATGCCGTGTGGCCACATCGCCGTTTACGATGAGGGTGGAACCAAAATCTCCATGCTCCATCCCAAGTTCGCGACGGTGATCTATCCCGACAAGAACTTGGAAAAAGCCATGCGCGAAGTGACGCCACTGTTCGCGGCGATGCTGGCGGAAGTGTCCAAGTAGCTCAAACGATTGCGCGGCGATCTCCGCGGGCGCGCTGAAGCGCGTCCGCGAGCAATTAACGCCCTTGCAGGTGAAACGAAGGACTCAAATCATGACCGCATCGATCAGCTTCGATCCCAAGGAACTCGAAGGAAAAGTAAAGGCGATGTATCGCAGCGTTGCCGAGAACCCGCATGGCGAATTCCACTTCGAGATGGGCCGCGCGCTCGCCGAGCGTCTCGGTTACGCCGCCGCTGACCTCGATCGCATTCCTGCGGAAGCGATCGATTCGTTCGCTGGCGTTGGCTACTACTTTAACTTGGCCGATCTCAAGGAGGGCGAGACTGTAGTCGATCTCGGCAGCGGATCGGGAATGGACAGCTTCATCGCCACGTTGAAGGTGGGGGCGCGCGGTAAAGTATTCGGTATCGACATGACCGACGAGCAGCGCGCGAAGGCCGAGCGGCTGCGCGTTCGCGACGGCTTCACGACTGTGAAGTACCTGAAGGGCTACATCGAGGAGGTGCCGCTGCCCGGCGGCACGGCCGATGCCGTCATCAGCAACGGCGTGATCAACTTGGCCACGGACAAGACGAAGGTGTTCCGCGAAGCGGCTCGCCTGTTGAAGCCCGGCGGACGGTTGGCGCTCTCCGATATCGTCACTGAGGTGCAACTACCGGACTCTATAGTTTGCAATTCAAATTTATGGGCTGCGTGCATAGGCGGCGCGGCGCAGCGGGACAACTATCGCGCTCAGATCGAAGCGGCCGGCCTGCGAGTGGTCAAGGAGGAGGACAACTCGCAGTACCAATTCATCTCTGACAATGCTCAAGGAGCGAGCAGGAAGTTCGGCGTGAGGAGCGTTTCGCTGCTTGCGAGAAAAGCCTGATCGGCTCAGCGCCTAGCCGATGTCTCAGTCGGGTCAATCGCGTCACGGTCGCCCGAGGCCGCACGCCAATGCGCTTCCGTGGTTCCCCAAAACCGGACGTAAATTCAGAGCGTAGCGAAGCGAAGCGTAATCCGCTATCATATGTCCACACCACGGCGGGTTACGCCTCCCGCCTTCGCGTAGCGCACTTCGGCGGGCGAAGCGAGGTCGGCTAACCCGCCCTACGCGCTGCCTCCTTGCAAAAGCTCCGTCGCACGGCAATAATTTCATTTGCCCGGAATCCAAGACTAGGCTGCTCGCGAGTGTAGACGGGAGGATAAACGGAGAAACGCAAATGCATTTACCGTTGTCGCGGCGCGCACTTGGTTGCGCGATCGCCACAATTGTTATCGATCACGTTTTCGCCGTACCAGCCGGCGTTGGTGAATTGCCAGCAAAACCCATGTTGCCTGGCCAAGCATTGCCACAGCCATGGGGCAGCCCAGAGGACGCTCTGAGCTCAGGGGTCGACAGTGCATCAGGCAAAGAGTTGGCCATCGCAAAGCGCGTACTGGAAAAGGCTCCGAGCACGATCAATCCCTATCAGGTCGCGCAGTATTTTGATCGCGTGGGGCGTGGATTGGAGAACCCTCTCGGTGAGGACTGGAAAACGTATGTGCGAGAATGGCCGGAGCGCTACAATCCAGTCATCTTGCATTTTTTCGATGCGACCACGCTCCGCAGGCCGGAAGGCGATTGCACAGCGTGGTGCAGCGCGTTCGTCAACTGGTGCATCGAACGAGGTAGAGTCGGACGACCTGATCCCGCCAATCTCGCTCCGACCACGCGGTCGGCTGCTTCGCAGAGCTTTCGAGACTGGGGCAGGCAAACCTGGGACCCGAAGCCGGGCGACGTCGTTGTATTCCGAAACGTCAATTCGCCGAGCCGAGGCCATGTTGGATTTTTCTCAGCGCAGACCGAAGATTTCGTAATGGTGCTCGGGGGAAATCAGGGAGGATTCGGTGGCCTCGATCCGAATGAATCAACCTGCTCGGATCCAAGATCGGTCGGTGGACGAGTGATGGAGCAAAAAATAAGCAAAAGGGGAAGTCTCCTCGTGCTGCACTCGTTTCGGACAGACCCAAGCCTCCACGATATGAGTAGCCCAACGACCAATCCGGCTCAGACCCCGGATAAGCCAAACCAACAGACGACGAACACCAATCCGGCTCAGACTACGATTAAGCCGAATCAACAGACGACAAATGCCACAAGGTCCACAACTGGGACTATGGTCGAGATCGAATTACCCAACGGCCGCAAGTTGCGCGTCAACGCCGAAATCGATTCCGATATTTTGGCGAGGCTCATCGCTGCCGTCGGCAAGTGAGCGGAAAGTTTCGTGGGTCAGCGCGCTCGATCGAGCGGTCCGGACCTTATACTTCTGTGGGCCGGCGAAACGAGGTCCAAGTTTAAGCTGCGATGCAAAAATCTTGAACCGCGCAGGGCAGAGTTGGGTCAATATGGACGTTTTCGCCATGTCCGCGCCACTTCCGCTTGACCCCTGATAGCGACAATTGAGCCGGAATGGCGTGAGGTCTCAAATGCCAAGATCGGAAGTGGCCAACCTCATTCAGTCACCTCGGCGGCGAACAGGAGGATATGGTGAAAATTGTTCGAGCCGAGAACCGTTATGGTCTTGAGATTGATGTCCAGGTTAAATTTAGTCGACCGGCCCTTACCGCCCTTGACGGATAGAGCGCTCACGTAACCATCTAGCGACGTCTTCCTTAAAGCCCTCCCATTTTTTCGACACATAGGAACCATCCCAGCCCACAAGATCAAGCGTGTGAAGCTCACCAAAATCCAGCAGCGGTTTGACCGCCTCGATTTTTACGGGAAGAAGCTTGCCCGATCCTGCTGCGGCCTCGCCTTGCACAAACGGACTGCGAATTGATTTTGAAGACCATACCGGCATGACGCCTCTTGAAACTTGTATATATGCCTCGATCACATTTCGAAATGGTTCGCCAGCCATTATTCCGGAATCAAACCACGTGCGGTAGCCCTCGCCCTCAAGTCCCCTGACTAAAAGCTCGATCTTCTCCCGGTCCTCTCTCTTATAAGAAACGAAAAAATCGACGGGTGCTGGCAGTGGTATGTCAAGAAAGTGTAAAGATTCTCGCTGATACACTGACAGTGGTAATTCTTGGATTTCAAATTTCATTTGCTCGTCTAGCGGACGATTTCTGATCTCTAGAATGTCGAACACTTGTCGAATATAAGCGGTCAACAAGGTTGTGTCCCATTTGCTCTGGAGGTGTGAGAGGCGTAGAAGCAGGTGACTTCTATCCGACCACAAAAACATGCATGGAAAATCTGAATTGCGTATTGAATCAATGCCCGTAATAGATTTTAGAGTGCGCTTCAGTCTGTACCCTTGGTCCCAGCTGCCCTCTTCCCCAACAACAAAATAAATATCTGCAAAGTCGGCGCTTTGCTCATGCAATTCGTTCAGGTAACGCAAAATGTATTCCTTCACCGGTTCGTCAGCCTCAGTCGCAAAAAATAGTATGTGATTGTTTATCGAATAGAATCGATGAAAGTCGTCGCGATATTTTTCCAAGTCGTTAGGCAGCACCAAGGTGGCCCAGTGACCACCTGACCACTTTTGAAGAGGGGTAAACACGCTAACCTCAGCCGGCCCTGCCGGATTAATCAGAGCCTGATAAAGAGAATCGCTCCTAAGCCAATCCACGTCTTCGTGAACGAGGCCATCAACCTTGCTATTAAAGTCATCAACTAAGGCCGCGTAATCCGACCGTCGGATGCCCCTAAGATCGTCGATTTCCATGCGATGGCGTTTAAGAAAATCAAAAAACGCCAGCACTATGCCGTCAGAAATCGGCATCATTGGCTACAAGCTCATGCATTCTGATTTTACTGACTTGGATCACGAGAGCAATCGCGCAAACTGATGAACTTCCGTCGTTTCATGTAGCCCTAACCCAAGGCTTACGAATAAGACAAAAACATAGCACATCGTATCACGGCGGTCTGGAGTCTTGCAAAATCGCAGAGGACGAGAACTGCAATCAATATTGTTCAGCGCTATGCATGTCGCTCAGGGTCAGGATCGACACGGTCGGCCGGTCTAACCCCATGGCCCACTTCCGCTTCGATCCGTTTGCGACAGCTGACCATCAATTTGCGCTCTGTCGTTAAGGCCGAGTAGGCCCGGGGAATTTCACCCCGAGCCTCTCACAGATCCGGACTTGATACTCTCGCATCATCCGGCTCGTGTCACCCACCAAAGGCTACCGCCTTCCGATGAGATCGATGAGTTCCTCCGGTTGCCCGTTGACCCGGCGATCCCAGCGCGAGTGACCTGCCCCCTTCGCTCCACGGGCGTTACCCCGCTTCATCACTACTATGGAGCAGTTGTCAACGGCGGAGCAAAAATGTGCCTGAGGGCGGTGTGATTGTGTACCAGTCAGGTTAAGAGAAAAGGGCTGTGAAGCCCTGGTTTATTGTTGTGCTGGCGCGCGCATTGAGGCGCGCGTAGCGTAGCGAAGCGCGGCT
>CAZNSG010000020.1:0-23179 GCA_964575715.1 uncultured Hyphomicrobiales bacterium | reverse complement strand
ATGCGGGAAATCTGCATGTCCGGTTCGATGAGCGGGATGTGGAAACGGAGCCATGGTGGAACTATTGAGGCACCGCCAGACGAAAGAGGCGGCAACAGATAGGTTCCACCTACAGCCACCGCGTCACATCTCGACTCTACCGAAAGCGACGGCCTGGTCAGGGTATTTCAAGGAGCATTGTATCCGCCATTAATGGAATTGCGATGCCTGCGGCTGTAATTACGAGACGACGGGTTATTTCGCGCCGCGAACCGATCAACCGGATTTCGGATCACATGGCGTGGTTCCCGGCCCAATGATGGCGGCGCGATTCGATATATTCGGCGAGGTCGTTATCGGTCACCCGCACCAGGTCGGCGTGGCCGAAGCCTTTGGAATAATCGAGAACCGAAACGATCTCCGGCGTGATCCGCAGCATCGGCACGGTGGCCGGATTCGGCCGCGGCATGATCTTGTATTCAGGATATCGGCGCAGGAGAATGCTTGCGACGTGATCGATCTCACCCTGATCGGCGGCCTCGACCACGCGTCCCGCCAGCGACAGCCCCCTGATCTGCAGCGGCTGCGGATAATCGTGGGCGATGGCGATTGAGACCCGCGGATCGCGCATGATGTTGGCGAACTTCTGGCTGTCGCGCGTCACCATGCAGTAGATGATGAGGCCATCGTTGGCATATCCGACCACCGTTGCCTGCGGCCAGCCGTCCGCCCGGTTGGTCGCGATCGTCATGATGCGATGCTGGTCGAGCAGCTCGATAACTTGTCGCTTGTACTCGCGCTTCATGGCAACCTTCTCCGCCGCTTGATGAATTTGTAGAGAATAGCGAATTGGCTTGATTGAGGTAAATCAACGTGCCGCGCTATAAAATTACCATTGAATACGACGGCACGCCATTCGTGGGCTGGCAGATCCAGGACAACGGCGCTTCCGTGCAAGGGCTCATCGTTGCGGCGATCGCAGCCTTCACCGGCGAGAAGGTAGCGGTGCAGGGCGCCGGCCGCACCGACGCCGGCGTGCACGCGCTGGGTCAAGTGGCGCATTTCGATCTGAACGCTGAGCGCGATACGGACACCATATGCGACGCGCTCAACGCTCATCTGCGCCCGCATCCGGTGGCGATCGTCGCGGCCGAAAAAGTGCCGGAGACATTCGAGGCGCGCTTCTCCGCGATCGGGCGGCATTATCTCTTTCGCATCGTCAATCGCCGGGCCGATCTGGCGCTCGAGCGTCAGCGCGCCTGGCGTATCGCGCGCCCGCTCGATGCCGCGGCCATGCACACGGCCGCGCAGTGCCTTATCGGCAAGCATGACTTCACCACCTTCCGTGCCGCTGAATGCCAGGCCAAATCGCCGGTCAAAACCCTTGACCGGCTCGCTGTGGAACGCAGCGGCGACGAGATTCGCATCATTGCGGTGGCGCGCTCGTTCCTGCATCATCAGGTGCGCTCCATGGTTGGCTCGCTGGTGCAGGTGGGCGAGGGCAAATGGCAAGCCTCCGATCTGGCGCGTGCGCTTGCCGCGCGCGACCGCTCAAGCTGCGGGCCGGTGGCGCCGGCGGAGGGGCTTTATCTGGTGCGGGTGGAGTATTGAGGGATTGATTATCGTCATCCTGAGGTGCGAGGGCGAAGCCCGAGCCTCGAAGGATGACGGCACCCTTCGAGGCTCGACCGCTTCGCGGTCTCGCACCTCAGGGTGACGACATGAGAGCGTAACAGGAGTCGGACCATGATCTCACGGCGAAAATTCCTGCTCGCGTCGCTGCTCGCGAGCGCAGCGCTGCCCGCGTTCGCGCAAACATTTCCCGGCGCGCTGATCCGCATCGTCGTGCCGGCGGCGCCGGGCGGCGGCACCGACATTCTGGCGCGCGCCATGAGCACACAGTTGCAAACGCTATGGGGCCAGACCGTGATTGTGGAGAATAGATCGGGAGCTGCGGGCCTGATCGGCACGCGCGCGGTGATCGCCTCGCCCGGCGATGGCCACACGCTGCTGATGGCGGCGACCAGCGCCATCATGTCGCTCGCCACCAATAGCCCTGAGCCGTTCGAAATCACGCGCGATCTGGCGCCGGTCACGCTGGTGTCGGCGCCGCCCTACATTCTGGTCGCGCATCCTTCGGTTCCGGCGAAGAATGCCGCCGAGCTGATCGACTATGCCAAGAAAAATCCCGGCACGCTGTCGTACGGCTCGTCGGGCGCGGGCGCGGCGTCGCATCTTTCCGGCGCGCTGTTCGCGCAGATGGCCGGCATCGAAATGCTGCACGTGCCCTATCGCGGCATGGGAGCGGCGGTGCCCGATCTGCTCGGCGGCCGGATCAAGCTGTTGTTCGCGCCCGCCATAACCGTGACTCCGCACATCGCCGCCGGCACGCAGCGGGTGATCGGGACCACGGGGGCCGCGCGCTCGGCGCTGTTCCCGGATTATCCGACCATCGCGGAGTCGGGCCTGCCCAAATACGATTCGCTCGGCTGGTTCGGCTTGTTCGCGCCGGGGACGACGCCGCCGGCCGTTGTCGCGCGGATCAGCGCGGACGTGCGCGGCGTGCTCAATTCCGACGATCTCAAAAAACGGCTGGCCGAGCAGGGCGCCGAGCCCGCGCCGAATTTACCCGCGCAATTCGCCTCGTTCGTGAATGCCGACGTGGCGAAATGGCTGGAACTGGTCAAGCAGGCGGGGATCAAGCTGGGGAATTGATGCGCCGCACCAGCAATCCGGAATACCGGATTTACCGGCTTGCTTCGGACATGCAAACCCATTGCGTGTCCTTCATGCCGATGGCACGCGCCGCGCCGCGGGCGAGATCGAGCGTCACGCCTTTCGTAAAGGGGCCACGGTCGTTGATGACCACGGCGATGGATTTTCCGTTGCGTGGATTGGTCACCGTCACTTGCGAGCCGAACGGCAGGCTACGATGCGCGGCGGTGTAGCCGTCCGGGTTGAAGACTTCGCCGCTCGCGGTGAGGCGTCCGGAGGCATACCAGGTCGCGGCCACCTGTTTTCCGTCGCATTGGAATTTGGGTTTTGCTTGAGCGAAGAACCAATCAAAGCCGCGACTTGGCAATTTCGCGGCGGGCGCAATGCCGGAATCGATCGATTGCGCAGCTCCCGACCGCAAATCGATCAACCCAGCCAGCAACAATGTAACAGCGATAACCCGCACACGCATGACGGCACTTCAGCCGAAATATTTGTCCAAAATTCGGCGGTCGATGTCGGTTAGCACGTTGGGTTCGCGCGGCCTGGGCGCGGGCCGCTCCGGCAAAACATTCATTCCGCGCGCAACCCGACACTTGCTGCAATCGCTTTTCTGGCCTCATGCTGAGGAGTGCGCGAAGCGCACGTCTCGAAGCACGAGGCCGCCCCATCCTTCGAGACGCGGTCCTGCGGACCGCTCCAAAGGATGAGGCGGAGTGAGCGCAGTTGGGTGGGCATGCTTCCGCCTTCGCTAAACGCGCCGCGGCGCGGCGCCAAGCGCGCCGGCGACCGCACTCTGGATTTCGTACAGCGTGAACGGCTTGGCGATCACGTCGTGGATCAGCGCATCGAGGCCCGACGCGCGCTCGCGCTGGTCGGCATAGCCGGTCATCAGCAGGATCGGCAGCGAGGGATCGTCGCGCGCCACCGCCATCGCCAGTGCGAGCCCGTCCATCACCGGCATCTTGATGTCGGTAAGCAGCAGATCGAACGGCTTTTTCGCCTGCGTGAACGCTTCGAGCGCTTCGCTGCCGTCGGCGGTGGTCACCACGTCATGGCCGTCCTGCGTGAGCGCGCGCGTGACCAGCGCACGCACTGTTGCTTCATCCTCGGCGATCAGAATTCTTGCGACCATATTGTCCTCAGCGCGCTGCCTCGATTGCATCCCGCCGGGTGAAGAAACGCACAACCACGTCATGCCCTTCGCTCGGTGGGGAGGCGAGACGCGAGCGGAAAGGCAAAGTTTCGCCGGGTGCCAGGATCGATTGCTCCGGCATCGCGGTCCAGGAATAGATTTCTTGTCCGGCTTGGTTGCGCAGCGCAAAGCGCAGGCGCGGCACCTCCACCGGATGCTTGGACGTGCTCATGATGCTGCCTTCGACCAGCAGCACCGGCACGCCTTCGCGCGCTTCTTTGACGGTCCTGACGGTGCCAAAGACAAGCTCGCGCAGATTCACCGGCAGCCCGATCGAGCCGTAGAGCGAAGCCATCTGCGGCGCCAACCGCACGATGCCCGCGCGCCATGCCACCAGCGCCGTGATGATAAGTGCCAGGATCAGGATTACCGCCGGCGGGCCGAATTGCGCGCGCAGGCGGCGCGAACGCGCGTCCGCGGATTCGGCGCGGCGGCGTGCGAAGGTTTCGATGTCCTCGCCGCGGGCGGCAAGCGTCGTTGTGCCTGGCGCGAGCTCTGGTGCCGCCGGTACGATGGGCGGCGCATCAATGACGGGAGCCGAATTCTCCGCCGCGATGGTCTGTTCGGGAGAGTCATACGCGGTAAATGCGGCGGACAGGTCGCTGGCGGCCGCCTCTGGCACAGCCGATGCGGAAGCCATTGCGGTTACAGCGATGCTGATGGCGGCGGGGGGTTCGGTTTGGGCCGCGGCAACGGCCTCAGCGGGTTGCCCCGCGACCACCAGTTCTTGCGCCTGGGTTGCGTACCAAACCACATGGCAGCGCGCGCAGCGCAACGAGCGCCCGCCCTCGCCGACCACGGCGGCGCTCACCTCAAACGTGGTTGCGCAGTTTGGACAGGCCAGCAACATGGGGTGAACTGTGGAAGATCCTTTTTCCGTCGGGACCATAACTTTGAGTCCGTTAACGGATCGGAAACCATGTGGACGCAGGTGAATCCCGCAAACGCTGGGGTACCGGAGGTTAATGAGGGGTTAACGGCGCGGGCCGCGGGCCGATTGGGGCTTACGTTCCGCTATCCTGTCGGGGGCGATTCGGTCCAAAAACCTAAGCGGCGCCTGCGGGCGGCCCGGCGCATTGTGGCCATCGATCATCCGCGGGCGTGACCTGCGAAAGAGGACTTTGCAACGTGGTCCGATTCGAAAACGTGGGCTTGCGCTATGGGCTCGGTCCTGAGGTACTGCGCGACCTCAGTTTCGAAATCGCGCCGCATTCATTTCAGTTTCTCACCGGCCCGTCCGGCGCCGGCAAGACCTCGCTCTTACGGCTGATGTTTCTCTCGCTCAAGCCGACGCGCGGGCTGATCACCATGTTCGACCAGGACGTGGCCACGGTGAGCAAGGACGATTTGGCACTGCTGCGGCGCCGGATTGGCATCGTGTTCCAGGACTTCCGGCTGCTCGATCACATGACCACCTACGAGAACGTCGCGCTGCCGTTTCGGGTCATGGGCATGGAGGAAGAAAGCTATCGCGGCGAGGTGTTGGAGCTGCTCGATTGGGTCGGACTCGGCGAACGCATCTGGGCGCTGCCGCCGGTGCTTTCGGGCGGCGAGAAACAACGCGCGGCCATCGCCCGGGCGGTGATCGCGCGGCCGCAACTCTTGCTCGCCGACGAGCCTACCGGCAATGTCGATCCGACGCTCGCACAACGGCTGCTGCGGTTGTTCGTCGAGCTCAACAAGTCGGGGACTTCGGTGGTGATCGCGACCCACGATATCGGACTGATGGATGAATACAACGCCCGCCGCCTCGTTCTGCACGACGGCCGGCTGCATGTCTACGAATGAGCAAAGCCATGACCGATCAGCGGCCGGATGACGAACTGACCGCGCCATCGCGGTTCCTGCGCCTGTTGTCGCGCAACGACGCGCCGATCGTGCCGAAGAATTCGATCGCGGGCCGCGCGCTGGTAGCCGTGATTGCCATCATGGCATTTCTTGCCTCGCTGACCACCGGTGCGGTCATGCTGGTGCGTGCCACCGCGAATGAATGGCAGTCGGAGGTGGCACGCGAAATCACCATCCAGGTTCGCCCGCTCGAGGGCGGCGACATCGAGGCAGAGGTCGGCCGTGCCGTCGAGATCGCGCGGACGTTTCCCGGCATCGCAGACGTGCGGCCTTATTCCAAGGCTGAGTCGGCGCGCCTGCTCGAGCCATGGCTGGGCGCGGGCTTGGCGGTCGACGATTTACCGGTGCCGCGGCTGATCGTGGTGCGGGTTGTGCCGGGTGCGGCACCCAATCTCGCGAAACTGCGGCAGTTGCTCATCGACCAGGTCGCGGGCGCCAACCTCGACAATCACCGCGCCTGGATCGATCGGATGCGCGCCATGGCGCACACCTCGGTGATCGGCGGCATTGGCATACTCGTGCTGATGTTGGTTGCGACCGTTCTTTCGGTCGTGTTCGCGACCCGGGGCGCCATGGCGACCAACCGTCCAATCGTCGAAGTGCTGCATTTCATCGGGGCCAAGGATGGGTTCATCGCCGGTCAGTTCCAGCGCCATTTCCTGGTGCTCGGTCTCGAAGGCGGCGCGATCGGCGGGGGCGCGGCGATCGGGCTTTTTGCGCTGGCGGGATTTGCGCGCGACTGGATTCTGGGCTCGAATGCCAGCGATCAGTTCGTCCTTCTGTTCGGCACTTTTTCGATCGGGCTCGAAGGCTATATCGCGGTTCTCGTTCTGATCGTGCTGATCGCCGCCGTGACAGTGGCAACCTCGCGCCAGACCCTCAAGCGCACGCTGGAGACCATCGATTAGCGCCGACCCGGCGCGGGTTTTGCATTATGATTTGCGGGGGGTGAGAATCAATGCTGGAGGTTGACCCAAGGGTAGCAGGACATGCGGGCCGCGAATCGCCGGCATTTCGCTCATCGCGCCTGCGCCGCATTCTTGTCCTCGCAATGAGTGCGCTCTTGCTTGGCGTGATCTGCCTGGGCCTTGGTTTTATTTGGTTTGTCGGTGGGTTGGCGAAGAGCGAAATCGCTCTCGATCGCGACGCCGACGGGATCGTGGTCTTGACCGGCAGGGCCTCGCGAATAAGCGACGCGATCGAACTGCTCGCCATCGGACGCGGCAAGCGGCTGCTCATCACCGGAGTCTATCCGACCACGACGGCAACCGCGATCGCGCGGCTGGTCCCGGAACATCAGAAGTGGTTCCGCTGCTGCGTCGACCTCGACCATTCCGCGGTCAATACCGTCGGCAATGCCATCCAAACGCGCAATTGGGTGAATAAATACGACTTCAAGTCGCTGATCGTCGTGACATCGAACTATCATATGCCGCGCGCCATGACTGAGCTCGCTCACCAGCTTTCCAACGTTACGCTCATCGCATATCCAATTCCTCAAGATCGGGTGCGCATCGAATCCTGGTGGTCAAGTCCTGCAACGGCGAGGCTGCTGTTCGCCGAATATCTAAAATTTCTTCGCGCCGTCGTCCGTACGCAATCTGCCTTTGTGCTCGGCCGGCCGGGCGGCCCTTGAGGTTCGATTAAGCATCGGATCGCGCGCGCAACAATCGGGTTCCTAAGCTATGCTCATCGCCCGTTCCATCGTGTTCAATCTGCTGTTCTATCTGAACCTGTGCGTGCTGCTCATGCTGGCATTGCCGACGCTCTTGCTGCCGCGGCATGCGATTCTGGGAATGGCCAAGCTTTGGGGCCGTACCAGCCTGTGGCTGCTGCGCCTGATCTGCGATCTCAACGTCGAGTTTCATGGATTGGAGAAAATCCCGCCCGGGCCGCTCATCGTTGCCGCCAAACATCAATCGATTTGGGAGACCTTTGCGCTGCTCTCGCTGTTCGACGATCCGACTTTCATCATCAAGCGCGAACTGATGTGGATTCCGCTGTTCGGCTGGTTCACCTGGAAGGGCGGCATGATTCCGGTCAAGCGCGGCGCCGGGTCGGCCGCGCTGGCGGAAATGGCCGTCCATGCGCGCAGCGAAATCCGGCGCGGACGGCAGCTCATCATCTTTCCGGAAGGCACCCGCCGCGCGGCAAGCGCGGCGCCGCGCTACAAGATCGGCGTTGCGCATCTCTACGCCGCGGTCGGCGTTCCCTGCATTCCGGTGGCGCTCAATTCCGGCCTGTTCTGGCGCCGCCGCTCGTTCCTGCGATTGCCCGGCACGGTGCGGGTCGAGTTTCTCGATCCGATCCCGCCCGGGCTCGAAATGCAGGCATTCTTCGCGCGCCTGCAAGACAACGTAGAGACCGCCACAGCGCGGCTGATCGCGGAAGGCGAGCGCGAAATCAAACGCGGTGCCGCATTTGCGGCGCGCGAGCGGGTAAACTGAGCGCGCTCACGGCTTGATCGTGTGCGTCGCGTGCGTGCCCTTGAGCCGCTCCGCCAGCAGATGCAATTCGCGATCGCGAATGCCATGCGCTTCGAGCGTGGCGACGGTTTCGAGCACGTAGTCGCGATCGGCGCCGGATTTTCCGTGCCCTTGCAGCACCAGATGGCATTGCCGGTCGAGGGAAAGGCGCCCGGCATATTGCGGGTGGCTGCGGTCGGCGATGTAGCACACCGCGTCAACACGCCGTTCCGGCTTGCCGATGAGCCAAATTGTGCGCAACGTTTCGAGATAGACCGCGGTCGCCTGCTCGCGCGCCCGTAAATAGGAAAGAGTCGCCGCCCGCGCCTTCGCCGCCACGCGATAGGCGATGCCGCGGCAGGCGCCGCCGCGATCGAGTCCGAGCACGAGGCCCGGCTTCTCCGGCGTGCCGCGGTGGACGAAGGAATAGACGCAGAGCGCACGATGCAGGCCGATCACGCGCGCAGGCCTGCGCTCGCGGAACGCAAAGCCCGGCCGCCACATCAGCGAGCCATAGCCGAACACCCACAGGTCTTCGGCGGCGTGATCAAAACGTGCGTCCACGGCGTATCAAATCCCCGGCAGGCGGCTCGCCTAACAGGGTGGATGATTGGACGCAACCGCTGGACAAGGAAATAAAATGCCGGAACGCTGCCTGATCTTTGAAACGCCGTATTCATCGGCTTGATACGACTGCAAGCTTGTCTATTGAACCGGATATCTTAATGGCGATTAACTTCTCACCTGTTGCTGCGCGGCGGCGCTGGCCTTTGGTCGCGGCCGTGCTGGCCGTCATCCTTGCCGGGCTTTGGAACGCGCTGTGGTACTACGCATCCGCCAAGGTCGAAACCACGATCGCCGGCTGGCGTGAGCGGGAGGCCAAGGTCGGGCGTGTCTATACCTGCGCAACACAAACGATCGGCGGGTTTCCATTTCGCATTGACGTGCGCTGCAGCGATCCCAGCGTGGAGCTGCGCAGCGCGCAGCCGCCGGCGGCGCTCAAATGGAAAGACCTGCATGTCACGGCAAATGTCTTTTCGCCCACGCAATTGGTGAGCGAATTTACCGGCCCGCTGATGATCGGCGAACCCGGCCGGCCACCGGACATGGCGGCCAATTGGCGGCAGGCCAAAATCAGCCTGCATGGGCTGCCGACCGCACCTGAACGCATCACGACCGCGTTCGATGAATTGTCCGTCGACAAACTCGTCGGGAGCGGCCGGGAGAGTGTGTTCAAGGCGCGTAAGGTCGAGCTCGCCGGCCGCATGGTCGAAGGCTCGGCCAAGAGCAACCCGGTGATCGAGCTTACGCTCAAAATGGCGGGGGCGTCGGCCGCGTCCGTGCATCAGGCGGCTGCAGTTCCAATCGATGCCGACATCACGGCGGTATTGCGCGGCCTGAAAGATTTCTCGCCCAAGCCGTGGCCGGCGCGATTTCAGGAAATTCAGGCCGCGGGCGGGCGTCTTGAGTTGACGAATGCACGCCTGCAACAGGGCGACGTGGTGACGGTCACGACCGGCGGGCTTGGCCTCACCCCGCGCGGCCGGCTCGATGGCGAGTTGCGCATGACGGTGGCAAATTTCGAAAAGCTGCTCTCGACGCTTGGGCTTGACCGCATGATTTCGCAGCAGACGGCGCCCGGCAGCCAGGTTGGTACTGCGCTTGGCAAGCTCGACCGGCTGGCGCCCGGGCTCGGGAACATCGCGCGGCAGAGTGCCGGTCCGGCGGTGGTCGCAGGGCTTGGGCTGCTCGGCCAGCCAGCGGAACTGGAGGGCAAGCGCGCAGTGATGATGCCGCTGCGCTTTAACGATGGGATTGCCACGCTTGGACCGATTCCGCTCGGCCCAACGCCGCCGTTATTTTAATTTTTTCGACACGGTTGGTTGCGCCGGATCCGCCGGCAGGTGCGGATGCGGGCGGCCGAAATCGGGCACGGGCGAATCCTGGCCGGCCTCGACAATTCCGCGGCGGATCGCGCGCGTGCGGGTAAAGTGCTCGAACAGCGCCGCGCCGTCGCCGCTGCGGATCGCGCGCGTGAGCGTGGAGACGTCTTCGTTGAACCGGCCGAGCATCTCCAGCACCGCCTCCTTGTTGTGCAGAAATACGTCGCGCCACATGGTCGGGTCGGATGCCGCGATGCGGGTGAAGTCGCGAAAGCCGCCGGCGGAGAACTTGAGGACTTCCGAGCGCGTCACGGTGGAGAGTTCATCGGCGGTGCCGACGATGGTGTAGGCGATCAGATGCGGCAGGTGGCTGGTCACCGCAAGCACGAGATCGTGGTGCTCAGCCGACATGGTCTCGACATTGGCGCCGAGCGCGCGCCAGAACGCGGCCAGCCGTTCGACCGCCGCCTTGTCGGCATGCTCCGGCGGCGTGAGGATGCACCAGCGATTGACGAACAGTTCGGCAAAGCCCGCGTCGGGTCCGGAATGCTCGGTGCCGGCGACCGGATGGGCGGGGATGAAATGCGCGCCGGCCGGCAGGTGGGGCGCCACGTCGCGCAGCACCGAGCCCTTGACCGAGCCGACATCGGAGACAATGGCGCCGGGCATAAGATGCGGGCCGATTTCTTTTGCGACCGCGCCGCTCGCGCCGACCGGAATGCAGACGATAACGAGATCGGCGCCCGCGACCGCGGCGGCATTGCTGTCTACAACTTTATCGGCAAGTTTCAGCTCAGAGACGCGTTTGCGTGTTTCCGCCGAGCGTGCGGTGGCGACGATCTCACGCACCACGCCTTGCGCGCGCGCCGCGCGTGCGATGGAGGATCCGATCAGGCCGACGCCGATCAGAGCGAGGCGGTTGAAGAGCGGATTTTGGCTCACGCCGGCTTCCCCATGAATTCGGCAAGCGCCGCGACCACGAGCCGGTTGGCCTCCTCGCTGCCGACCGTGAGGCGCAGTGCGTTCGGGAGTTTATAGGCAGCGACATAGCGCAAGATCAGCCCGCGCTTGATGAGGAAGGCATCGGCGTCCTTGGCGGTGCGGCCCTTGGCATCGAAAAAATGGATGAGCACGAAATTGGCCACGCTCGGCGTCACTTTGAGCCCAAGCTTGCCGATTTCCTCCATGAGCCACGCGAGCCAACGCGTATTGTGCTCACGCGCGCGCTCCTGGTGCGCGGTATCTTCGATCGCCGCAATGCCCGCCGCCATGGCCGCCGAATTGACATTGAACGGCCCGCGGATGCGGTTGACCGCATCGACCACGTGGGCAGGGCCATACATCCAGCCAAGGCGGAGCGCGGCGAGCCCGTGGATCTTCGAGAACGTGCGAGTCATGACCACATTGTCGCTGGTGGCAACCAGCTCGATGCCGGCCTCGTAATCATTGCGCCGCACGTATTCCGCATAGGCGGCATCGAGCACGAACAGCACCTGCGGCGGCAGCCCCTTGTGCAGGCGCTTGATCTCGTCGAATGGCAGATAGCTGCCGGTGGGATTGTTCGGGTTGGCGAGAAACACGATCTTGGTCCGCCCCGACACCGCTTTGAGGATGGCGTCCACATCGGCGGTATAGTTTTTTTCCGGCGCAACCACGGGCTTGGCGCCGGCGCCGAGCGTCGCAATGGGATAAACCAGAAATCCGTGCGTGGTGTGGATCGCCTCGTCGCCGTCGGCGAGATAGGCGCGCGCGAGCAGATTGAGCAGATCGTCCGAGCCCGCACCGCACACGATGCGATCGGGATCGAGCCCGAAGGCGCGGCCGATCGCCGCGCGCAGGTCCGCGGCCGAACCCTCGGGGTAATCTTCCAGGTGATCGGCGACCGCCCGATAGGCCGCGATCGCCATGGGACTTGGCCCCAAGGGTGTCTCGTTGGACGAAAGCTTGAAGACCCTGGCCGCACCGGGCGCGCTGCTCTTGCCGGGCACATAGGGCTCGATCGCCAGCACGCCATGTCGCGGAATTGGACGCGGTTGTGGGCGCGAAACGGACATTATCCGAACTCCAAACGATCTAGCGCCCGGGCGAGGCCCGCCGCGCGCTGTCGGCGGCAACCGTATAACGGGTCGCGTGGCTCCCGACGAGAGCCGTGGAGCGGACGGAGGCGCCGGCGTTGATCAATGCGGCGGTCACATTAGCGAGCTTGCATCCGGCCGGCACTGAAATCAGCAGGGCGGCGCCGTCAAACGCGCTGTCGGGCACGGCGATGACGTCGGCCAGCACAGTCACCGCGCGTGCGGCATTTGCACTCCAGCCCGATACACGCACGCTCCACACTTCAACTTCCGTCACCATGGCATCGGGCGAAGCGCGTGAGATGACGAACACGGGCAATGCCGCCGGATGGTCGGCGCGATCGATGAACGGCAGCCGCGCAATGACCTTGGGGGCGCTGTCGAATTCGAGCGCGGTCCACCAGTCGCCGGAAATAGTCGCGGCAAAAGCCGGCACCAGTCCGAGATCGCCCTTGGAAGCCGAGACCGCGGCGACCACCCCGGCGGCGCCCATATGCGGCACGAACGGCACGGTAAAGCCAAAGTGGAAGCGCGCGGTATCGCGCATCAGCGCGTCACCCGCCGAGAGATCGGCGTGGACGGAAAACGGCGACTGCACGTGCGTGAAGGTCGCGATGATCACGCGCCAGATGCTCTCGACCGTGTCGAGCGGCAGGATGCCGTGATGGCGCTGCACTAGGCGGCGCATCATGTCGGCCTCGCGCGCGGGACGGAAGGCTGAGCCGGCCTCTTGGGTCTTCTTGACCGCGATCAGGCGGTCGATGATCTCGCCGCGCTCCATGAGCAGGCGGTGCATGCTCTCGTCGATGCGGTCGATCTCGGCGCGCAGCTCGGGGAGCGAGGGTTTGCCGGTATGGGGCGATTTCGCCATGGCGGCATTGATAGGTGGGCCGGCGGGCGAAATCAAAGAAAACATTGACAGTTGCCGCCGCCGATCCCTACCTAACCGGCCGAAAGGTCACGCTCGTCGGCTGACCGGGAAACGCATGGCCGGGAAACTCATGGCCGAAGTCACCACCGCACGCGACCCATCGAGCCGCTCGCGCGAAGCGGATGAACCGCGCGATTCTTTGCTGGTGCGGTTTGCCGCGGACAACCCGCTCAAGCTCGACGCCGGCGTCGAACTTTCGCCGTTTCAGGTCGCGTATAAGACCTACGGCAAGCTCAACCAGGAGCGGACCAACGCCATCCTGATAGGCCACGCGCTCACCGGCGACCAGCATGTGGCGAGCGAGCACCCGGTGACCAACAAGCCCGGCTGGTGGGAAACCATGGTGGGTCCCGGCAAGCCGATCGACACCGAGCGCTATTTCATCATCTGCCCGAATGTGGTCGGCGCCTGCATGGGGACCTCCGGCCCGTCCTCGACCAACGCCAAGACCGGCAAGCCCTGGGGCCTCGAGTTTCCGGTCATCACCATCCGCGACATGGTGCGTGCGCAGGCCATGCTGCTCGACCATCTTGGGATCGCATCGGTGTTCGCTGTGGCGGGCGGCTCGATGGGCGGCATGCAGGTGCTGCAATGGGCAGCGAGTTATCCCGATCGCGTGTTTGCGGCGCTGCCGATCGCCTGCTCCACGCGCCATTCGGCGCAGAACATCGCGTTCCACGAAGTCGGCCGCCAGGCGGTGATGGCCGATCCGGAATGGCGGGGCGGGTGCTATCTCACCGAGGGCACGAATCCGCGGCGCGGGCTTGCGGTCGCGCGCATGGGGGCGCACATCACCTACCTCTCCGACGCGGCGCTGCATCGCAAATTCGGCCGCAAGCTGCAGGACCGCTCGAATCCGACATTTTCATTCGATGCGGATTTCGAAGTCGAATCCTATCTGCGCCATCAGGGCAGTTCGTTTGTGGAGCGCTTTGACGCCAACTCATATCTCTATCTGACGCGGGCGATGGACTATTTCGATCTTGCCGCCGACTATGGCGGCGTGGTTGCGAATGCATTTCGCGGAACACCGACGCGGTTCTGCGTGATCTCGTTCACCTCGGACTGGCTGTTCCCAACCTCCGACTCGCGCGCCATCGTGCACGCGCTCAACGCCGCCGGCGCGCGCGTCTCGTTTGCCGAGATCGTGACCGACAAGGGCCACGATGCTTTTTTGCTGGAGGAGCCGGAACTGTTCGCGATCGTGCGCGGTTTTCTCGACGGCGCGGCGCGTGCGCGCGGGCTTTCAATGGAGAAGCAATGATGCTCTCGCGGCTCAAGCATGATCTGACCATGGCGGAAGCGGCGCGCACACCGGGCGGAGCGCGCGTCGATCTGTTGCTGGTTGCGGAAATGGTCGCGCACGGTGCCAAGGTGCTCGACGTTGGCTGCGGCGATGGCGAATTGTTGCGCCTGCTCGGAGAAACGCGCGGCGTGGATGGGCGCGGCATCGAGCTTTCGCGCGAGGGCGTTAACGAATGCGTGGCCAAGGGGCTCGCCGTGATCCAGGGCGACGCCGACACCGATTTGGCCGACTATCCGAACGATGCCTTCGACTACGTGATCCTGTCGCAGACGCTGCAGGCGACGCGTCATCCGCGCATCGTGCTCGAGCACATGCTGCGCATCGGCCGGCATGCGGTCGTGTCGTTCCCTAATTTCGGCCACTGGAAGATCCGCCTGCAGGTCGGCCTGGGCGGCCGGATGCCGACCACCGACAATCTCCCCTATGCGTGGTGGGACTCGCCGAATATCCATTTCTGCACCATCAAGGATTTCCGCAATCTGTGCCGGGTGACCGGCGCCAAGATCGAGCAGGCGTTCGCGCTTAACGCCTGGGGCTCGCCGTTGCGGTTCATCGTACCGTGGTGGTTCTGGAACCTGTTCGGCGAACAGGCGGTATTTCTGCTCAGCCGGAAGGGTTGATAGGCTCGATGCAGCCTGGAATCTTGCGTATTAAGAAAGCTTAATTTTTACGCTATGCTTTGCGCGCTCTCGAAGGGCAAAGACCATTCGTGATGATAATGCTGTGATTGCCTTCGTTTTATGATTTACCAGCTCCTTGAACGCTTGGCGTGTTGCGGATTTGAACCTGCAGCCGCGGCTTTACGTTTGAAAACCTCTTATTTTGAAGGAAGTTAGCGGTTTGGAATCATTTTAACTAATGGAAATTGCAAAATTTCTCTCGGCTTTTCGTAAAGAGTTTGTTAAAAAGGATGCGAGTCCTGGCCAGTCGCCTGGGCTTTGCTGCATCGTGCAGCATCGCGGCGTTGTAAAATGTAAGGGTACAGTGATGCGTTTTGTAACGATGAGTGCAGCGTTGGTGTTGTCTCTTGCTACTTTGTCATGGAGTCCCCCGGCATCCGCAGTGCCGGTCAAGAAAGAGCCTGCCGCCAAAACTCAACCAAAAAAAGCATTGGTCGCCGGGCTTCAGCCTAAGAAACAGGTCATCGCCAAGCTTCAGCCTAAGAAACAGGCCGTCGCCAAGCTTCAGCCCAAGATACAAACTGTGGCGCTGCAAACGAGCCCGCAATCGGCCGATGCGACCAAGCGCACGCAGCGCAAAGTTCGGCATATGCGCCAACAGACGAACATAGAGACGCAACAAGATACGCGCCACGAGATGCGTCAGGAGACGGCGGTATCGGCCCGGGTCATCAGGATTCCACGGCTTTTCGCCTCTTCTGACCCTGTTACCGAGGCTCGCGCTTGGATCGGGACCAATCCCACCGATCGGAACTCGCTCTGGTGCGCACGTTTCATGAATTTCGTGCTTGAGCGTTCCGGCTATCAGGGGACCGGCTCGGATGCGGCCAAATCGTTTGCGTCCTATGGCCAGCGCGTTTCCGGCCCACGGGTTGGGGCGATTGCGGTAATGACGCGTGGCAAGAATGGTGGTCATGTCGGGATCGTCAGCGGCATCGATGCCTCTGGAAATCCAATCATCATCTCGGGGAATAGTAACGGGCGTCGCGTCTACGAAGGGGTCTATCCGCGCGGACGTATTTACGCCTACGTCATGCCGAAGTAACGCGTAAAAATCTTCTCAGGAATTCACGATCGGCGGCGGAAAATTTCGCCGCCGATTGTTTTTTGAAAACACGATTCAAAATATAGAGATCGATTTTCAGGAAAAAACATTCCCAAAAAGAAACTAAAACTTTGCTCTGAATACATCAAAATCAGCATGTGACTTGGAATCAATCGTCGTCACGCGGTCCCCGACCGCGATCTGTCCGCCCTCGATGACCTCGCCATAGACTCCGCAATCATTGTGCCCAAATGCCTTCAGCAACGTATGCGGGATTGGGAGATCGCGAATGCCGGTGTCAGGATCAACCTCGGTGGCGGCACAACGGACTATGCGTTTAACGATTCTGAGACGGGCCGAAGCGCCGATTGCGATCACGCGTTCGAGCAGATCGAACTCATGCCAGGCCGGCCAGCCTTCGACATAAATGTTGGCGCGAAAGCGCAGCGGATACACCGGCGCGGCGGCAGCGTTCGCAAGTGCCGTGACCGAAGCAAGATTGATAATGGATACGACCTTGCGCGCCACATCGGAGAAACTGTGTCCTGGCGCATGCAGAATTTTGGGCGCACCGCGCAGATCTGAGGCGCAGAATGTTTCAAAGAATTTCTCCACGGCGGCGCGGCCTTGCGCGGTCCGCAAGGGGGCGCGCACCAGCTCGCGGCGTTCGGCATCGATGGCCAGCGTATGCGTTGCCTCCTCGAAGGTGGTGCGCAGCTCGGCCAGGCGCGCATGGCGCATGAGCATGAGAAAGCGCGCCTTGGGGAAATAGGCAGGCGCGCTTGCATCGAAGCCGGAAGGGCCATTCTCGATGGCATAGAGCCGGTCGCAGGGGATGGTTGCGCCGGCCGCAAGCGGGGTTCGTTTGAGCGGTTCCGGCGAAAGCCCCTTCACCGGATAGCGGTAGATAGCATCGATTCTGGGATAGCTGGTCACGGCCGCCCTTGCTCCACGCATTGTTGGCTACCCGATCGTTCCAGATTAGGGCCGTGGAAAAGGGGCGAAAACCCCCTACCGCATCAAAGATGCGCTCCCATATCTAACGCAGACTTGACAGGATGTTCCGCTTTCGCGCCTTCGGGGCGGGTGGAACAGGCCGAGGATATCGCGCAATGAACATTGAAAAATACACCGACCGCACCCGTGGCTTCGTCCAGTCCGCGCAATCGCTGGCACTCCGGGAGGGGCACCAGCAGTTTGGCACCGAGCATATCCTCAAGGTTCTGCTCGACGATCCGGAAGGCCTTGCGGCCGGGCTGATCGACCGTTCCGGCGGGCATTCGCGCGAGGCTCTTGCCGCCGTCGAGAGCGTGCTGGGCAAGTTGCCAAAAGTCTCCGGCGGCGGTTCAGGTCAGCTTTATCTTGCGCCGGCGACCGCGCGCGTGCTCGACCAGGCTGAGAAGATCGCTGAGAAGTCCGGCGACAGTTATGTCACGGTTGAACGGCTCTTGCTGGCGCTCGCACTGGAAAAAGACAGCGAGGCCGGCCGTATCCTCCTGCAAGCCGGATTAACGCCGCAGAATCTCAACGCCGCCATCAACGCGCTGCGCAAAGGCCGCACCGCCGATTCCACTTCGGCCGAGAGCGGCTACGATGCGCTTAAGAAATATGCCCGCGATCTCACGCAAGCGGCGCGCGACGGCAAGATCGACCCGGTGATCGGGCGTGACGAAGAAATCCGCCGCACCATCCAGGTGCTCTCCCGCCGCACCAAGAACAATCCGGTGCTGATCGGCGAGCCGGGCGTGGGTAAGACCGCAATCGTCGAAGGATTAGCGCAGCGCATTATTAACGGTGATGTGCCCGAGAGTCTCGAAAGCAAAAAACTGCTTGTGCTCGATCTGGGCGCAATGATTGCCGGCGCGAAATATCGCGGCGAGTTCGAGGAGCGGCTCAAGGCCGTGTTGAAGGAAGTCACGTCCTCCGACGGCGGCATCATCCTGTTCATCGACGAAATGCATACGCTGGTCGGCGCTGGCAAGGCCGACGGCGCAATGGACGCCTCGAACCTGCTCAAGCCCGCGCTGGCGCGCGGTGAATTGCATTGCATCGGCGCGACCACGCTCGACGAATACAAGAAGCACGTCGAGAAGGATGCCGCGCTCGCACGGCGCTTCCAGCCGATATTTGTTGACGAGCCGAGCGTCGAAGATACGATTTCGATTCTGCGCGGCTTGAAGGACAAGTACGAACAGCATCACGGTGTGCGCATCACCGACTCCGCGCTCGTCTCGGCGACGACGTTGTCGCATCGCTACATCTCCGACCGGTTCCTGCCCGACAAGGCGATCGACCTCATGGACGAGGCGGCCGCGCGGCTCAAGATGCAGGTCGATTCCAAGCCGGAAGAACTTGATTCCATCGATCGCGAGATCGTGCGCCTCAAGATCGAGCAGGAGGCGCTTAAAAAAGAGAGCGATTCCGGCTCGAAGGAGCGGCTCAAGCGCTTGGAGGGCGAACTCAAAGCGCTCGAAAAGCAATCCGCCGATCTGACCGCACGCTGGAAAGCCGAGAAAGACAAGCTCTCCGATGCGCAGAAGCTCAAGACCGAACTAGATCAGTTGCGCGTCGAACTCGCCAACGTCCAGCGCCGCGGCGAGTATCAGCGCGCGGGCGAGTTGGCCTATGGCCGCATTCCCGAGATCGAGAAAAAGCTGAAATCCATCGAAAGCAAGGGCGGCATGGGCGCCGTGGTCGAAGAGGCGGTCACCGCGAACCACATCGCGCAGGTGGTCTCGCGCTGGACCGGCGTGCCGGTCGATCGCATGCTCGAAGGCGAAAAAGAAAAACTCCTGCGCATGGAGGAGCAGCTCACACAACGCGTCGTCGGGCAGGCGGAAGCGGTCAAGGCGGTTGCCACGGCCGTGCGGCGCGCGCGCGCGGGCCTGCAGGATCCGCACCGGCCGATCGGCTCGTTCATGTTCCTGGGCCCCACCGGCGTCGGCAAGACCGAACTGACCAAGACGCTCGCGGCATATCTGTTTGACGACGAAAGCGCGCTCATCCGCATCGACATGTCGGAATACATGGAGAAGCATTCGGTGGCGCGGCTGATCGGCGCGCCGCCCGGCTATGTCGGCTATGAGGAAGGCGGTGCGCTCACCGAAGCGGTGCGGCGGCGGCCGTACCAGGTGATCCTGTTCGATGAGATCGAGAAGGCGCATCCGGACGTGTTCAACGTGCTCCTGCAGGTGCTCGACGACGGACGGCTCACCGACGGCCAGGGCCACGCCGTCGATTTCCGCAACACGCTGATCGTGATGACCTCGAACCTCGGCGCCGATTTTTTGGTGAACCAGCCCGAGGGCCAGGACACCGACGCGGTCAAGGATCAGGTGATGGCGATGGTGCGCGCAAATTTCCGCCCGGAATTTCTCAATCGCGTGGACGAGATCATCCTGTTCCATCGCCTGCGGCGCGAGCACATGGGTCGGATCGTCGACATCCAGATCGCGCGGCTGCAGAAGCTCCTGGAGGAGCGCAAGATCACCATCACGCTGGAACCATCAGCACGCGAATGGTTGGCTGAGAAGGGCTACGAGCCAGCGTATGGCGCAAGACCCCTCAAGCGTGTGATCCAGAAAGAGCTGCAGGATCCGCTCGCCGATCTGATTCTCTCCGGCCGGGTCAAGGACGGCGAGAAGGTGACCGTTTCGGCCGGACGTGTGGGGCTCACCTTCAACGGGCAAGCCGCCGCCGCGGCAGCGTAACAGCATCGCACCGCCGTTGTAGCGCACGACGTCTTAACATTCATGACCTGAAAAGATTTATCGTGCGGGTTGCAGCGTCTGCGCCATGCGCGAGCCCGCGCGCGTCACCACGCGGTCGAGCCGATCGCGCTCCTGCTCGAAGCCGGTGAGGATCGCGCCTTCGAGCACGCGGCCGCGCGGCAGTTTCAACCGCATCGGGTCAACCCAGCGGCCATTCACGATGATTTCATAGTGCAGGTGAGGTCCGGTGGAGAGGCCGGTCGAGCCGACATAGCCGATCACTTGGCCCTGGCGCACGCGCGCGCCCGCCGCCGTGGAGCGCGCAAATGCGGTCATGTGGCCATAAGCGGTTTCGTAACCGTTGGCGTGACGGATCTTGACGTATTTGCCGTAGCCGGATTCCCAGCCGACCTTATCGACGATGCCGTTGCCGGCAGCGTAAATCGGCGTTCCGAGCGGTGCGCCCCAGTCGACGCCAGTATGGGCCTTCATGATGCCGAGGAGCGGGTGGTTTCGGTCGCCGAATGGCGAGCGCATGATTCCGGTCTCCAGCGGCTTGCGCACCAGGAATTTCTTCACGCTCTTGCCGGTCTCGTCGTAGTAGTCAACGACGCCGTCATCGGCGGTCTGGAAGCGATAGAATTTTTTGCTTTCGCCGCCGACGGTCAAGGATGCAAACATCACCTCATTCTTGCTGTCGCTGCCAGGATTTTCATCGTCGCCGCTGAACAGCACGTCGAATGAGTCGCCGGGCTGAGTCTTGTAGAAGAAATCGACATCAAAGGAATATATACGGATCAGGCTTTCGATGGCTTGCCGCGGCATCTGGTGGCGCAGCGCGGTCTCGTAGATGCTCTGATAAAGTCGTATCCCTGGCCCGTCGTCATTCTCGGCCGTCTCGGTCGCCCCGGTATTCATGCTCTGCACGTCGGGCGTTACATATTTGCCCTTGTCGGAAAGCGCGACGATGGCCTCGACGCTGTTCTCTCCTAAGACGATGACGCGGATCGGCTGCAGACGTTGCGGGACACCCGTGGGCGCGAGCAGAATGCGCAGTTTTTGACCTTCTTTGAGCCCACCGTCACGGCCGCGCGGCCCAAGCGCACCGGCGATTGTCTTGATTTCCTCTGGTGTGGCGCCGATTTCGCGCAAAATCGAGCCGATGTTATCGCCCTTCTTGACGATGATCGGGCGATCGTTCCAGGCATTGCCGCCGGTGATTTGGTTAGCAGTCTTCGGCAACAGCGTGATGTTTTCAGGAAAAATGCGGCCGCGGAAACTGCCGCTGGAATTGGCTTCGCCCTCGGGCGCGTAAGCCAGCCGGCCGCCGGATTCGGCGTTGGCGCCCAATGCGCGCGCCTGCATGCTGGCATTCGAATTGGCGATGTCGCGGACGGTGACGATAATGTCGTCCACCGCAAGCGTAGCTGCGACCTTTGCTTTCGGTAGCAGTTCGGCAAGATCACGCGTGAGGAAGGATACTTCCGCGTCGGACTCAACCCTGGGCGCATCATCGTTGGCGGCGTTGCCCTCGGCGCCGGCGGCAGCGAGCAGCTTTTGCGCGTTGAAGGGAGCGAGATTGGCGGTGAGCTCGGTCGGGGTCAGAGAAAGGTTGGCGGCGATGCGCACATACTGGCGTGCGCGCATGACCTCGCGGTCGCCGACGCGGTTCGTGGTCGAAATCCAGATGGTCTGGCGGGCAGCGCTGTTCTCGCTCATCGGCGGCAGCCGGTCGCCCTTGCGGGTCAGTGAAAGCCGTTCACCGGCACTGCTGAACGAGCCGCGCAATGTCTTTGTGTTTTCGACCCGCTCGGGCATGGTGGCGAAATTGGTCTCGCCGTCGAGCGATGTAAAAACGGCGCCGCCCATTAACGCAGCACCGCAAATCCCGGTCAGAATCGTTCCGGAAAACCACTGCACTGAAACCCGTCGCCGATCGACAATGCCGCCGGCTTCGCCATCAACCGAAAGCGGGGGCTCGTTGCCAAGGTCCATTGCCTCGGATTCCATCCTCGCTCGCTGCGAGCCGCGAAGTCTGCCGTGGTCCAATGCTTTCCCCTGCACTCGCCAACGCAACGTCGAGCCGCCCAAATGGGCAAAAATCCGGTTTCACCAATCGCTGCCGCAGGACGTTCACTATTATTTGTAAGGCTCGACACGATGCTGCGGTGCGCCACCCGATCGAATGGCTGGGCGGTCGAATGGAGTTGCGGCCAAATCTATGCTCGACGATTTCCCTCAGATACTCCCCACGCAGTGAAGAACGGCCGATGAATGTGGCTCAAGTGGGGCGCGGAGCGTTCGGGAAGGGCTGCGCTTCGCAATCTATGAAAGATCGCCTAAAATGGCTGGTGGTAAAGGCATTTGGTGCAGGGTTTATCAACGGCCTTAAGGTTGACAATTGAGGCAGCCCCAGCCTATATAGTAAACAACTTGGCGTGCCGGCCGCTTCGGCGCGATGGCGCGCCTTTCGAAGCACCTCACTGATAAGGTGAATAGGCTTCCGATAGCATCGGGGGCCTTTAGGCTTCAACGGCCCTCTGGCAAATCGGGGGGCGGAATCGTCATGGTTCCGGGCTGTTTGACAAGTTAATCGGAAGAAAGAGAAACGTGGACGGCGGAGTCCTTGCGGGCCGTTTTCGCACGTGCAGGAAAATTCTTGCATTGCGAAACGGCCGGAAGAGACTTCGGCGGTCGACGTTTTAGGTCAACACCATTTTCGTGAAGCGGTGTCGCGTGCGCGATGCAAGTCGCATGCGTGGAATGCGCGCACGAAAAAAGGTGGGACCTCGTCAAACGTTGTGACTAGCCGGGTAAAAGTTCTCATCCAACTTGAGAGTTTGATCCTGGCTCAGAGCGAACGCTGGCGGCAGGCTTAACACATGCAAGTCGAGCGCGTGTAGCAATACACGAGCGGCAGACGGGAGAGTAACACGTGGGAACGTACCCTTCAGTTCGGAACAACCCAGGGAAACTTGGGCTAATACCGAATACGTCCGTAAGGAGAAAGATTTATCGCTGAAGGATCGGCCCGCGTCTGATTAGCTAGTTGGTGAGGTAACGGCTCACCAAGGCGACGATCAGTAGCTGGTCTGAGAGGATGATCAGCCTCACTGGGACTGAGACACGGCCCAGACTCCTACGGGAGGCAGCAGTGGGGAATATTGGACAATGGGCGCAAGCCTGATCCAGCCATGCCGCGTGGATGATGAAGGCCCTAGGGTTGTAAAGCCCTTTCGGCGGGGAAGATAATGACGGTACCCGCAGAAGAAGCCCCGGCTAACTTCGTGCCAGCAGCCGCGGTAATACGAAGGGGGCTAGCGTTGCTCGGAATCACTGGGCGTAAA
>CAZNSG010000019.1:0-3759 GCA_964575715.1 uncultured Hyphomicrobiales bacterium | reverse complement strand
AAATCCTGCTGCCATACTTCGCAGCAGCTGTAGGTGCGTGCCATTTCGGCGAAATGCGCGGCACCTTCCAAACCGACCGCGATGTGACCGAGTTCGGCAAACACCTTAAGATCGCGGCCTGGGCCGCAGCCAAAATCGAGTATCGTAAAAGGCGGTTCACCCTCGATGTGTTGTAACAGCGCAGCGATGTTCTGGCTGACGTCGTGGACGCGCGTGCCCTCCCAGAAATCCTCGGCATGCTGGTTGTAATGTTCCAGCGTGAGATCGGTGATCTTCGTCAGATCTTGCGGGTTCAATTTCATATTCTATCTCGTCACGAAGGTTATGCGGCCACTTGCTCCATTGCGCGCGGTTCGGATCAATCTGCCACAACTTATGAATCTCTTGGATCGGATTGACGCTCACGTCGTGCGGATTGGACGTGCGAAGGGAAAGGCGCCGTAGAAACATCGTTCTTGTGCGACGTATCCAGAATGGCTCTAGTGAGCCGCTTTCTTGCCATACCGACTATTGCCACTGCGCTGCATCAAGTACGTATCGGGGCTGATCACAACCGATGTCCCTTCTGGGTCTAGGCTGTGTAAAAACTCCATCGCCTGTCGTGCGCGTAGAAAAATCTCGAAGCGAATGCGTACAGGGAGAGTCAAATCATACTGCGCACAAACGGCTCGATGCCATGTTAGAGAATTATATTTTTCACATTTCGCCGATGTATGAGTTTTCACACAGCCAGGGTCAAACGCGTCACGGTCGCCCGAGGCCGCACGTCGGTGTGCTTCCGCAATGCCCCGAAAGCAGACGCAAATTCAAGCCGTTGGCTCTGACGCAATGTGCCGATTGTGTTGCAAAAGTCCAAAATCGTGGAGCGACAATTTTTTCGCCAGGAGACGAGACAAGCCGTGATCGCCGATTGATATGGCCTCAGGCTCGTTACCGAAGTCGCCGGTGAGTTCATCGCTGTGCGATGAGGTCCCTCACATATTGAATCGAAATACGCATCCATAGCCCAGAGAATTTTTGATCAGCTGTGCAAAAGGACTTTTGCAACACAATCTGCCATAACCAGAAGTCAAATGAAGCAGCCCGAGATGGATCGCGGCGCGTCTGTCGGAAACTCAACACAAATCAAGTCCTCAATAGTCTCCAAGCTGAGCATGGCGACAGAAAGCTCTCCCAATTCGGAACGATTTAAGGCATTAAGACGTTATTGAATCCGTTTTAGATGAGTTCATAGCATGATGGCCAAAAAGGTTCCCCACTCCACCGATAAGCATGTTGGCAGCCGGGTACGGATGCGCCGCATGATGCTTGGCATGAGCCAAACGACACTCGGGGATGCGTTGGGCCTCACGTTCCAGCAAGTGCAGAAGTATGAGAAGGGTGCCAACCGCATTGGCGCAGGTCGTCTGCAACAGATTTCCGCTATCCTGCAAGTGCCGGTGTCGTTCTTTTTCGAGAGCGCACCGAGCGTGCCGGGACACCAGCCAGTTGGAATGGCAGAAGCACCGTCGCCCGCCTATGTGACCGACTTCCTGGCGACCTCCGATGGTCTCGCTCTCACCAAAGCCTTCATGCGAATCAAGAATACAAAACTGCGGCGCCGCATTGTCGATCTCGTCAAAGAGATCGCAGTTTGATGACAGGTGAGACAATCGCACGGCGGACGATTAGAGGAAGCCGTGATTGATTCGTGCAAAAAGTAGCGGCCGATTTTTCAAGCCTGAGAGGCGTCGTCCGCGGAGCCGTTCATCAAAAATCGCGTGCCCAAGTGAAAGAACTTCTGGCTATCGGCGAAGAGCTGACGGCTGTCCTCAGCCAACATCTCCATTCGCTTGCCCATACACTCCTGACAGGCCGTTGCTGTTTCGGGCACGGGCCCGACGTCTATTGCGAACGGGCGATGCCGGCCTGCTGCACTAGCTTGCTCCAACGCGCAATCTCGGACCTGACGAAGCTTTGCAGGCCGGCGACCGACGGATTTTCCATCGGCAGCATGCCATTCTTGAGGATCTGATCCTTGATCTCCGCTGCGGCGAGGGCGCTCTTAAAATCACTATGGAGCTTTTCGACGATCGGCGGCGGCGTATTCGCGGGCGCGACGATCATCTGCCATGACGCTGCATCGAACCCAGGAACACCGACTTCGGCGATCGGCGGGATATCGCCGATGGCGGCGACTCTTGTCGCAGTAGACACGCCAAGTGCACGAACTTTTCCGGCCTGGATCAGTCCCAGCGACGGCCCGAGATCGACGAACATCAGCGGAACGTGTCCTGCCACCACATCGTTTAACGCTGGCAGGCTGCCCCGATAGGCCACCGGCGACATGTTTATACCCGTCATGGTCTTCAACAGCTCGGCGAACAAGTGATGGGGGACGCCCACGCCGGCAGTTGCGTATGAAATCTGGCCGGGCCTGTCTTTCACATATTTGATCAGGTCCTGTACCGACCTCACGGGCAGATCGGGATTGACCACGAGGACGAATGGCGTCTGCGCAGCCAGTGCGAGCGGAACAAAATCGGCGGTCGGGTCGTAAGACAAGCTCTTATAGAGCGTGACATTGACCGCCATGATCGCACTCGGCGCGATCAGGAGCGTGTAGCCGTCGGGAGCGGCCTTAGCGACGGCGTTGGCGGCGATGACGCCACCCCCGCCCGGCTTGTTATCGACTATAAGTGCATGCCCCCACTTCTGCTGGAGTCTCGGGCCAAGCATGCGCGAGAGAATGTCGCCTGCGCCGCCTGCCGCAAACGGAACGACCATGGTGATCGGCCGGGTTGGCCAATCTTGCTCATGAAGGCCAACACCCCCAGAATGGCAATAATGATCCTTGTCACGCTCATCTTGCTTCCCCGAAGCTACGAGCCCACAGAGAGGATGCAATTTTTGCGCTCTCGCGGCAACACCGCTCGCGGCGTTCGGAGGCGTGGCACTACTTAACCCGACACTCCCCAGATGACATTCAACTGCCTCCAGGACGGAATTGATGCGAGTTTGGCCTTCCGCGCAGGCCAATGCGGTGATCGAACGCGCAGGTCTGGCTGGTGTATTTATGCAAAATTGGTCACTGCCGACAACTGAGGCAGTTTCCAAACAGAGAACCCCGGCTGAAGAATCGCCGGGGCCCCTGTCAACGTCGTAGCATCCCTCTTTGGTCTGTTCGGCAATGACAATCTTTAATATGTACAGATTGGCACAGCTCACATTGAGGCAGATCAAACATCCTCAAACAAGCACGAGCGAGATACAACATGTCGGCGTTACTTCACCAACGCTGCCTTTGAGAGATTGCTCTCGAACGACTTGTAGGTTTCCTTGGCAAGATCGGTATAAAGCTCACCGATCTTGGTCGCCCCTGCGATGAAACCCTCGTAGGCCGTCTTGGCAAAGTCGGTCTGGATTTCGACCGCTTGCTCTAACGTCTTGGCTCCAAACAGCTTCTCAAGCGCTTTGCTGCCGTCCTCGAATGCCTGCTTTGAGTAGTCGGCCATTTCGCTCGTAATCGCGAGGGCGCTCTTCGATAGTGCGCCAAGCGATTTCGCGGTGGCATCCAGATTGTCCTTCCCGAGTTTCTGCATATCGTCAAAATTGTTCATCATTTTTTCCAGAGTCCGTTGTGGGTGTGCGCCGTGACAAGGCGGCGTTTTCCAGTGGGTGCAAGCCCCACCCGGCAACCGCTCCAGCCGGAAGCAATCGGAGCAGTCATGGAGGTAACGAAGTGGCTGAAGCCTTCGATTAGCGTGTCACGAATTGGTG
>CAZNSG010000018.1:0-25697 GCA_964575715.1 uncultured Hyphomicrobiales bacterium | reverse complement strand
GTCGCCAAAGGCGCAAATGGTGTGCCCTTCGATCTGCTTGGTCACCTCGAACAGCATGTCGATCTCGCGCCGCTGCGCGCGCCCGTCCGCCATGCGCGTGAGCACGCGCCACATCCAGCCCATGCCCTCGCGGCAGGGTGTACAATGGCCGCCGCTCTCCTGCTTGTAGAAATAAGCGATGCGCGCCATGGCGCGGATGATGTCGGTGGATTTATCCATCACGATCACCCCCGCGGTGCCGAGCGACGACTTGAGCGCCGCCAGCGCGTCGAAATCCATCTTCAGCTCGTCGCATTGCGACGCCGGGATCAGCGGCATGGACGACCCGCCGGGAATGACCGCGAGCAGATTGTCCCAGCCGCCGCGCACACCGCCCGCATGGGTCTCGATCAGCTCGCGTAGCGGCACGCCCATCGCCTCTTCCACCGTGCACGGCTTGTTTACGTGGCCGGAGATGCAGAACAGCTTGGTGCCGGTGTTGTTGGGCCGGCCGATGCCGGAAAACCACGCCGCACCGCGCCGCATGATATCGGGCACCACTGCGATCGATTCCACGTTGTTGACCGTAGTCGGGCAGCCATAGAGGCCGACGTTCGCGGGAAACGGCGGCTTGAGCCGCGGCTGGCCTTTCTTGCCTTCCAAGCTTTCGAGCAGCGCCATTTCCTCGCCGCAGATATAGGCGCCGGCGCCATGATGCACGTAGAGATCGAAATCGAAGCCGTGGATGTTGTTCTTGCCGATGAGCTTGGCTTCATAGGCCTGATCGATCGCCGCTTGCAGCCGCTCGCGCTCGCGGACGAATTCGCCACGCACATAGATGTAGCCGGCATGGCAGTCCATGGCGCGGCCGGCAATCAGACAGCCTTCGACCAGCAGATGCGGATCGTGCCGCATGATTTCGCGATCCTTGCAGGTGCCTGGTTCCGACTCGTCGGCGTTGACCACGAGATAATGCAGCCGCTCGCCCACCTGCTTGGGCATGAACGACCACTTGAGCCCGGTCGGGAAACCGGCGCCGCCGCGCCCGCGCAGACCCGAAGCCTTGACGTCGGCAACAATGCCGTCGCGGCCCTTCTCCAGGATCGTCTTGGTGCCGTCCCAGCTCCCGCGCTTGCGCGCACCGGCCAAGCCCCAGTCGCCGAGCCCGTAGAGGTTCTTAAAGATGCGGTCCTTGTCGTCGAGCATCGTCACGCCTTCATCGCATTCAACGTCGTCGGCCCGCCGACTGGCGCCGACCATTGCCGCACGATCTGCGGACCTGGCTTGGGCGGCGATCCCCTGGCGAAGCCATCGAGCACTTTTCCAAAACTCTCTGGCGTCAAATCCTCGTAAGTGTCCTTGAATATCTGCACTATGGGCGCGTTCACGCAGGCACCGAGGCACTCAACTTCCTCCCAGGAAAAATCCATATCCGCGGAAAGCTGGCCCGGATCGTGATGAATGCGGCGCTGGCAAACTTCTCTAATGTCCTCCGCCCCGCGCAGCATGCAGGGCGTGGTCCCGCACACCTGCACATGCGCCTTGCGCCCGACCGGAGCGAGCTGGAACATCGTATAGAAGGTGGCGATTTCGAGTGCGCGGATGTTCGCCATATCGAGCATGTAAGCCACCGCCTCGATCGCCTTCTGCGGCAGCCAGCCGCCGAACTGCTCCTGCGCGCGCCACAACAGCGGGATCACCGCCGAGGCCTGCCGGCCGCCGGGGTATTTCGTGATTTGCTGCTTAGCCCAGGCGAGATTTTCCGCCGTAAAGGCGAATTCCTTCGGCTGGACATTCGGCGGTGCAAGGCGGCGGACACTCACCGATCAACCTCCCCGAACAGAACCTCTCCACCGTCATTCCGGGGCGCGCCGAAGGCGCGAGCCCGGAATCCATAGCCCATGCTGCGGAGTATGGATTCCGGGCTCGCCGCTGCGCGGCGCCCCGGAATGACAATTGAGAGACAGCGCTTCATCGATCCACCTCCCCGAACACGATGTCAATTGAACCTAAGATTGCAGAAACATCGGCTAACATATGGCCCCGGCAAAGGAAATCCATCGCTTGCAGGTGTGCAAAACCAGGCGCT
The DNA here is from genome assembly GCA_964575715.1 of uncultured Hyphomicrobiales bacterium. Lineage (GTDB taxonomy): Bacteria > Pseudomonadota > Alphaproteobacteria > Rhizobiales > Xanthobacteraceae > PNAI01. The sequence goes on along the minus strand of CAZNSG010000018.1, from coordinate 23,629 downwards.
CGGATCTTGCATTTGTAGGGCTTATTACTGCCATCGGCGACCAGATAGACGCCAAACTCGCCCTTGGGCGCCTCGACCGCCGCATAGACCTCACCCGCCGGCACATGGAAGCCTTCGGTGTAGAGCTTGAAATGATGGATCAGCGCCTCCATCGAACGCTTCATTTCGGCGCGCTTGGGCGGCACGATTTTGTTGTCGTCGACCGTAACCGGCCCCCGCCCCTCCGGTTCGCGCAGCTTGGCGATGCACTGCTTCATGATGCCCACAGACTGGCGCATCTCCTCCATGCGGATGCAGTAGCGGTCGTAACAATCGCCGTTCTTGCCGACCGGAATGTCGAAATCCATCTCTGCATAGCACTCATAGGGCTGCGCCTTGCGCAAATCCCAGGCCGCGCCCGAGCCGCGCACCATCACGCCGGAAAAACCCCATGCCCACGCGTCGGCAATTTTGACGACGCCGATGTCCACGTTGCGCTGCTTGAAAATGCGATTGCCGGTCAGAAGGCTTTCCAGATCATCGCAGACCTTGAGAAACGGATCGCAGAACGCCGCGATGTCGTCGATCAGCTTTTCCGGCAAGTCCCCGTGCACGCCGCCGACGCGGAAATAAGCCGCATGCATGCGCGAGCCCGAGGCGCGCTCGTAGAACACCATCAGCTTTTCGCGCTCCTCGAAGCCCCACAGCGGCGGGGTAAGCGCACCCACATCCAACGCTTGCGTTGTGACGTTGAGCAGATGCGAAAGCAGCCGCCCGATCTCGCAATAGAGCACGCGGATGAGCTGCGCGCGCCGAGGGATTTGCAGGCCCAGGAGTTTTTCCGCCGCCAGGCAAAAAGCGTGCTCCTGGTTCATCGGTGCGACATAATCGAGCCGATCGAAATACGGGATCGCCTGCAGATAGGTCTTGTGCTCGATCAGTTTTTCGGTGCCGCGATGCAAAAGACCGATGTGCGGATCGACCCGCTCCACGATCTCGCCGTCGAGTTCAAGCACCAGGCGCAGCACGCCATGCGCGGCGGGATGTTGCGGCCCGAAGTTGATGGTGAAATTGCGCAGCGCCTCAGCCATCAGACGACCCCTGCCGCTTTCGCCTTCTCAAGCACGCGCGCGTTGAACGTGTCCCACACGACAATGAAACGCTCGTGCCTACCCTCGCCGATCAGATCGGCCCCATCGTGCGCGCGTAACTTGAACGTGACCTTGCGGCTGACGACCTCGATGCATTCGCAATCGACCGTGACCGTCATTCCCGGCGGCGTCGCCGCCAGATGCCCGATATCCACCCGCACGCCCAGGCTGCCCTCGCCCGCATCCAGGTGCGGCGCGAGCAATTGCATGCTAGTCCATTCCATCAGCACCACCAGAAAGCCGGTGGCGAATACCTTCGGCATGGCGGCAATCTCTGGCGCTTCCGGATAGGTGAACGGCACGGTCTTGTTGAGGGGCACCTGATAAGCGAAGCGGTGCTTCAGACCGGCTTTTAGCGTTGGCTTCATTTCACGACCCCGCCTTACTCTCTTTGGCCTTCTCGTCGCCCGGAAGCGGGTAGTCCGGCCCTTCCCATGGCGAGAGGAAGTCGAAGGTGCGAAATTCCTGATTGAGCCGCACCGGCTCGTACACCACACGCTTGACCTCGTCGTCGTAACGCACTTCGACAAAGCCCGTAAGCGGGAAATCCTTACGCAGAGGGTGACCTTCAAAACCGTAATCGGTGAGCAGCCGCCGCATGTCGGGATGGCCTACAAAGAGCACGCCATAGAGGTCATAGGTCTCGCGCTCGAACCAATCGGCTCCAGGAAAGACATCGATGATCGAGGCCACGGGCGTTTCCTCGCCAGTCTCGATCTTCACCCGGATGCGGCGATTCAGCGTGGGCGAGAGGAAATGATAGACCACGTCGAAGCGGCGCTCGCGGCCGGGCCAGTCGATCGCGGTGATGTCGACGATGCTCCAGAACTGGCAGCGCTCGTCATCGCGCAATAGGGTCACGACTTTGACGATGTCGCTCGCAATCGCTGCGACGGTCAGCTCCCCGTGCGCGACCGCAAACCCCCTCACCGAGCCCACGAGTGCGCTGGCAATGTCCGACCCGAGTTTCTCCAGCGTCTCGTCCATGGATCCTATCAAGGGCTCGTATCAGCGTTCGATCGTTCCGGTACGGCGAATCTTCTTCTGCAGGAGCAGCACGCCATAGAGCAGCGCTTCGGCGGTCGGCGGGCAGCCGGGCACGTAGATATCGATCGGCACGATGCGATCGCAGCCGCGCACGACCGAATAGGAATAGTGGTAATAGCCGCCGCCGTTGGCGCACGAGCCCATGGAAATAACGTAGCGCGGCTCCGGCATCTGGTCGTAGACCTTGCGCAGCGCAGGCGCCATCTTGTTGGTGAGCGTGCCGGCCACAATCATCACATCCGACTGGCGGGGCGAGGCGCGCGGCGCAAAACCGAAGCGCTCGGCATCGTAGCGCGGCATCGACATCTGCATCATCTCTACAGCGCAGCACGCAAGCCCAAAGGTCATCCACATCAGCGAGCCGGTGCGCGCCCAGACGATAAGGTCCTCGCTCGCAGTGACCAAAAACCCTTTGTCGGCAAGTTCGGCATTGACCCCGCTGAAGAAGGCATCGTCCGCGCCGACCGGCTTTCCGGTCTGCGGATCAAGGATGCCCCTGGCCGCTGGCGCGAGGATCTTGGATTCGCTCAATCCCATTCGAGCGCTCCCTTCTTCCACTCGTAGATAAACCCGATCGTGAGCACCGCAAGAAACACCATCATCGACCAGAAGCCATAGACGCCGAGTTCGCCGAAGACGATCGCCCATGGAAACAGGAACGACACCTCGAGATCGAAAATGATGAACAGGATGGCGACGAGGTAGAAGCGCACGTCGAACTTCATGCGCGCATCATCGAAGGCATTAAATCCGCACTCGTAGGCCGACAGCTTCTCCGGGTCGGGCTGTTGATAGGCAACGAGAAACGGAGCGATCATCAAGGCTAGGCCGAGCGCCATCGCCACGCCGATGAACACGACGAGGGGAAGATAGTCCAGCAACAGCGCGTTCATGACGATCCCCTTGCGGCCGGCAACAGGTCCGGCCGGAATCGAACCCTTCGACCACCGGCGATCATTTGGGCGCCAAGCCGCACGGATTTGGCCCCTGGAATCAGTGCGGATTCTGACGCAGGCGAGAGCATGCGACCCTTAGCGCAGTGCACAAAAGGTGGCAAGCTGGCGGCGGCCAGAGATGGTCGAATCGTGATTGGTTGTGGGCGGGAAGACCCTTCCCGCATGAATTTGAGGGCAAGCATGCAACGCAAGATCATGATTTCCTGTGCGGTTACCGGATCGGCCGATACGCCGGGCCGCAATCCGGCCGTTCCGGTGACGCCCGCGCAAATCGCCGCATCGGCGGTGGACGCGGCCAAGGCCGGCGCTGCGATTGTGCATATCCACGTGCGCGATCTCGAGACCACCAAGCCAAGCATGGACGGCGCGCTCTATCGCGAGGTGGTTGAGCGCATCAAGGCGAGCGGCACCGACGTTCTCATCAACCTGACCACCGGCCCCGGCGCTCGCTTCGTGCCTGGGGAGGACGACCCGATCAAGCCCGGCCCCGGAACGTCGCTCAAGCGGCCGGAGGAGCGCGTGCGCCACGTGGTCGAGCTCAAGCCCGACATCTGTAGTCTCGACATGGGCAGCCTGAACATGGGCGATCGGGTTTTCATCAACACCCCTTCACACCTCCAGACCATGGCGACTGCGATCAAAAACGCCGGCGTGCTCCCCGAACTCGAAGTGTTCGAGGCAGGACACCTCCTCCTCGCCAAACGCATGATCGAGACCGGCCACATCAAGCCGCCCGGATTGTTCCAGATCTGCCTCGGCATCGCTTGGGGGCAACCGGCGACCCCCGAGGCAATGACCTACATGCGCAACCTTTTGCCCGCGGGCTGCGTCTGGTTCGCCTTCGGCATCTCGCTCTACCAGTTTCCGATGGTGGCGCAGGCGGTCCTGCTCGGCGGCCACCCGCGCGTCGGTCTGGAAGACAACATCTACCTCGACAAGGGCAGACTCGCGCCCAGCAATGCCGCGCTGGTCGAGAAGGCCGCCCGGATCATTGAAATTCTAGGAGATCAGGTCGCGACCCCGGCCGAGGCTCGCCAGATGCTGGCGCTTGCGTAGGGGCGCGGCTTGGCGGATTGCGAGGAAAAGGGGTGGCGGGAGCGAAGGGACTCGAACCCTCGGCCTCTGCCGTGACAGGGCAGCGCTCTAACCAACTGAGCTACGCCCCCGCGGGCGTTGAACGGACTTAAAGCTCGATCCCCTCCAAGTCAAGAATACGGCTTGCCGAGCCGAAGCTCGCGGAAGCGTTAGCCCGCCTTCGCACGTCGTGCTCCGGCGTGGCAGCCTTCTCTCGCTTCGCGAGCGAAGGCTGGTGGGCGGTGACGGGCTCGAACCGCCGACAACCTCGGTGTAAACGAGGTGCTCTACCAACTGAGCTAACCGCCCTCCTCCACCCTTATCGCCTCCGCCGCCGAGCACGCAAGATCGGTCGATGCGTTGCTCCGGTCGCACGAACGCCCCCGAGACCTTTTCGCGGGGGCGTCCGGTCAGCAGGAATGCAAAGACCTTACCGGTTTACGGCTTCTTTCAAACCCTTGCCGGCGGAGAAGCGCGGACGCCTGGCTGCTTTGATTTTCACCGGTGCGCCCGTGCGCGGATCACGACCTTCGCGCGCGGCGCGTTTTACAACTCTAAAATTCCCAAACCCCATGATCTTAACTTCGCCGCCCTTCTTCAATGTCAAGGTAATGGCGTCGAAGGTTGCATCGACGGCAGTTGCCGCAGCCGTCTTCGTCATTTGGGCCTTGTCAGCCACTGCAGTGATGAGCTCATTCTTCGTCATCGGACCGATCCTTTCATTCGCTCGCAATCGAATCAACGGCCGTTCGCCGTTGAAAGCGCAGAGTTTGCCTAATAAATTGCAAATGCAAGCGTCTCCTTGGGAATAATTCAGGACAACCCCGCGAATCGCAGGCACTGATCGCACTAAAATTCAAGTGCGCAGTGCTGACACTTTCACGGATTTTTTGTTTGCTGAATATGACAATGGCGGCGCCCTTGTGGCGCCGCCATCGCAAAACGCACTTCGAGTTCTGTTTAGTGCGCGGTGAGGTTCGAAGCTTCATCGTCCACCACCGGCTCGGCGGCGACGGCAGGCTCCGCGAGCTTGGCGGTTTCGTCCCACTCGATCGGTTCTGGTTTGCGCACCAGCGCGCGCTCCAGCACCTCATCCATGCGCGCCACCGGAATGATCTTGAGGCCGCCTTTCAAGCTGTCGGGGATCTCGACCAGATCCTTGGCGTTTTCTTCCGGGATCAACACGGTTTTGATACCGCCACGCAGCGCCGCCAGCAGCTTTTCTTTCAAGCCGCCGATTGGGAACACGCGCCCGCGCAGGGTGATCTCGCCGGTCATGGCAACATCGCGGCGCGCCGGAATGCCGGTCATGACCGAGACGATGGCCGTGACCATGGCCACGCCCGCCGACGGGCCGTCTTTCGGAGTTGCGCCCTCCGGCACGTGCACGTGGATGTCGCGCTTGTCGAATAGCGGCGGCTCGATGCCGAAAGAGATCGCGCGCGAGCGCACGTAGGAGGCCGCCGCTGAGATCGACTCCTTCATCACGTCGCGCAAGTTGCCGGTCACCGTCATCTTGCCCTTGCCGGGCATCATCGCGGCTTCGATCGTGAGCAATTCGCCGCCCACATCCGTCCATGCAAGCCCGGTGACGATGCCGATCTGATCCTGATCTTCGATCTCGCCGTAGCGAAACTTCGCCACGCCGAGATAGTCGCCCAATTTCTTGTCTTCGATCGCGACCGACTTCGTCTTGTTGATAATAAGTTCCTTGACCGCCTTACGGATCAGCGTCGAGAGTTCGCGCTCGAGGTTGCGCACGCCCGCTTCCCGCGTGTAGCGGCGGATCATGGTGAGCAGCGCCTCGTCATCGATCGACCATTCGTCGGGAGTGAGGCCATGCTTGGCTATCGCATGCGGGATCAGATGCTTGCGCGCGATCTCGACCTTTTCATCCTCGGTGTAGCCGGCGATCCGGATGATCTCCATGCGATCCATCAGCGCCGGCGGAATATTGAGCGTGTTCGCCGTTGTGATGAACATCACGTTGGAGAGATCATAGTCGACTTCCAGATAATGGTCATTGAACGTGTGGTTCTGTTCCGGATCGAGCACCTCCAGCAAAGCCGATGAGGGGTCGCCACGGAAGTCGGCGCCCATCTTGTCGACCTCGTCGAGCAGGAACAGCGGATTCGACGACTTGGCTTTGCGCATCGACTGGATGATCTTGCCGGGCATCGAACCGATGTAAGTACGGCGGTGGCCGCGGATTTCAGCCTCATCGCGCACCCCGCCAAGCGAGACGCGCACGAAATCGCGCCCGGTCGCCCGTGCGATCGATTTACCCAATGAGGTCTTGCCCACGCCGGGGGGACCGACCAGACACAGGATCGGCCCCGTCAGCTTGTTGGCGCGTTGCTGGACCGCGAGATACTCGACGATACGGTCCTTGACCTTTTCGAGGCCAAAATGGTCATTGTCGAGGACCTCCTGCGCGAGCTTGAGGTCTTTCTTGATCTTGGTCTTCTTGTTCCATGGGATCGCGAGCAACCAATCGAGATAGTTGCGCACGACCGTGGCTTCGGCAGACATCGGCGACATCTGACGCAGCTTCTTGAGTTCGTGCGTGGCCTTCTCGCGGGCTTCCTTCGAGAGCTTGGTCTTTTTGATTTTTTCTTCGATCTCGGTCAGTTCGTCCTTGCCTTCCTCGTCGCCGAGCTCCTTCTGAATCGCCTTCATCTGCTCGTTGAGGTAGTACTCGCGCTGGGTCTTCTCCATCTGCCGCTTCACGCGCGTGCGGATGCGCTTCTCGACCTGCAGCACGGAGATCTCGCTCTCCATCTGGCTCAACACTTTTTCCAGCCGCTGGGTGGCGATTGTGGTTTCCAGGATGGCCTGCTTTTCGGCTATCTTGACCGCAAGATGCGAAGCAACGGTGTCGGCGAGCTTGGCATAATCCTCGATCTGCTGGACCACGCCGATGACCTCCGGCGAAACCTTCTTATTGAGCTTCACATAGTTCTCGAATTCTGTGATCACGGAGCGCGACAGCGCTTCTGCCTCCACCTTCTCGCCCACGACATCTTCGAGCACGACGGCGTCGGCCTCATAGTATTCGGCGCGGTCTGTGTACTTGAGCACCTTGCCGCGGTGCGCGCCCTCGACCAGCACTTTGACGGTGCCGTCAGGCAGCTTGAGCAGCTGCAGCACGCTCGCGAGCGTGCCGACCTCGTAGATCGCATCGGTGGCCGGGTCGTCGTCGGAGGCGTTCTTCTGCGTCACCAGCATGACGAACGTGTCCGAGCGCATGACTTCTTCGAGGGCCTTGATTGACTTCTCGCGGCCAACGAACAGCGGCACGATCATGTGCGGGAATACCACGATGTCGCGCAGCGGCAGCACCGGATAGGCCCGGGTCTCACCAGGGGTTAGCGGCGGGCGTGGTTTTGCGAGCGTCATATCCAGGTTTCCTTATTGTTGTGCCCCTCCTCCGCAGCCCGCTGATGCGCTGCCGCGACGGAGTGCCGGAAGGCCGGTGCGGGGTACTCAACACAACCGACGCACACCATTAAATCGACCGTAAGTCCTGGCCTGAGTAATGTTAACCGACGTTCACACGTAGTTCTCTTCGTCCACCATTAGGTGGATATAGCGGGCCAACGTGTCAAGGAATGCTCCCATTGCAAGTAAACACGCCCCAATTTGCCCCTGATTTCGAATCGAAGCGGCCGGATTACTGCAGATTATTGGGCGACTCACGCGCTCGCACCCGCATCGCTGGCGCGATCGGCGTAGATGTAGAGCGGCCGGGCGGTGCCCTCGACCACCTCTTTCGAGATCACCACTTCTTCAACACCTTCCAAACTCGGCAGATCGAACATGGTATCGAGCAGGATGCTCTCCATGATCGAGCGCAGGCCGCGTGCGCCGGTCTTGCGGTCGATCGCCTTGCGGGCGATCGCGCCCAGCGCCTCCTCGGCCAGCGTGAGATCGATCGACTCCATCTCGAACAGGCGCTGATACTGTTTAACCAGCGCGTTCTTCGGCTCGATCAGGATGCGTTTGAGCGAAGGCTCATCGAGATCTTCGAGCGTGGCTACCACCGGCAGCCGGCCGACGAATTCCGGGATCAAGCCATACTTGAGCAGATCCTCGGGTTCGACCTCGCGGAAGATTTCCCCGGACTTGCGATCTTCCGGCGCCAGCACCTTGGCGGAGAAGCCGATCGAAGTTGACCGGCCGCGCGCCGAGATAATTTTCTCGAGCCCCCCGAACGCCCCACCGCACACGAACAGAATATTTGTAGTGTCGACCTGCAGGAACTCCTGCTGCGGATGCTTGCGGCCGCCTTGCGGGGGCACCGAGGCGACGGTGCCTTCCATGATCTTGAGCAACGCCTGCTGCACGCCCTCGCCCGATACGTCGCGCGTGATCGAGGGGTTGTCAGACTTGCGGCTGATCTTGTCGATCTCGTCGATGTAGACGATGCCGCGTTGCGCGCGCTCGACGTTGTAGTCGGCGGCCTGCAGCAGCTTGAGGATGATGTTTTCCACATCCTCGCCGACATATCCGGCTTCGGTGAGCGTGGTGGCATCCGCCATGGTGAAGGGAACGTCAAGAATGCGCGCCAGCGTTTGCGCCAGCAGCGTCTTGCCCGAACCGGTCGGCCCGATGAGCAGAATGTTGGATTTCGCCAGCTCGACATCGTTGTGCTTGGCCTGATGGTTGAGCCGCTTGTAGTGATTGTGCACGGCAACTGCCAGCACCTTCTTGGCGTGATCCTGCCCGATCACATAGTCGTCGAGGACTTTACGGATTTCCTTTGGCGTCGGAATGCCATCGCGCGATTTGACCAGCGAGGACTTGTTCTCCTCGCGGATGATGTCCATGCAAAGTTCGACGCACTCATCGCAAATGAATACGGTCGGGCCGGCAATGAGCTTGCGCACCTCGTGCTGGCTCTTGCCGCAAAACGAGCAGTAGAGCGTATTCTTTGAATCGCCACTGCCGACCTTGCTCATCCCATTCTCCATGCCCGAAAGCAGACCGGGCCGACTCTATTCATACCAGCATTGGCGCTAAGAAACCGTAGCGCCAAGGACACACCCGAACGTCAACAACACCCCGTCCGAATACGAAGCAAACAGGTTACCGCCGGAAAAACCAAGAATTCATTAATCCTAACGCAGCCGCGCGTAATGGCGAATTCAAGGCCGACGCATCCGGCGCTAATTTGGCTTGGTTCGTCTAGGGCTTGCTACCGGCCTCCTCGGGCCGCTTGGGTATTACTTTGTCGACCAGACCGAACTCCTTGGCCCCCTCCGCGGTTAGGAAATAGTCACGTTCCAGCGCATCCTCGATCTTCTTGAACGACTGGCCGGTGTGCTTGACGTAGATTTCGTTAAGCCGCTTCTTGAGGTTCAGAATTTCTTGGGCGTGCAGCATGATGTCCGTGGCCTGGCCCTGGAAACCGCCCGACGGCTGGTGGATCATGACGCGGGCGTTCGGCAGCGCAAACCGCAGATCCTTGGCGCCGGCGGCGAGCAACAACGAGCCCATCGAGGCGGCCTGACCGCAACACAAGGTCGAAACCGGCGGACGGATGAACTGCATGGTATCGTAAATCGCAAGCCCCGCCGTCACCAACCCGCCCGGCGAGTTGATGTACATCGATATTTCCTTTTTCGGATTCTCCGCCTCGAGAAAGAGCATTTGCGCGATCACCAGCGTCGCAATCCCATCCTCAATCGGGCCGGTGAGGAAGATGATCCGTTCTTTGAGCAGCCGCGAATAGATGTCGTAGGCGCGCTCGCCGCGATTGGTCTGCTCGACCACCACGGGAACGAGGTAGTTCATGTAGGTATCGTGGGGGTCTCTCATTTCGCCTCCTTCGGCGCGGCTGGCCGATTCGAATCGTTGCTCTGAAAATGAATATATAGGTTCGCAAACCAATTAAACGATGGCAGATGTCGATCTGTTTACGACATTGCGGCTGGTTTGCTCACTGGCCGCCGCTGCCACCGTCGCCGATGATGGAATAGGGCGCCCAGAACAGCGGATGGCCGTAGGTAAAGAGCGTCTTGCCCTGATGGTCGGCAAAACCCTGACCATCAAGCAGGCTCATCATCGCCGCACGCAAGGCCTCGCCGCGCGTGAGCTTCGGGTCGGCGGCCTGCCGGCGGAACAGATCGCTCACCAGCTCACGCGCCGATTGCGAATGCACCGACCAGTTGGTGATCAACAGCGCCCGCGTGCCGGCGTAGAAGAACGCCCGGCCAAGTCCGGAAGCCGCTTCCGCGCCGGCGCCCGCACCGGCGCCGGTGTTGCAGGCCGAGAGCACCACCCAGTCGGCATCGAGCTTGAGCGAGAGGATTTCCTCCATGGTCAACAGCCCATCGCCATCGACGTCGGCCACATGGGGTGCGGTGAGCGCAAGCGCCGGCTGGGTCAGGCCATTGAGCTCGCCCGGCACGAGTCCGTGGGTGGCAAACGCGACGATACGATACTTGTCAAGCGCGGCCGACTTCACGGTACGCTCGTTTGCATCCTTTCCGAGGTGCAGCACTTTTGACGGATCGGCCTGCAACGCGAGTGCGATCGATCTGAGCTCGTCGGCCGTATCCGGCAGCCGTGGCAATAGACCGAGCTCTGCGCTGTCCACGCCTTGAGTTTGCGACGCCGCGCGGCGACTGAGCGGCACGCCGCGTAGACTTGAATCTGCCACCGTGACGGCCGGCTCCGCGCGGGACATTTCCGCCGCCTGCTGCGCGTTGAAGTAGGGATCGCCAAATCCGATCATGCGCTCGCGCTTGTCCGAGCCCGGCGGCAACTGCCGCAATGTGCGCAGCGCCGACGCCGAGGGGATCATCGTCACCGCATGGCTGCGCGCAAGCCACGGCACGCTGCGGTAGCCGGCGAACAATGGCCCGCCATCGGCTTTCAGTTCCGCCGGCGCAACCGGCAAGAGCCCAAGCGGCAGCAGCCCGAGCGCGCCGTTGGTTACCACAATCAGATTCTTGGAGTTCTTCCAGCCTGACTCGACCGGCTTGAGCAGCAGCGTGTAGAGTTCGTGCGCAAGCGCCACATCAAATGGCGGGATTTCCGAAATCATCGCCACCTGTGGTTCGAGCGCCGAACGCAGCTTTTTGATTTTTTCCTCGAGCTGGCGCGGGCTGTCCTGGACTCTTGCGAAGGCGACCTGGCCCTGCTTGGGCACAGCCCAAACGAAGGTCGAACGGCGTCCGAAGTAGAACGATACAAACGCTTCGCCAGGACCAAGTACGGCCCTGACGTCCTCGGCCGAGGACGGCTTGCTCGCGACCAGGTCGGCGTAATTCGGGAATTTTCCTTCGATTTCGCGCCGCGTCGTCTCACGCGTCTTGCGCAGCTTCCCGATCGCGGCGTTGAGCGCCTGAACTTCTTTTTCGTCGCGCTCCCCGGCGGGCAGCGTCAACAGGTTGTTGAGATTTCCGAGCGCCGCCGCGACCTGCATCTCCAGGTCCTGCTCGGTGCGCACCAGCACGGCGAGCGCGGGGTCGCTCATGGCGACGCGCGCGCTCGAAGCCGCGACCGCCTTCTGCACCGCCTGCCCGCGCGTGAGTTCGCCCAGCCGAAAGCTTTCCCTCGCCAGTGCGCCCGAGGGGTCGGATGCGCGCGCGAGCACAAGCATGTAGGCCTCGGCGATGTTCTGCATCCGGATGTCGAGCGCCGCGGCGCCTGTGGCCTCGTCGTAGTCGCCCTCGCGCGCGGCCGTGAGCATGACCGGCAGCGCCGCCTTGAAAGCCTGCATCGCTTCCGCATCGCGGTTTGAATAGGTAAGACCCGCGCCGCGTATGCCTTGCGCGATGGCGTAGTCCAGGTGCTTCTCGCCCATGCGCTCCTTGGTACGCTCGACCAGCGCTTCGGCGAGTTCCAGTCCCTCTGCGACCTTGCCGGTGTTGTAAGCGGTGAAAATGCGCGACCATCCCAGGCGGATGCGGTCGCGCTTCGTCGGCTCCCAGTCCCTGGTCGCGGTGTCGAGCCGTGCGAAAACCTCCGCCGCCTCATCCCAGCGGCGCTGCGTGAACAGGCCGATGGCGTATTGATTGAGTGCGGTGGCGTGCAGTAGAGACTCCTCGGGGTAGCCAAGCGCGCGGTAGATCTCGACCGCGCTGAGCGCAAGCTGCTGGGCTTCGGTAAATCGCGCTTGCTCCGAAATCAGGTGTGCCAGCATGTTGCTGATCTGGGCGGTGTCAGCATGATACTTGCCCACGGTGCGCAGCCGGCTGAGCAAAGCACTGCGCACGTCGGCCTCGCCTTCGGCCAACCGTCCCTGCCTCGCTTTCATGCGGCCTTCGTACGCCGTCAGAAAGTCAATGGTGGATTCGAAATTGCCGCGCGGCGGCGGGACCGGCCAGGAACTCGATTTGGCGGCCGCATCGCGCAGCAGCACATGCGCCTGACGAAAGGCCGCCTCCGCTTCCTTGAAGTGGCCGCGTCCTTCGAACAGCCGCGCGTTGCCGTTTTCGATGTTCGCAGCCCATCCTGAGCGGAACTGCTCCACGTTAGGCCAGGACTTCGACTCGTTGAGCAGCGCTTGGTTTTTCTTAATGTAGGTTTCGGCCTGGTTGATCTCGCCAATCAGCAGATAAGCGAGCGCGATCCGTAGATTAATCCCGAAGAAACGGCCCTTGGTGCGCGGAATCTTGTCGAGCTTGGCGGCCATCGTTTGCTCGATGGCGATCGACTTTTTGATCTCGCCAAGGGTGCGGTATTGGCCCGACAGGAAGCCCTCGTAGCGACTTACCACGCGCGCATAATCGCCGCCGGCTGCGATGGCTTTCTGACAATCCTCGATTGCTTCGCTGTTGCGGCCGATCGTGGCGCGCGCCTGGCAGCGGGTGAAATAGAACGGCCCGAGATTGCCCGACGCCGGCGGATTGGCGTCGGCGTCTGCACGACTCTTGGCCGTACGCCCCGGATCGGGCTTTTCCTGGTCGAGGATCGCGGTGATGTCGGCGATGGTGCGCGGCGGCGCAACGAACGAAGCGGTCTGCGCGCAAACAAGGTTGCCAAGCCAGGCAACCAAGATGGCCGCGACAGCAGCAACGCTCAAGCTCAAACCACGCATTTTCGGCTCGCGAATTTTCTCTTCCGGCCGATGCCGGTGAAGCGATCAGGCCGCCGCTTCGTTCTCGTCTCCCTTATAGAGCTGATCGCGCAAGACCGTCATTTCAGTCACCATGGCAAGTTCGAGGACGAAGTCGACCACCTTGTCCTCGTAGATCGGCGCGCGCAGGCTGGCCAGCGCTTCGGGGTTCTTCCGGTAGTGCTCCCAGACTTCCTGCTCCTTGCCGGGAATTCGCCGCGCCTGCTCGACCACGGCACGGGTCAATTCCTCGTCGGTAACTTTGATATTGTTGCGCTCGCCGATTTCGGCGAGCACGAGGCCAAGGCGCACGCGCCGCTCGGCAATGGCGCGGTATTCCGCTTTCGCCGCTTCCTCGGTGGTGCCTTCGTCGGCAAAAGTACGCTTCTGCGTATCGAGTTCGCTGGTCACCGTCCGCCAGACATTAGTGAACTCGTCCTCGATCATTGTCGGCGGCAGCGCGAACTTGTGAAGTTTGTCGAGTTCGTCGAGCAGGACGCGCTTGAGCCGCTGGCGCGAGATCAGCGCATGCTCCTGCGCCACGCGCTCTTTCACCATATCCTTGAGTTTTGAGAGCGAGTCGAGACCGAGCGACTTGGCGAATGCGTCGTCGATCGTCAGCGTGCCCGGCGTTTCCACTGTCTTGACGACGACCTCGAACACGGCTGACTTTCCGGCCAGATGTGCCGCGGGATAGTTCTGCGGGAAAGTCACGTTCACCGTGCGCGTTTCGCCCGCGCTCGCACCGATGAGCTGATCCTCAAATCCCGGAATGAACTGGTTCGAGCCGAGCAGCATCACGACGTCATCGCCCGCGCCGCCCTCGAACGGCTGGTCGTCGACCTTGCCTTCGAACGAGATCGTCAACCGGTCGCCCATCGCCGTCGCCCCGTCCTTCGGGATAAACGGCCGATTCCGTTCCGCGAGCTCATTTATCGCCTCGTCCACCTCGGTATCGGCAACGTCGGCAACGTGTTTTTCCAGCTTGATGCCCTTAAAATCGGCGAGCTCGATGGCCGGCAGGACTTCGATCGCAACCGTGTAGGCAAGATCGGACTTGCCTTCGATCATTTGCTCGACCGCGCCCTCCTCCGTCGGCATGGTGACCGCGGGATCGCGCGCAAGTTTCAGGCCGCGGTCGGTTACAATCTTGGCATTGGCCTCGCGCACCGCGACTTCGATCGCCTCGGCCATGGCCGCGCGCCCGTATAGGCGTTTGAGATGCGAGACCGGCACTTTGCCCGGTCGAAATCCATTGATGCGCACGCGTTCTTTCATTTCCGTCAGCCGGCCTTGGGCTTTCGCCTCAAGATCGGCGGCCGGAACCACGACTTTGAATTCGCGTTTAAGGCCTTCGCTGAGCGTTTCGGTGACTTGCATACTTGCTATCTTCTTTTTTATTAGTCGTTGACGCGTCCTTAAAGGGATCGCGTGGAATTGGTCAAAACCTCTGTTGCGCCCCTTCGGCGCCTAGGGCAGAAGGCATCTGTGGTGCGGGCGGAGGGATTTGAACCCCCAAGACTTTCGTCACGGGAACCTAAATCCCGCGCGTCTGCCAGTTCCGCCACGCCCGCCGGCACTGCGCGGCGCCGCCTGGCGGCCGAGCGGCGCGGCTTATAACATGTAAGATGCTTACGCTACACCATCAGAATAGGCCCCGCTGCCGCGCGGCGCAATTATCGCAAACGCCGCTTACAGCCACTGGGCAAGGTCCTCAAACAGCCGACGATAGACATGCGGCAGCGCCTCCGCCAGATCTTCTGAAATCAGTCCAGGCCCCGCTTCGGTGCCGGCTTCGCCGTGCAGCCAGACCGCTGCGCAAGCGGCCTCGAACGACGGCATCCCCTGAGCCAGCAGTCCCGCGATGATCCCCGCCAGCACATCGCCTGAGCCCGCGGTGGCTAGCCAGGGTGGGGCATTTTCAGCGATGGCGGCACGACCATCGGGGGCGGCTACGACGGTATCCGGCCCCTTCAAGAGAACCACAGCACCAGCGCGCGCCGCTGCGGACATAGCACTCTCATATTTACAAGTTAATTCAAAGCCTTTTGTGTGATTTCTAAACAAACGATTGAATTCTCCTTCATGTGGCGTGAGAATTATTTCACGTGAAACATGAGGATAATTATAAGAAAAATTTGTTCTAATTGCAGAAAATAGCGTTTCAGGCGCTTCGCTAAAGCTTGTGAGCGCGTCCGCGTCAAGCACAACCGCCCGCGCCTCGGCCAGCGCCGCCAGTACCATCGCCCGTGTAGCTGGTCCCACCCCGCCGCCAGGCCCCAGCACGATGGCATTGAACCGACGATCAGCCAACAGCGCCGAGAGTTCATCCGCACCATCGACTTGCCGCACCATCACCGCCGTACTCGCCGCGGCATTGACAGAAAGCGCCTCGCGCGGACTTGCAAGCGTGACCAGCCCCGCGCCCGCGCGCAACGCCCCCCGCGCCGCGAGCCGCGCGGCCCCAGTCGAGGACAACCCGCCGGAGACCACGACGGCATGACCGCGCGCGTATTTGTGGACGTCAGCTTTTGGAATCTTGAATTGCTTGGCCCAAAGCTCCGGACAATTCACCCACAAACGCGAGCCAATCCGATCGAGCACCGCCGCCGGAATTCCGATATCGACGACCCGCACCCTCCCGCAATGCAACCGTCCCGGCAGCAGCACGTGGCCGGGTTTACGGCGGAAGAATGTAACGGTCTCCTCCGCCTTCACGGCCACGCCCATGACCGCGCCGCTCGTGCCATTGATGCCGCTCGGAAGATCGACCGCAATCACCGGCGCCTCGCTGGCGTTGATCGCCGCGATCATGGCCGCCGCCTGACCCTCAAGCGGCCGGTCGAGCCCAGCCCCAAACAGCGCATCCACGATGACGCCGCAGCCGGCCAATTGATCCGGCGTGGCCGCTGCGGTTCGACCCTGCCATCGCCGCGCGGCTTCGGCCGCGTCACCCGTGAACCTCCCGCGCTCTCCCAACAGCGCCACACACACCGGAAAGCCGCGCTCGGCCAGCACTCGCGCTGCCACAAAACCATCGCCGCCATTGTTGCCTGGCCCGGCAACAACGCAGACCTCAGGTGCATCGCGTGCATGCTGCCGCGCCACCGCATCGGCAACGGCACGGCCAGCGTTTTCCATCAGTTCAATGCCCGCCACCCCGCCCGCGATCGCCAGCCGGTCGGCCTCGGCCATTTCAGCGATGGTGAGTAATTCGATCATGGTTTGTGAATCACGCCTGTGAACAGTATCGGCAGCGGTAATTGCCGACAACGCGACAGTGTTATGACTGTGTGTTATGCACTGTGCTCAAAAACTAGGCGTGGGACCGGTGCCCCTCCGCATCCAACCCACCCAGGATCAAGCTAATGAACTGAAAATATTGATCATCTGATGCCGTCTTACCTTGGCACGCCCCCTGCTAGCGGGAGGCCGAGGTTGCCAAAAATACTTCCAGGCAGCCCGGGAGAGCGCATGCAATGAAAAAGATCGAGGCGATCATCAAGCCATTCAAACTCGACGAGGTGAAGGAGGCATTGCAGGAGTTAGGTCTACAAGGCATCACCGTCACCGAGGCCAAGGGCTTCGGCCGGCAAAAAGGCCACACTGAACTCTATCGCGGTGCCGAGTACGTCGTTGATTTTCTCCCGAAGGTGAAGATCGAGATTGTGCTTGGTGACGATATGGTTGAAAAAGCCGTCGAGGCGATCCGCCGCGCCGCCCAGACCGGGCGCATCGGCGACGGAAAAATCTTCGTCTCGAACATAGAAGAAGCCATCCGGATTAGAACGGGGGAATCCGGATTGGACGCCATCTGACGTTGACGCTCCATCAGCGCTTTGCAGTTCATGCCCCACGAAAGGGAAGTTAGTCCATGACGACCGCTAAAAATGTGCTCAAGATGATCAAGGACAACGACGTGAAATACGTCGATTTCCGCTTCACGGATCCGCGTGGAAAATGGCAGCACGTCACCTTCGACGTCACCATGATCGAAGAAGACACGTTCGCCGAAGGCGTCATGTTCGACGGCTCCTCGATCGCCGGCTGGAAGGCGATCCACGAGTCCGACATGCAGCTGATGCCCGATCCGGAGAGTGCCTGCATTGATCCATTCTTTGCCGAAACCACGTTGGTCCTGGTCTGCGACACGCTCGAACCGCTGACCGGCGAGCCCTACAACCGTGATCCGCGCTCGATCGCAAAGAAGGCAGCGGCCACGGTCAAGTCCATGGGCGTCGGCGACACTGTGTTCTTCGGGCCCGAAGCAGAGTTCTTCATTTTCGACGACGTGAGGTACGCCGCCCAGCCCTACAACACCGGTTTCCGGTTGGATTCGATTGAGCTGCCAACCAACACCGACACTGTCTATGAGGGCGGCAATCTCGGCCACCACATCGGATTCAAGAAGGGCTACTTCCCAGTGCCGCCGCTAGACACCGCGCAGGACATGCGCTCGGAGATGCTCGCCGCCATGGCGCGCATGGGCTGCAAGGTCGAGAAGCACCACCACGAGGTTGGCTCGGCCCAACACGAACTCGGGCTCAAGTTCGCGCCCATGGTGCGCATGGCCGATCAGATGCAAATCTACAAGTACTGCATCCAGCAGGTCGCCCACATTTACGGCAAGACCGCGACCTTCATGCCGAAGCCAATCTACGGCGACAACGGCTCCGGCATGCACTGCCACCAGTCGATCTGGAAGGGGGGCAAGCCGCTGTTTGCCGGCAACAAATACGCTGATCTTTCCGACATGGCATTACACTACATCGGCGGCATCTTGAAACACGCACGCGCGATCAATGCCTTCACCAATCCAACGACCAACTCCTACAAGCGGCTGGTGCCGGGCTTCGAGGCGCCGGTGCTGCTCGCCTATTCGGTGCGCAACCGCTCGGCCGGCTGCCGCATTCCATTGGCCTCTTCTCCCAATGGCAAGCGCGTCGAGGTGCGCTATCCCGATCCACTGTGCAATCCCTATCTCGGCTTCGCCGCCATGCTGATGGCTGGCCTTGACGGCATCAAAAACAAGATCGATCCCGGCCCGGCGACCGACAAGGACCTCTACGATCTGCCGCCGAAGGAGCTCGGTAAAATCCCGACCGTGTGCGGCAGCTTGCGTGAGGCGCTCGGCTACCTCGATAAGGACCGCGCGTTTCTCAAAGCTGGCGGCGTGTTCGACGACGACTTCATCGACAGCTATATGGAACTGAAGATGGCCGAAGTGATCCGCTTCGAGCACACCCCGCACCCGGTCGAGTTCGAAATGTATTACTCGGCGTGAGGCACAATCTCCATCTTCATCATCGCGATCCGCGATGACCTCCAGGGGGCGCTCTTCGGAGCGCCCTTTTTTTCTTAGCGTTGCATTCAATCGTCCGCCGACATGCGCGGCGGCGCGACCTGTCCGCCGTCCATGTCGATGGCGCTGCCGTGCATCCACCGGGCGCGCAGTTAACGCCGGATCATCGCGGCCCGGCAAGAGCTTCACGGTCGTTAGGCTGGTGTATTCAGCTTTTCAGCAAGATGAGTGCAACGAAGATGAGCAAACTGGTCACAATCGCCGCGATTCGGCCAATCCATGGCCCGCGTTTTGGCCCATACACGCCTGCCCTGCGCCGTGTGGCGATCAGCTCAGCTTCGTATTCACTGGAATTTGCATAGGTACACGCCAGCGCAAAGCCAGCGCGAGAGGCATTGTCTTCCAGCGCCGATGCTTGGAGCGCCAAGATCTCGGTCTGCGGGTCTATCTTCGTGCGCGCCCACCTCATGATCGAATGATAGATACGATCGGGTAAACACAACGTTGCGGTCATTCGGCTGTTATTTGCCGGAACGAGCGGGCATATTGATCGAACGCTTGGGGGAATCCCGTGCCAACCCAACTCACCCGCGCACAAATCTATGAAGAATCCGAGAATGTCGGCCGCAACCCGACGGCCAACGCGACCATCGGCGACATTATTACCGCCCGTTTCGGCCGTCGCGAATTCCTCAAAGGCGGACTTGGTGTGGCGGCGATTGCGGCTTCCGTCAGCCCCCTAGCGATCCTCGCGGCCGAACAGGCGCGGGCCGAAATCACCTTGCGCTTCAAGTTTCAAGAAATCGAGGCTGGCGTCGACCGCAACCACCACGTCGCCGAGGGCTACGATGCCGACGTGCTGATCCGTTGGGGCGATCCGGTGTTGCCGGGTGCTCCAGCCTTCCATCCGCTCAAGCAGAGCGCCGCCGCTCAGAGGCTCCAGTTCGGCTACAACAACGACTATCTCGGTTACTTCCCGATGCCCGGCGCCGCAAATCCTTCCCGGCATGGATTGCTGGTCGTCAATCACGAATACACCAACGAAGAGCTGATGTTTCCCGATCTTGGACGGCAGGATCGCAGGGATGTGGCCTTTGCCGGCATGACCAAGACGCTAGTCGAAATCGAGATGGCGGCGCATGGCGGAACGATACTCGAGATCGTGCGCGAGCGCGGCAAATGGCGCCTCGTGCGCGGTTCGAAATATGCCCGCCGCATCGACGCCAATACGCCCATGGAGATCACCGGATCCGCCGCCGGCCACACCCGCCTGCGCACCGTAGTGGATCCAAGCGGACGCCGGGTGCTCGGCATGCTCAACAACTGCGCCGGGGGAACAACGCCTTGGGGCACATGGCTGACCTGCGAGGAAAATTTTCACGGCTATTTTTGGGGAAATTTTCCCGACGCCCATCCCGAGACGCGCAACCACAAGCGTTATGGCGTGCCGGGCAATCACTTTGCCTGGGGCAAATGGCACGACCGATTCGATGTTTCCAAGGAACCAAACGAAACAAACCGCTTCGGCTGGGTCGTGGAGATCGACCCATTCGATCCAACCTCGACACCCAAGAAACACACCGCGCTCGGGCGCATCAAGCACGAAGGCGCTGCCGGCATCGTCAATCGGGACGGCCGCTACGTGATTTATACCGGCGACGACGAGCGCTTTGAGTACGTCTACCGTTTCGTCACCCGCGATAGGATCAACAGCACAAATCGGCGCGCAAACCGCGAGCTGCTCGATCGCGGCACGCTCTCGGTCGCACGCTATAATGCGGACGGCAGCGTCGATTGGCTGCCTCTGGTCTACAGCGAAGGTCCTCTTACCTCCGCCAACGATTTTCATAGCCAGGCCGATGTCCTCATCGAAACACGCCGTGCCGCAGACCTGCTCGGCGCCACCAAAATGGACCGGCCGGAAGACGTCGAAGCCAGCCCAAAGACTAACAATGTTTACGTGATTCTGACTTCCAATGAGCGCCGCACGCCCGAGCAGGAGGACGCTGCGAACCCGCGCGCCGACAACCGGTTCGGCCACATCATTGAAATGACGCCGCCTAACGGCGACCACGCCGCCGCGCGTTTTACTTGGAACATCCTTCTCAAGTTCGGCGATCCCTCAATTGCGGAGATCGGCGCGACATTCTCTCCCGACACCACCCGCAATGGCTGGTTCGGCATGCCGGACAATCTCGCCTTCGATAATCAAGGCCGGCTATGGATTGCCACCGATGGAAATTCAGCATCCAAGACTGGGCGCGCTGACGGTCTCTGGGGCGTTGAAACCGCAGGACCGCTGCGCGGCACGTCCAAGCATTTCTTTCGCGTGCCGGTCGGTGCGGAACTGTGCGGGCCGTGTTTCACGCCCGACGACGAGACACTGTTTGTGGCGGTGCAGCATCCCGGCGAAGGCACCGGGATCAAACCCGAGGCCGGACCTTCAACGTTCGAAAACCCGTCCACCCGCTGGCCAGATTTCAAGCCCGGCGTCCCGCCGCGGCCGGCCGTGCTGGCGATCACCCGCAAGGGCGGCGGTAGGATCGCGTCATGACGCTGTGCGGAACTTCTGGCAGCTAGGCCGCGCTTGCGTTCTGCGCGGGTGAGTCCGCGCCAGCAGACGGCTCATCCTGGACGACACGGTTGCGACCACCATGCTTGGCACGATAGAGCGCGGCATCGGCGCGCCCGAGCAATTCGCCAAACTCGGCTAGCGGCGGGCCTGCTTCCGCCACCCCGATGCTCACGGTGGCAGCGATACGATGGCCGGAAATCTCGACGCCCACTCGTTCGAAGGCCGCGCGCACGCGCTCGCCTACGAGCGCGGCCTCGGCCAAGCTGCCCGGCAGGATCGCCACAAACTCTTCGCCCCCCAGCCGCCCGATCACGTCGCTTGCGCGCATATTTTCGCTCGCGGTGGCCGCGAACAGCCGCAAAGTTTCGTCGCCGACGCCATGGCCGAACCGGTCGTTGACCGACTTGAAGTGATCGAGATCGAAGGCAATCACGCTCACGGGCTTTTTCTTGCGCATCTGGTGCGCGATCATTTGGGTGGCGGCCGCGAAGAAGGCGCGGCGGTTGAACAGGCCGGTGAGCGGATCGGTCATGGCGGCGGTCTTGTATTGCGCGGTCGTGCGCTCATTGGCCATGATAACGACCATGAAGGCGGTGCCGACCACGTAGAGCAGCGTTTGTAGCGCGAATATGGCGAACCAGCCGTCCGCGCTCGCGCCTTGCGGCCACAGCAAGACGAGCGCGATCGGCGACAGAAACACCAACCCGTGCAGCACCGGCGCGCCCACCGCGATCCAGCGCAGCGAGCGGCGGCGCTCACGGCGCAGCTCCATGGATGCCAGGAAAGTATAGCTTGCGATGATCAGCGAAGAGAGCACGATCCGCCCGTTGCCCCACTGCACAAAAGCGGAAAACTGGCAGGCGGTGAACCACAGCCATGCGCCCGCGAGCAGTGCACTGGGCAGCACCCGGCGGCCATGAAACAGCCGCGCGCCGTTCCAAATCATTCCGCAGGCGATGAACAACAGCGCATTGGGCATTTCCGCGAGGTAAGGGACAGCCGGCTTGTCCATTCCCCATAACGCCACCGCGGAAGCGCCGATCAGATAGGCGCTGCCCCACCAAGCCATGGCCCGCACGCTGCGCTCCTGCAGCCACACGGCGAGCAGGAATATCCCCAGCAGGCCCGTGATACAGACCGCGACCGTGACCAGCGTTGCGGCATCTAACAACATATATTACCGACCTGAGTTTCACGTGCGAGCGCCTCGCACGTTTGCCGGCCGGGTGGTGAGATCCAATCCGCCAACCTGCCCATGATCGCAGACATCTTTTTACGAAGAGTTATGCATCTCGCGCGACTTTATGCGGATACAATCGAGAAAATCGAAAAGAATAATAAAATGTTACGGTAACGAATGGGGCGCCGGCGGCGGTTTTTAAGCGCAATATCAGATATGGCTGATTTCGGCACCCGCTCATATCCATAATGACCGGGAGCAGCTCATTGGCTCCATATTCGAACTGAATAAATTGATGCTCGCCAGAGCGCCAGCGACCCCAGCAGCAAATACACGCTGTCTCCCTTCTAAGAATACAAGCAGGCTAATCCAATGCGATTATAGCGAATAGTGACGTTCTGCGTCCGCACATTGACCTCTTCCTCCGGAATCCCGGATTTGACGAGACCCTTGCCGAGGCCCACGACGGTGTGCGTACTACCGTTGAGCAACGCCGTTATGGCGATGCGATCGAAACGCGAGGTAATGTGTTCGGCTGTATTGGCCCAGCAGTCACACCTCTTCTCGTACGAGTTGTTGTCATACTTTCCGAATCTCTTTTTGCAGGCCGCGACCAGCGATTCCCGGTCACCTGGCTGATACGCGGCGCCGACCTGGAAGTCTCGTTCGGCGAACACCGCCGTTTTGGCCGATCCGACGTAAGCAAGCAGACCGAATGTTCCGACGGCGTACACGCCGCCGATCAAAATGAACGGAACGCAGAACAAAATAATAATCCACTTTAGGGCTGCCATACCCGCCTCCCGCGACGTAGAGGAAATGCTCATGGGATGATGACACATCACGGTAAAATATCTAATTAACTCCGGATCTCGATTGTCTTGCCAATCGGTAAATAGCTGCCCCGATTTTGGAAGCGGCATGAATGCAGCCGACGCAATCAAGACGCAATGGCAATATGCGTGAACACCACATTGTGGCTGCCGATCGGCACAGGAGTTATCGACCTCCGTTGAGGCTCCACACCTTGAGCGAGATCGGTTTAACTGGAAATACGAGTTCTGGGTATGGCGCAGCACGAACCCCGGCCGGGCCACAAGCGCGTTTACGCGCGTCTTTGACGCGCTATGGCGAAAGCCGGAGGCAGCGCTGCGCTGCAGACCCGGGATCGTTCCAGTCTGTGGCGATCCCGGAACAGCGGTGCACCGCATCCGGGACACGCATTCAAATCCGAAACGATCTCGTTCTAATCAGCGCTTGGAAAACTGGAACGAGCGGCGGGCCTTGGCGCGGCCGTA
>CAZNSG010000017.1:0-2279 GCA_964575715.1 uncultured Hyphomicrobiales bacterium | reverse complement strand
GAGAGCCAAGGAAAATGTTGAGGATGAGAGAACAGGTTCCTATTTTCAGCTGTGCGAATCGTGCATTCGTTCGAGGCGCCCCAAAAGCTCATCCACTTGGAGTTCGATGACCTTGTTTCGCTGCGATTGCGTGCGGAGTTTGTTGAGCTTGACTTTCCAATACGCTGGATCGCTTACGGGCGATCTCTTGATGAAGGCATGTTGTGCTTGCTCAAGTAGTCCGATCGCTCGCCTGATATGGACCAATTCGCGTTCCACTTCGCAGTACCAGCTCATATTTTCCGCCTGTTGGTTATGATTTGTATCTTGGCTTGTTGCCTTTCGAGAACACTCGAGTTCACTCAAAGGCAGCGTCGGAGCCGATGCCGAGCTGTGCGGCTGCTGCACGACGGGTACGGTGAGGGGGGAATGTGGTGCGCAAGTAGGGGCGCGACACAGACTGCAGCGGAGGGCGAGCGATCAATCGGCAAACGTGGCTCGGATGAGGCCATCATACGCGCATCTCCGGTCGAGCAACTCTCTTATTTCGGCAGCGACGAAGAACACTTATTGTTGAATGATTGGTGTGACGTTGGCGGGTCCGTCGGCACGTCGATGGCTGGTGGCACATACGGCCGGGAAAAGTTGCTTTGCGCGTCCGAGCTCATCAATGCTTCCGAGGCTAAGGCGTTGGCAGGTTAGCCAGTGCTTGATGATGTTGATGGCCGTTGAACTTTCCCGCTTGCCATCGCACCCCAGTTGCGTTTGTAGCTGGCCCGTATTTCCCGCGCCATTTCGCTCGCTACACTAGCTTTAGGGATGCGCCACGACGAGTACGAATCGAACCATGGCCGACGATGACGTCTGGACCGGCCAGCCTTTCGTAGACATCTTCGAGCCATAATTTATGGCAACCGAGGAGGTCAGTATGAGCGGCAAGCGGTACACGGATGAGTTCAAGATCGAAGCAGTCAAGCAAGTCACCGAGCGTGGTCATTCGGTGGCGGATGTAGCCCAGCGTTTGGGCATTACAACGCACAGCCTGTATGCCTGGCGGGCGAAGTTCGATAAGCCAGATGTGGTACGGCAGGTGGAACTGGATCAAAGCGCCGAGGTGCGGCGACTGAAGGCCGAACTCAAGCGGGTAACCGAGGAGCGCGACATTCTAAAAAAGGCCGCCGCGTACTTTGCAAAGGGATGACAGCAAGGTACGCGTTCATGCGGGCCCATATCAACGAGCACTGTCTGCGGACGATGTGCCGAGTGCTCGGCGTTCATCGCAGCGGCTATTACGTCTGGCAGCGTCAGTCGGGCAGTGCGCGCAAGCACGAGGACGACCGACTGCTGGGTCTGATCAAGCATCATTGGCTGGCCAGCGGCGGCGTCTACGGTTACCGCAAAATCACGGTGGATTTGCGTGAATCGGGCGAGATGTGCAGTCGTCACCGCGTGCTCCGGTTAATGCGGAGAGAAGGTTTGCGCGCCGAGGTTGGCTACGGCAGCAAGCCTCGCTATCGTGGCGGTCCGGTTGGCGTGGTGGCCAATATCCTGAATCGGGAGTTCGCCCCCGACGCGCCGAACAGGGTCTGGGTCACCGACATCACGTACATCCGAACCTACGAAGGCTGGCTGTATCTGGCGGCGGTCATGGATCTGTACTCGCGTCAGATCGTCGGCTGGGCCACGCGATCAACGATGACCAGCGATCTGGTATTGCAGGCTTTGCTGGCCGCAGTCTGGAAGCGCAAACCGGGACCCGGCGTTATGGTGCATTCGGATCAGGGCAGTCAGTTCACCGGCGATGACTGGCAGTCATTCCTAAGGGCTCACCATATGGTGCCGAGCATGAGTCGTCGCGGTAATTGCCACGATAACGCCGTTGCCGAAAGCTTCTTCAGCGCGTTGAAGAAGGAGCGAATCAAGCGGCGCATCTACCCGAACAGGGCTACCGCTGCCACGGACGTATTCGATTACATTGAGATGTTCTACAACCCGATTCGCCGGCATGGTTCCGCCGGCGACTTGTCACCTGTCGAGTTTGAGCGGCGCTACGCGCTAAACGGCTCGTGAGTGTCTATGAAACTCTGGCCGGTCCACCTTGATTTCCGTGGAGTTTTCCGGTTAGAGCGCTCTAGACTGCATGCGGGTTTGCAACCCGCCCCCACTAAATATTGATTTAAAATCAAATGGTTGTTGTCTGGGTGCCATGCCGTCGGGTTCAAGGCATACCGTCAAACCAACCGTGAATAAGAAATGAAAGCCCGGAAAAGGGCGCGCGAGTCGCCCGCAAGGTGATGCAC
>CAZNSG010000016.1:0-2544 GCA_964575715.1 uncultured Hyphomicrobiales bacterium | reverse complement strand
ATCGTCGCGGCGATGCGCAAGCGAAGAATCGCCGGCAGCCGCAGCGCGGTATGGCGGTTCTTCGCTCGGCGCGACATCAGCTTTAAAAAAAACTCTGTACGCGGCGGAGCAGAAGCGCGCGGACGTGGCCCGCGCCCGCCGACGCTGGATGCGCGAGCAAGGCATGTTTGACCCGGTGCGGCTGGTGTTCATCGACGAGACCTGCACGAACACCGCGATGGTACGGCTGCGCGGCCGCGCTCCGCGTGGTGAGCGGCTGGTCGACTACGCGCCGCATGGAGCTTGGAAAACAATCACCTTCGTGGGTGGCTTGCGGCAACGCGGAATGACCGCGCCGTTTGTGATCGAGGGCGCCATGAACGGGCCGATATTTCTCGCTTACGTGAAGCAATGCCTTGTCCCAACCCTCAAGCGCGGCGAGATCGTGCTGATGGATAATCTGCCGGTACACAAGGTCGCTGGCGTCGCGGAGGCGATAGAAGAAGCGGGCGCGACGCTGATTTATCTCCCGAAGTATTCACCGGACCTCAACCCGATCGAGCTCGCCTTCAGCAAACTCAAGGCGCATCTGCGCAAGGCGGCCGAGCGCACGGTCGCGAGCCTCTTGCGTCGGATCGGTCGCGTTGTTACCGATTTCAGCGCGAAGGAATGCAGGAATTTCTTTCACCATGCGGGCTATGTTCGAACCTGACCGGAATCCGCTCTAAATCAAATTAAATCAATATGACTTCAGCCATTTGTGACTTTCTTGCAACAGCACCGTTAATTTGTGTGCAGGCATTAACTCATAAAATTGTATATGTATGAATCTCTGATACTTATTTAGCTTAGGTTTCGGGGGTATTCTCATGGCTCTATCCTTTTCATCCTTTTCCAGGTTTTTTTTGGCGGGCTTAGGGTGTCTACTTGGAGCATTGCCCGCTACGGCGCAGCAATCTTCGTCATATCCCAGTTCGACGCCCGTTGTGCCAGCACCCCGCGGTTCTAACGCCTTATATATCTGGACCGGGGCCAACTTCACAAACAGTTATGCCGGCGGTTACGCTGGCTTCGTTGCAGCGCTGAATGGGAATCTTTTATCCAACGGTGTGATCTTTCGGGTCGAGGGCTCCGCTGGACGATATAGGTACAATTCAATCGCGTTTCCCAATATTCATGTTGACACAGGTGGCGCTGCCGCATTGGTGGGATACCGAACCGCCATGGGGCCGGGGTGGCTGACTGGCTACATCGGTGGCGTGTTTGAGACGCACCGCAATCCGGATCCTACCGCACCGCTTGACGGTACTGAGGGAGGCGCGAAAACCATCATAGAATATTTTGGTTCGCCGACTAGGGATTTTCGAGTATTCGGCCAAGCTTCATATTCGACCGTCTATTCCACTTACTCAGCTTTCGGACGGCTTGGCTATGGAGTAATAAGTGACAAAGTCTGGATCGGTCCGGAAGGTTCGGTGTACGGTAATGACGCGCCTTACAGGCATGGCCGAGTCGGCGCCTTCCTAGGCTTTGACACTTCGTTTGGGGAGGTTACTTTTTCGGGTGGATATCAGAAACCGTGGACCACAGATGCACCTGATGGATATTACGCGACCATCCATTTGGGCTTTGCGCTTCGCTGATTTAGCTCCGCAACCTCCAGCCGAAATAGCGCCGATTACCAGAAAGATTGCGGAGTTCCGAATTGCGGATTGATCGTGACGCCGAGCCCGGCAGCGTTCGTTCATCTCAAGTTGATCATTACGCTTGCGGCTCGGAACCGATTACCGGCGGTCTACACGTCCCGCTACGTCGTCACCGACGGCAGTTTGATCGCCTATGGGCCTGATACCAACGACCAATACCGGCGTGCGGCCGGGTGCGTCAATCGCATCCTCAAGGGCGAGAAGCCAGCCAATCTTCCGGTCATGCAGTCCGCCAAATTCGAGCTCGTGCTCAACCTCAAGACCACCAAGGCACTCGGACTGGCAATTCCAGACAAGGTGCTGGCACTTGCCGACGAGGTGATCGAGTAACTGATTGAGCATTTATAAGTCGGGATAGCTGCATGCTGCCCGTGCTGCGTTGCACCGAAGTCTCGCATCAAATCGACGTGATGGGTCAATCGCGACAGAGGCGGGCCGAGCCGGCCTAAATCCGATGACCGCAATTCCCTGGAAGCGAACGTTATTTCGAGGTCCTGCCTCAATTGCTCAAGCACCACGCTTCAGGGTGACCACCTTGGCCGGCTTATTGCCCGCAAGCCCGGCCGCGATCCGCTCGCCTACTTGGTTGCTCAACGTGCGCACCGGATCGTCGGAGCGGTTTACGTAGCGATCAGTCATGGCAAGGTTCTTGTGCCGCAACAGGTCGCGCACCAGGAAGGCGTTGGCGCCGGACTGTCCCGCATAGGTGCCCACCGTGTGGCGAAGATCGTGCAGGCGCACGTCATCGAATCCTGCGGCCTGTGCGGAATCCGGTGCAACGCGGACACTGATTCCAGCGCAAGGCGGACAGCAATCCGGTGATTGCGGACAGCAGGTGATGGCGGCGTAGAGCGCGCTC
>CAZNSG010000015.1:0-19464 GCA_964575715.1 uncultured Hyphomicrobiales bacterium | reverse complement strand
CCCGGATTTCGCCATAGCGCGTCGAAGACGCGCGTGAACGCGCTTATGGCTCATCCGGGCGACGCTTGCTAGCACGCATCGACAATCGACCATCAATACGACAATCTAACGCTAGCGAGATTTTTTTAGAACCATGCAATTGCAACAAATTAACGCAGTGCCGATGGCGGCTCCGGCCAGTTGAGCGTCTCCGCCAAGGTTTTACCGAGTATCCATTCCTTGTCCGTGGCCGAGAGAAAATCGAGCGCGCGCGAAAACAATTCGAGGCACTCGCGATAGCTGCTGGTCAGCCGGCTCAAGTCGGCGCCCCACAGCATTCGGCGCGGACCATAGGCGTCATAGATGCGGTGCAGATAGGAATGCAAATCGCGAAAGGGATATGGTTCGCTGGAAAAGCATGGCGCCGACGAGACGTTCACCACCACGTTTGGGTTGCGTGCCAGCGCCACGAGTTCCTCGATGCCGGCGAAAGCTTCCGCGCCGTGCCGGTCGAGTACGCACCCCATATGAGGAATGAGAAGCTTTAGCCCGGAGTGGCGCTCGGCCACCGGCCGCAGCTTGCGCACCATGCCCGGCACCAACGCCATTACCGGGATTGCGGCGCGCTCGCACTTCGCCCAGAACCAATCGAGCGAGCCGTCGTCGAGCCAATCCGAGAATGGCTTGACATGAAACGACATCCGCACGCCGAGCATGTGTGGAGCCTTAAGCCAATTGTCGAGCTGGGCGGAGGCATCCGGCGCCTTGGGATTGAAGCGGCCGACCACGGCAAAGCGTTCCGGATAGCGCGCCGCGATATCGAGCGCGTAGGCATTGCTGTCCCCGGTCCACGTGGGCGGCACGATCACCGCGCGATCGACGCCGGCGATCTTCATTGCGGAGAGCATTTCGTCAGGCCCAAATCCGTTCGGTTTGTGCGCCGGGCGCGCCTGCGGCTTGGGCCACGGTTTGTCCGGGCGCTCGGCCTCCCAGAGGTGGACCTGGACATCGCTCACAATCATTCGTGTTTCTCCGGCGGCCGTTCGATAGATCCGCGATTTTCCAGCTTTCCCGCCATGGGATATTATGGTGTATAGAACCGGGAATTCGGGACGGGGACAAGGGAGGATAGCAATGGTAGCTCAACCCAAGGCAAGGCTGCAGAAGGTGAGAGCTTCAATGATGAATGCGATTCACGATCTGCCGCTCCTGGTGGCTCGCGACGAGGGCTTCTTTGTGGACGAAGGGCTCGACGTGGAGATTCTCAAGACGCCGGGCACCGGGCAGCACGCCTCCGATCACCAGGCGCTGCGCGACGACGTGTTCTCGCGCACCATGGAATCGCTCTACGATAAGGGCGAGTGCGATCAGTTCCGCATGTGCGAATGGGGCATCATGAAGCGCGCGGTCGAGTCCAATGTCGAGGACGGGCATCGGCCGGCCAAGATTGTCGCGCTCGGCTCCGCCATGTCGACCTTCGCGATCGTCACCGATCCCAAGTTGCGCATTTACGAGCCCGAGCAGCTGAAAGACGAGCCGATCGCGGTGAGCCCATTCAACGGTTCGCACTTCACCATGCTCAAGATGATGGAAGGCTTCGTCGGGCGCGATCATGTCAAATGGATGAACGCCGGCACCCACAAGGAGCGCATCGACGCGCTGCGCGAAGGCAAGGTCAAGGCTGTAAGCCTGATGGAGCCGTGGATCAGCGTCGCCGAAAAAGAAGGCTGCCGCGTTCTCATCGAATCCCATTCCACCCGCAGCGAAGCGGCCGGCGAGGAACTCGACGGGCCGACGCTCGCGAAGATGTTCCGTGCCGAAGCGCGTGCGGCGGAAGCGATCGATAAAAATCCGGAAAAATACGCCCATTATCTGGTCGAGGAAGCGGGCGGGCGCGTCAGCCTGAAAGATCTCAAGCTCTCGCGCATCCTCAACGCGCCGCCCGTGCCCTACACGCGCGATCGTTTCGACGACAATTATCAATGGACGGTGGCTTGGGGCCTGGTGCCGCCCGGCGCCACCTACGAGAACGTGGTGGACAATCGCGCCTGGCGGTAGCACGCGCACGGCACATTTGACGATTCATACCAACGGCCCTTGATAATGACTCTCCCTACCGTCATGGCCGGGCTTGTCCCGGCCATCCACGCCTTTGATATTCGTAAAGAAGTAAAGACGTGGATGCCCGCGACAAGCGCGGGCATGACGAGTTAAACATGAGCGCCGTTGGTATCAATCATGCGTCCGCGGTCTTTCGACCGCGGACGCAAACATTTATGCCACCGATTCGCCGCGATGACAGCTCAACCATTTTTGAGTCATTCACGTATTGGCGCCGGCCTGTTGGCTAGGTGTGGCGTTGGCTAGGTTTTGTTATCGTTCATGCGGAACTTAGGGGCGGCGGACTTGCACACTCTCGATACCGACATCCTCATTCTGGGAGCGGGCGGCGCGGGTCTGTTCGCCGCGCTGCATGCCAAGCGCGCGCACCCTGAACTCGACGTGACCATCGCGGTCAAGGGCTTGCTCGGCAAATGCGGCTGCACGCGCATGGTGCAGGGCGGCTACAACGTCGCGCTGGCCGAGGGCGATTCGATCGAGCGCCATTTCATGGATACGATCGAAGGCGGCGGCTGGCTCAACAACCAGGAACTGGCGTGGCTGTTGGTGTCGCAGGCGCCGGTGCGCATCCGCGAACTCGAAAACGAACTCGGCTGCTTTTTCGATCGCAATCCCGACGGCACCGTGCATCAGAAGGCCTTCGCCGGGCAGACCTTCGATCGCACCGTGCACAAGGGCGATCTCACCGGCATCGAGATCGTCAGCCGGCTCAGCGAACAGATCTGGCGGCGCGCGGTGCGGCGGCTGGAGGATCATCGCGCGCTCGATCTGATCCCGGCGGCCGACGGCAGCAGGCTTGCCGGCGTCTACATGCTCGACATGCGCAGCGGCGAGCCGCTCATGGTGCGCGCGCGCGCAACACTGCTGGCGACCGGCGGCGGGCCGACCATGTACCTCTATCATACGCCCTCCGGCGACAAGACCTGCGACGGCATGGCGATGGCGCTGCATGCGGGATTGCCGCTGCGCGACATGGAGATGGTGCAGTTCCATCCGACCGGGTTGCTGGCCGGTCCCGGCACGCGCATGACCGGCACCGTTTTGGAGGAAGGCCTGCGCGGCTCCGGCGGCCATCTGCTCGATAACACCGGCGCGCGCTTCATGTTCGAATACGATGCGCGCGGCGAGCGCGCCACGCGCGACATCGTCAGCCGCGCGGTGATGGATCGCATCCGCAAGGGCCACGCCTCTCGCAACGGCGGCGTTTGGATCTCGATGGAGCATCTCGGGGCGGAGAACGTGCGGCGCGAATTCAAGGGCATGGTGGAGCGCTGCGCCGACTGCGGTTTCGATCTTGCAGCGGGACGCGTCGAGGTCATCCCCACCGCGCACTACATGATGGGCGGCGTGATGTTCGCGCCCGACTGCACGACGGAGATGCCCGGCCTTTATGCCGCGGGCGAGGACACCGGCGGCGTGCATGGGGCGAATCGCCTGGGCGGCAACGGCGTCGCCAACTCCACCGTGTTCGGCGGCCTTGCCGGCGACGCCATGGCGGCGGCGCTGCACAAGGCGGAGAAGCTCGCCGATCCCGATCCGATCGCGCTTCAATGGGCGCGCGAGCGCGCCTTCGACCCGCTCGGCCGCCGCCCGGGCGATCTCGAGGCCGTCCGCCAGCGGCTCTATCAAGTGATGTGGGACGATGTGGGCATCCTGCGCACGGCGCAGAGTCTTGCGCGCGCGCGGTCCGCGCTCAATGCGCTCGCGGCAACTGTCGCCTTCATGGGCGCAGGCAATCCTGCGCCGCGCTACAATCTCAGCTGGATGGACCGGCTCAATCTGGAAAACCTGATCCTGGTCAGCCGCGCGATTTGCGCCGCGGCGGAAGCGCGCGCCGATTCGCGCGGCGCGCATTTTCGGGAAGATCATCCCGAACAAAGCGATCTTGCCGCCTCGCGCTACACAATGGTGCGCGCGCGGGAAGAGAAATTCACCGTCACCACCGAGCCGGTGCAATTCACCCACGTTCGGCCGGGGCAGACCTTGTTGCCGCAGGCGGCGGAGTAGCCGCCACTGATGCGCGCGAATGCGGGAATCCAGAATTGCTCATTGCACCGGTTCGCGGCGGCGATTGCTTCTGGGTCCCCGCTTTCGCGGGGACGAGCGGAGAATGAGGAGCGATTCAACCCAGCCGAAAACTGTTCTAAATTCACACCGCCGCAATCTCCGCGAGCAGCGCCTCCGAAAGTTCGAGTCCTTCGGACGCGGCTTTGGCGCGCGCCGCAAGCCGTCGCGCCCCTGGCAGCCGCGCGCCGTCCTGCTGTTCGATGGATGCCGCGAGCACCGCGAAACGCCCAATCGCGTCGCCGCCGAAGGCCGACGGATCGAATGCAATAATGAGCTGCCCGGTGCCGGGCGGCGGGCCCTTGGCATCGAGGTACGACGAGGCTTCGGCGGCAAAGTTTGCACCGGTCAGCCCCGCGGCCAGCAATTCGACCATCAAGGCGAGCGCCGTTCCCTTGGCCTCGCCCGCCGGCACCATGGTCCCGCGCAAGCCTGCGTCCGGATCGTCGGTCGGCTGTCCGCGCTCGTCGAGCGCCCAGCCCAGCGGAATTTTTTCGCCGCGCTGCTTTGCCATGACGACATTGCCGCGCGCGACCTTCGAGAGCGAGAGATCGATGACCAGCGGCGCGCGGCCTTCGAGCGGACAGGCAAACGCGATCGGATTGGTGCCCAGCACCGCCTTCGAGCCGCCCCAGGGTGCAATTGCCGCCGGCGTATTGGCGAGCATCAGCGCCGGCAATCCCATGTCCGCCAGCCGCTCCACCGTGTGGCCGGCCGCGCCGCAATGATGCGAGCGCCGGATTGCCGCCGCCGCCACGCCCTGGCCGCGCACAACCTCGGGCAGCGCCAAAACCGCAAGCTCAAGCGCGGGGAAAGCAAAGCCATTGGCCGCATCGATCGCGAGCAAGCCCGGCCGCGCCCGCGTCAGCAGGGCTTTTGCAAAACCATCGACCTTGCCCACCTTGGCTTGCGCGGCGTAGCCCGGCAGGCGCGAGAGGCCGTGGCCTTTGAGGCCGTCCGCCTCGGCCGCGACCAGGGCGCGCGCGACACTTGCCGCATTTTCCGTGCTGGTGCGCGCGCGCAAAAGCGTTCGCAGCACCAATTCTTCCGCCTCGCGCAAGGAATGCCGCGGCATGCCATCAGTCTCCAATCACCGTTGTACAGAAATGGTCACATTTGTGGGAAAGGCTCAGGTCGCTTGCGGCATTTGTATCGCTTGACGCGCCGTGCCATTCCACATTTAGTTTGATCCAACTGCAACAAGGCACCGCTACGAATCGGGCGGCGAAGGCAGACAATAAGAGTGACATTACGAGAAAGGGAGAAACGTCATGCAAGCTTCGCGCCGCATAATACTATCGGCCCTCATCATTGGCGCCTTCCTGCTGCCCGCCGCGGGCGCGCAGGCGCAGACCAAGACCGTTCGGCTGGCCAAGCAACTCGGCATTTCCTACCTGCCGCTGACCATCATAGAGCAGAAGCAATTGCTCGAAGCCCACGGCAAGCGGCTCGGCCTCGATCTGAAGACCGAATGGGTCGTGTTCACCAGCGGCGCGCCGATGAATGAAGCGATCATCTCGGGCAATCTCGATTTCGCCTCCGGCGGCGTCGGGCCGCTGCTCACCATCTGGGGCCGCACGCGCGGCAATCTCGGCGTCAAGGGTGTGACCGCGATCAACTCCATGCCGCTCTATCTCAATACCATCAATCCCAATGTGAAGACGATCAAGGATTTCACCGACAAGGACCGCATCGCACTTCCAGCCGTGCGCGTGTCGATCCAGGCGATCACGTTGCAGATGGCGGCCGAAAAAACATTCGGCCCGGGCCAACACGGCAAGCTCGATGCGCTCACCGCCTCGCTCGGCCACGCTGATGGCTTGGCGGCGATGATGAGCGGCAGGTCGGAGGTCACGGCCCACTTCACCTCGGCGCCCTTCATGTATCAGGAGCTCGAGGATGCGCGCGTGCGTAAGGTGCTCGACAGCTACGAGGTGCTGGGCGGCCCGCACACATTTAACGTTATTTGGGCGACGAGCAAGTTCCACGACGAGAATCCGAAAATTATCGAAGCCTTCATCGCCGCGCTCGAAGACGCCATGAAGCAGATCGCCGCCAATCCGGCGGAGGCCGCGGCGGTCTGGGTGAAGGCGGAAAATTCCAAGCTCTCCGCCGCCTATATCGAGAAACTCATCCGCCTGCCCGAGAACGAATGGACGATGGTGCCGAAGAAGATCATGGACTATGCCGAGTTCATGAGCCGCATCGGAATGCTTTCGTCCAAACCGGCATCCTGGCGCGACATGTTCTTTCCCGCCACCCACAAACTTTCAGGTAGTTGATGGTGGTGACAGAACAGGACGAATTGCACGTCGAAGTCTGGCGCGGCGCCGCGCAAGGCAAATTCCAGTCCTTCCGCGTGCCGCGGCGCGAGCATCAGACCGTGCTCGACGTGGTCACGCAAATCCAGCGCGAGCAGGACGCGACGCTGGCCTACCGTTTTTCCTGCCGGGTCGGCATGTGCGGCTCCTGCGCCATGGTGGTCAACGGCCGACCGCGCTGGACCTGCCGCACGCGCGTGAGCGAGGCGGCCACATCCGATGGCGAGCTTCAGCTTGAGCCGCTCAAAAATTTCACGGTGGTGAAGGATCTCGCGGTCGAGATGACCGACTTCTTCGACAAATGGCGCGACGCCAAAGGCTATTTCGAACCGCAAAAATCCTGGCAGGATCTTTCGAAGCGCGAATTCGCGATTGTCCCGCCGCAAAGCCGCGAGCGGCAGGCGGCCGACGCCGGGATCGAATGCATCGGCTGCGGTGTGTGCCATTCGGCCTGCGACGTTGTCGCCTGGAATGACGATTATCTCGGCCCCGCCGCGCTCAATCGCGCCTGGACGCTGGTCAACGATGTGCGCGATGGCGGTAATGATGTGCGCATTGCGGCCGTCTCCGGCAGCGCCGGCTGCCACGCCTGCCACAGCCACATGAACTGCACGCAATTTTGCCCCAAGGCGATTGCGCCGACCTATTCCATCGCCGGCCTCAAGCGCGCCATGGTTTCGCATGCGCTTGGGAGGCGAGGGTGATGATTGCACTGGACGCGCGCTTTTTTCCCTCTCCCCGCAAGCGGGGCTAAGGTGTGCACACATCTTCATCGTGTACCGGCGAGTCAATGGACGAATTCACTTTACCTCATGCTGAGGAGCGCCCGAAGGGCGCGTCTCGAAGCATGGCCACAAGCTCCGAGCGCGCGGCCATCCTTCGAGACGGGCGCTTCGCGCCCACCTCAGGATGAGGTAGGAGCAAGTCCGATCGTATGCGAGAGGATGACTGATACTTGCTCAGTAATCGGCTCGAAAAGATGTGTGCACACCTTAGGCAAACGGGGAGAGGGTGGCGAGGACCGAAGGTCCGAGCCGGGTGAGGGGGCATTTCGAGATGCTCAGTCTGTTGCGAGCCCCCCTCACCCGCCTCGCTTTGCTCGCACAGCCGATGCTTCGCATCGGCGTTCTTTGAGTCAAGAACGGCGGTCGAAGGCCGCCTACGCTCTCCCCGCAAGCGGGGAGAGGTGGAGAAAGGCGCGATGACCGCCATCCTTTTTACCCTGCAGCGCGCCTCCGCCGCTGTGCTCGCGTTTGCGGTCGCCGTGCATCTGGTTACCATCCTCTATGCCGTTCGCAGCGGGCTCACGGCGGGTGCAATTCTCGACCGCACGCGCGAAAACGTCTGGTTCCTCGCCTTCTATCTCCTGTTCGTGCTGGCGATCGCAATCCACGCGCCCATCGGCTTGCGCAATGTGCTGCGCGAATGGACGGTGTGGCGCGGGCGCAGCCTCGATGTCGTGCTCGCGGGCTTTGCGCTTGTTCTGCTGTTTCTCGGCGCGCGCGCGGCGTTGGCGGTGTATCTGCCGATCGCGATACATCTGCGATGATCCCGGCTTCTCACAAGCAGCCCGGCTATTGGGCCGCGCTCCTGCACCGGCTTGCCGGGATTGCGCTTGCGATCTTTCTGCCGGTTCATTTTCTGGCGCTGGCGAGCGCGCTCAACGGCGCCGATGCGCTCGATGCCTTCCTAGATCTGACGCAAGCGCCGGTGCTCAAATTCGCCGAGGGCGCGATCGTGGTTGCGCTCGCCCTGCACATGGCGCTCGGTCTGCGCGTGCTGGCCATCGAGTTTCTGTCCTTCCGCGAGCGTACGAGCGTTACCGTCTCGCTCTGCCTTGCCGCGGCATTCGCCGTCGGTCTGATGTTCGTGCTCAATGTGGGCTGATCCCGCCATCGTAGCGCTGTTCTCCGCCAAGACGCTTGCCATCCTCTGGGCCGGGGCGTTCATGGGCGGATTTGCGTCCGGCGCCTTTGGCTTTGCCTTTGGCATTGTCGCCTCGGCGATCTGGCTGCACGCGTTTGACCCGCTGCACGTCACCATACTGATTGTTACCGGCGGCGGCATCATTCAGGTCGGCACCATCTGGCCGTTGCGCCATGACATCAAGCTGCGCCGGTTTGCGCCGTTCGCGATTGCGGGGCTGCTCGGCGTTCCGGTTGGCGTGTGGCTGCTGCTGCGCGTCGACTCTTCCGCGCTCAAAACCGCGTTGGGTATTTTTCTGGCGGTCTATGGCGTCTATGCGCTCGCCGCCCCACGCCTGCCGCGCATGGCAGCCGGTGGAACCATTGCCGATGCAGCGGTCGGTTTTGCGGGCGGCGTGCTCGGCGGCATTGGCGGCTATTCCGGCGTGCTGCCGGCGATCTGGTGCCAGCTGCGCGGCTGGCCGAAGGAAGCCGCGCGCGGGGTGTATCAGCCATTCATTCTCATGGCGCACATTGCGACCATCGCGCTGATCGGCGTGGTGGCGCTCGACCTCGCCGGCATTGTAATGTTCCTGCTGGCGGTGCCGGCCCTGGCGGCGGGCGCCTTCATTGGCTGGCGCATTTATGGCCGGCTTGACGACCGGCGTTTCCGGCAGGGCTTCGCGGCGCTGCTGGTGGTGTCCGGTCTGATCTTGGTCTTTTAGGAGCTTCGATGCAGCTCGATCCGAAGGAAGTCGAGGAGGTCGCCAAGACGCTTTATATTCGTGCGCTTAAAATTCTGCCGCGCGACATCAAGCAGGGTTTTGAGCGGCTGCTGCGCAGCGAGACCGATGCGACTGGCCGCACCATCCTGGGCACCATGGTGGAGAACATCGCGGTCGCCGAGCGCACCAGCAATATTTTATGCCAGGATACCGGCATCCCGATCTACAACGTCACCATCGGCCGCAATGTCGAGGTCGACGGCGTGGCCATGAAGGAAGCAATCCGCCGCGGCTGCGCGCGCGCCACCACCGAGCATCCGTTGCGCTCCTCCGTGGTGCATCCGGTCACGCGCAAGAACGAGCAGACCTCGTGCGGCGCGGGCGTGCCGATCATCAACATCGATTTCGATGGACGCGAGGAGACAGTCGAGATCGAGATGATCCCCAAGGGCTCGGGCTCCGAAAACGGCTCGTTCCTGCAGATGCTGATCCCGGCGGACGGGGCGAAGGCGATCAAGCGTTTCGTGATCGACCGCGTGATCGACTGCGGCGGACGGGTATGCCCGCCGACCATCGTGGGCGTCGGCGTCGGCGGCACCTCGGATCTGTGCATGCATCTGGCCAAGATCGCGGCGACGCGGGCGCTCGGCACCACCTGCTCCGATCCGGAAGGCGCCAGGATCGAGGCGGAACTCTCGCAAGCCGTGAATGAGCTCGGCATCGGCCCGCAGGGGCTCGGTGGCCGTTCAACCGCGTTCCGCGTGCATGTGGAAGTCGCGGCCACCCACATCACCATGAATCCGGTGGCGGTGAACATCCAGTGTCATTCCGCGCGCCGCGCCAATGCGGTCATCACGCCCGGCGGAATTGATTTTCGGTGAGGGCGATGGGAGCCGAACCATCCGCCGTCATTCCGGGGCGCGCCGAAGGCGAGAGCCCGGAATCCATACTCCCGGCGGTGGTTATGGATTCCGGGCCCGGCCCACCCAGGTCGGCTTTAGCCGACCTGGGCGTTGCCAAATGCCGATCTCGGGTAAACCCGAGATCGGTGCGCCGTCCCGGAATGACAGTGTCGAGAATGTCGCCATGACCCACTACATCCTCGAAACCCCGGTGAGCGAGGCGCAGGTGCGCGCGCTGCGCGTGGGCGACACCGTGACGCTGGAAAAAACCCTGTTCGGCATCCGCGACGCAACGCTCATGGCCATGTTCGATGGCGGACGAAAGACCACATTCGATCTGCGCGGCCATGCCGTCATCCATACCGCGCCCAACGTGCGCAAGGTGCCGGTGACAAATGAAAATCCCAGCGGCTATGAGCCGCTCTGCATCGGAACCACCACCTCGCAGCGCATGGAGCGCTTCACCCGGCCGCTCATCGAACGCGAAGGTGTGCGCATCATCATCGGCAAGGGCGGCATGGGGCCGGACACGCTCAAAGCGTTCGGCGATCTCGGCGGCGCTTATTTGGCGGTGGTCGGCGGCGCCGCGGCCTTGCAGACCACCTGGATTCCGGCGATCGAGGAAGTCGACATGGACGATCTGCATCCCGAGAGCCTGTGGCGTTTTGCGATCAAGAATTTTGGGCCGCTCATGGTCGCCATGGATGCGCACGGCGGCTCGCTCTATGCCAATGTGCAGGATTCCGCCGCCGCGCGGCGGGCCGCGATCCTGGCCTCGATCGGGGCGGCGGACTGACGCGCGTCATCGGCAGCGAAGGCAATCGGGCTTTGGGAATAAAGGAGGACTCCATGACGGCCACTCGGCAAATTCGTCATGTCGTGCGCTTTGATGCAAAGCCGCGCGCGATCTACCAGGCGCTGATGAATTCAAAAAAGCATGCGGCCTTCACCGGCGCGCCGGCGAAAATCGATCCCAAGGTGGGCGGCCGTTTTTCCGCCTGGGGGCCGCACCTGCGCGGCGTCACTGTCGATTTGGTTAAGAACAAGCGCATCGTGCAGGCTTGGCGCGCGGCGAATTGGCCGGCGGGACATTTTTCCATCGCGACCTTCGAACTCAAACGCGCCCGCGGCGGCACCGTGCTGGTCTTCACGCAAACGGGCATCCCTACAAAAAATGCAAGCAGCATTAATGCGGGCTGGAAGACGCACTACTGGCAGCCGCTCAAGAAGGCATTCGCCAGGCGAAAGATGCGCTGACGCAAGGGCTTGCGCGGCGCGGATAATATTCCTTAACGGGCGATCGCCGCCGTCGGTGAGGGTGTTCGTTTCCTCAAATAGCGGCTTTAAAATCACAGGCGCGTGAAAGGCGATCCCCGAACCCTAGACATCTCCGGCAATCCATTGTCTTAATTGGTCATAAAAGTAAGGCGAGCGACCGAAGGAGCGTTGCGTTAAGGAGTGTGGCGTATGGGACGGGTCGTTCGGCGCGCACTTGCGCCTGTGCCTGGATCTGCCGGCACAGGGGGAAGTGGGCGCCTGCGGACGTATCTTAGTGTGTTGGTTGCGTATTGCGTCGTTGCCGGTCCGGTTTGGGCTGCCAGTCAACGCGACAAAGACAATTGCGCCTCCAACGAGCCCGACCGGATCATCGCCGGCTGTACGCGGATCATCAGCGACCAGAGCGAAACGACCAAGAACTTCGCCATCGCCTACACCAACCGCGGTTCGGCCTATTTCGCCAAGGGCGACCATAACCGCGCCATCGCCGACTTTAGCGAAGCGATCCGGCTCGATCCCAAGGACACCATAGCCTTTAACCGCCGCGGCCTTGCCTACGACAACAAAGGCAACGTCGACCGCGCCATCGCCGACTACAGCGAGGCGATCCGGCTCGATGCCAGGATCGCGCTTACCTACTTCAATCGCGGGCGCGCCTATGACAGCAAGGAAGACACCGATCGCGCCATCGCCGATTACAGCGAGGCGGTCCGGCTTGATCCCAATCTCGCCGCCGCCTATGCGCACCGCGCTCGCGCCTATGAGGTCAAAGGCGATGGCGACCGTGCGATCGCCGACTACAGCGCGGCGCTCCGGCTCGATCCGAAGGATGCCGACAGCTACAGCAATCGCGGGCGCGCCTACGAGAGCAAGAATGATTACAACCGCGCGCTGGCCGACTACAGCGAGGCGATCAAGCTCGGTTCCCGAGTCGCGGCGACTTATGGCCGCCGCGGCCGCTTGTACGACGCCAAGGGCAATGTCGAGCTTGCCATCGCCGATTACAGCGAAGCGATACGGCTCGATCCCACGGAACTCGAGATCTACACATTCCGCGGATTGTTGTACCTGAGCAAGAACAACTACGACCGCGCCATCGCCGATCTCAATCAGGCCATCAGGCTGGGTCCCAGGTTCGCCGTTACCTACAACAACCGCGGATTCGCCTACAACACCAAGGGCGAATTCGATCGCGCCATCTCCGATTTCGACGAGGCGATCCGGCTCAGTCCGCGTTCCGCCGCCGCCTACAACAATCGCGGCTTTGCCTATGCCGCCAAGGGCGATTTTGACCGCGCGCTTGCCGATCTGACGCAAGCAATCAATCTCAACCCCCGCTACACGGCCGCTTATCTGCGCCGCGGCATGGCCTATTCCGCCAAGGACGATTTCGATCGCGCCATCGCCGACTATAGCGAGGCGATCCGGCTCGATGCCAAACTGGCTGCCGCCTACTTCAATCGCGGCAATGCCTATAACACCAAGAAGGACTACGACCGCGCCATCGCCGACCTCGATGCGGTCATCGCACTCGATTCCAAGGACGTCATCGCCCTCAACAATCGCGGCTTTGCCTACAGCGCCAAGGGCGACTACAACCGCGCCATCGCCGACTACAGCGAAGCGATCCGGCTCGATCCCAAGCAGCCCTTGATTGTCAGCAATCGCGCTCGCGCCTATCGCGATAAGGGAGATTATGACCGCGCGCTTGCAGATTACACGGAAGTGCTCCGTCTTGATCCGATCGATGCCGCTACCTTCACCAGCCGCGGCTATTTGTACCTGATCAAGAACGATTACGACCGCGCCATTGCCGATCTTAACGAGGTGCTTCGGCTTGGTCTGCGTTCCGCCAACGTCTACACCAACCGCGGTTTTGCGTACTTGAACCTCAATGAATACGACCGCGCCATCGCCGACTACAGCGAAGTGATCAAACTCGATCCCATAAGCCCCAGCGCCTACAATTACCGCGGCTTCGCCTACGACAACAAAGGCGACTATGACCGCGCCATCTCCGATTACAGCTCGGCAATAGGGCTCGATCCCTCCTATGCCATTGCCTACAACAATCGCGGCTATGCCTATGACAACAAGGGCGATGACGGGCGCGCCATCGCGGACTACAGCCAGGCGATCACGCTCAATCCCAGATTTGCCGCCGCCTTCCTCAATCGCGGCAATGTGTACTTTGTAAGGAAGGACTACGAGCGCGCGATCGCTAACTTCAGCGAGGCGATCCGGCTCGAGCCCAAGGACGTCATCGCCTTCAACAAGCGCGGCCGCGCTTATGACAGCAAAGGCGACTACGACCGTGCCATCGCCGATTACAGCGAGGCGATCTGGCTCGATCCCAAGGACGCACTGACCTACTTCAACCGCGGCTTTGCCTACGACACCAAGGGCGATATCAACCGCGCCATTGCCGATTACAGCGAGGCAATCGGGCTCAACCCGACGACCATCGCCTATCACCGACGCGGCAATGCCTATTATTCATTGAAGGACTACGACCGCGCCATCGCCGATTACAGCGCTGCGATCCGGCTCAATCCCAAGATCGCCGCCACCTATTTCAACCGCGGCAGTGCCTATTACGCCAAGCGGGTTTTCGACCGGGCGGTTGCCGATTTCAGCGAGACGCTCGCGCTCGACCCCCAAGACGCGGTGACCTACTACGAGCGCAGCTTTGCTTACTTGAATCAAAACGAGCCTGACCGCGCGCTTGCCGACCTTACTGTGGTCATCAAGCTCGATCCCAAAGACGCCGTCGCCCACAATAACCGCGGTCTGGTGTATCGCAAGAAGGGCAACTACGACCGCGTCATCGCTGATCTCGACCGCGCCATCACGCTCGATCCCAAGAATGTCATCGCCTACAACAAGCGTGGCCGCGCCTACGACAACATGGGTGACCACGACCGCGCCATCGTCAATTACAGCGAGGCGATACGGATCGACCCCAAGAGCGTCATCTCCTACAACAACCGCGGATTTTCGTACGACAACAAGGGCGACTACGACCGCGCCATCGCCGAATACAGCGAAGCGATCCGGATCGACCCCAATTATGCCATCGCCTACAACAATCGCGGATTTTCCTACGACAACAAGGGCGACTACGACCGCGCCATCGCCGACTTCAACGAGGCGATCCGGCACGATCCCAAACTCGTTGCGGCCTACGTCAACCGCGGCAACACCTACGCCACCAAGAAGAATTACCAGCGCGCGATCGCTGATTACAGGGGTGCGCTTGCCATCAATCCAGGTCTGCAGGACGCGCAGGATAATCTGGCGGCGCTCGGCGCGCGGCCCTGAACCGACTAGTGCCCCGAATCCGAAGTTCGCTTGAATTTGCAGCGCCCGCGTTAGCGAACTTCGGATTCGAAGGGACACTAGCAATGTATGATTCTAGTGTGGTTTTGGTTCAGAAGTTCCCTTGATGGACTCGCGGCGAGGATGAAGGGAACTTCTAAACCACCACACTAGGCATCAATAAATCTCGCGTCGTTGCGATCGGGCCTCAGGTTACGTAGCGGGTGAAATCCGCCGTCGTCGCGCGCGCGCGCCAATCGGTGACCACGTTGACCAGCGCCGGCTGGCCCTTCGCCATCGCCGCCATGGCGCGCTCGAGCGCGGGGCGAATGGCGTCGGGTGCTTCGACCAGTTCGCCATGTCCGCCCAAGGCTTGCGCCATCCGATCGAAACGGGTGTAGCCGAGGTCGCGACCGGGACGCTCCTTCTCGGGGTCACCGGTCCAGCCGCCGTTGAGACTGATCACGGTCAGGATCGGCAGCCCATGGCGGACCGCGGTATCGAACTCCATGGCATTCATGCCGAATGAGCCGTCGCCATGCAGTACGATCACCTGCTTTTCGGGACACGCGACCTTGGCGCCGATGCCGAACGGCATGCCCACGCCCATGGTGCCGAAGGCGCCCGAGTTCAGCCGGTGGCGTGCAACGAATGTCGGTATGGCCTGGCGCCCGTAATTGAGAATCTCCTGGCCGTCGACACACAGGATGGCATCGCGATCCATGAAGTCGCGCAGCTCCTTGCACAAGCGGAGCGGATGGATCGGCGTCGCGCCGGTGGAGAGAATTTCCTCTTGCTCCTGCAATTTGCTGGAGTTGCGGCCGCGCAGGCGATCGCGCCAGGAACGGAAGGTGTCGGGCGCGATCCTTCCTTTGAGCGCCGCCGTGAGTTGCGCCAGCGCAAGTTTTGCGTCCGCAACCACGCCTACTTCGAGCCGACGCGAGCTGGTTGCGATCTCCTCGGAATCGATGTCGATGCGGATGATCTTGGCGTTGGCGTTAAAGCGCGGCGGGGCGGCGTGGCCGATGACATAGTTCATGCGGGTGCCGACGATCATGATCAGATCGGCATCGCGGAATGCGGTCGAGCGCGCGCTCAGGTAGCAAAACTCGTGATCTTCGGGGATGACGCCACGGCTCTGCGGCGTCGTAAAGAAGGGAATGCCGCTCGCCTCCACGAAGGCTTGTAGTTCGGCTTCCGCCTCCGACCAGAGAATTCCGCTGCCCGATACGATCACCGGCTGCGCGACCGCCGCCAGCAGATCGACAATCCCCTTGATGTCCGCCGCACTCGCCGCGGGGCGATGCCGCTTGGCGGGATCCCACGGCGCCGGCCATTCGATTTTAGCCTCGTCAACCTCCTGATAGAGAATATCGCCGGGCAGATCGAGATAGACCGGGCCCGGCCGGCCGCTCATCGCCTGCCGGATGGCGATATTGATCAATTCCGGAATGCGATGCGGGTCATAGACGCGGTCGGCCCATTTGGTGCACGGCAACATCATCTTGAGCTGGTCGATGTCTTGAAATGTGCCGCGATGGGTGCCCGAGACCGGAGCCGAGCCGCCGAGCGCAAGGACCGGCGTGCAATCCGCCCAGGCATGCGCGATGCCGGTGATCAGATTGGTGGTTCCCGGACCCGAAGCCGCCATGCACACGCCGGTC
Source organism: uncultured Hyphomicrobiales bacterium (assembly GCA_964575715.1). Taxonomy (GTDB): domain Bacteria; phylum Pseudomonadota; class Alphaproteobacteria; order Rhizobiales; family Xanthobacteraceae; genus PNAI01. The sequence continues at coordinate 3,188 of CAZNSG010000015.1, read as the reverse complement.
CGGTTGCGCAGCCGCGCATAGGCGTGCGCGGCCATGGCCGCGGCCTGCTCGTGGCGCACGTCGATGCCGCGCAAACCAAGTTGCAGCGCGGCCGATTCCACCGCCATCATTGGCGCGCCCATAATGTAGAAGAACGTCTCGACGCCCTGTCGTTTCAAGGCATGGGCGACGATTTCCGAGCCGTTCATGGTCCTGGCGCTCCGTAAGATGTGGAAATGGCGCGCTTTCGCGGTAGCGGCGAATGGTATTCGACCCCAAGGGTCTGCGCCAGTAGAGCGTCAAGGACAGCCACGGACAGCCATGTTATTTTGAATTCAACGCGACCAATGGAATAGAAAACTGGAACGCGCAATGCTTCTGCCCAGCGTGGCACAGACTCTCGCGCGGCAAGCCGATCTGTTTCCCGATAAGATCGGCGTGCAGGATTTGGTTCGGGCAATGACTTATCGGCAATGGAATGAGCGCGCGTGCCGCTTGGCCAATGCCTTGCTCGGGATTGGGCTCATGAAAGGCGACCGGGTTGCGGTCCTCGCCTATAATTGCATTGAGTGGATGGAGATTTATGCTGCGGCGGCGAAGGCGGGCTTGATCGCGGTTCCGATCAATTTCCGTCTTCTTGGCGCGGAGATCCGCCATCTCATCGAGGATTGCGACGCGAAAGTCCTGATCGTCCAGGCGGATCTGCTCGATCCTATCGAAGAGGTCCGCGCCAGCTTGCCGATCGCCGAAAAAAACTTCGTTAGTTTCGGCAGCGAGCAGCCACCCGCAGGCTACCAATCCTACGAGCACCTGATCGGGCGTGCCGCCGGGACCGAACCGCAAGTTGAACTTGCGCAACAGAATAATATCTGGGCATTGATGTATACGTCCGGAACCACCGGTCAGCCGAAAGGTGCGATGCGCAGCCAGGAAAGAGACAACCTGCTGCACTCATACACGGCGCGGGCGATGGGATTTGACGGCCATGACACCGGGCTTCTGGTCATGCCCATGTGCCACGCCAATTCGCTGTGGTTTTCGTTCTTGTTGACCTATTGCGGCGGCACGGCATTCGTCTACAGCCTGAAAAGTTTCGATCCAGAACATCTTCTTCGTACGCTGGCGGAGCGGAAGATCACGTTCACTTCGCTCGTGCCGACGCACTATATCATGATGCTGGAGCTTTCCGGCGCGGTGAGGAGAAAATACGATGTCGATCGCACGGACAAGCTGCTCATCTCGTCCGCACCGGCGCGGCGCGAGACCAAGATCGCGATCATGGAGCACTTCCGAAATTCCAAACTATTCGAAGGCTATGGCTCAACCGAGGCGGGGTGGGTCACCTTACTTTCGCCCGCAGAGCAGTTGCAAAAGCTCGGCTCGATCGGCCGCGAGCTGGCCGGGACCGGCAGGATCAGACTCATGGATGGCGAGGGCAGGGAAGTGCCGGACGGCAAAGTAGGGGAACTGTATTTTTGCACGCCGTATGTGTTCCATGGGTACTGGAAAATGCCCGACAAGACCGCTGAAGCCTTCCGCGGCGATTACTGTTCGGTCGGCGACATGGCGCGCCGCGACGAGGATGGCTATTACTTCCTGGTCGATCGAAAGAGCAACATGATCATCAGCGGCGGCGAGAACGTCTATCCATCCGAGGTGGAGAACATGCTCGGAGGATTTTCCAAGCTCAAGGAGGTTGCCGTCGTCGGCGTCCCCCATCATAAATGGGGCGAGGCGGTTCACGCCGTCGTGGTCTTGCGCGACGGCGAGGTGGCAAGCGAGGCCGAGGTGCTCGAATGGTGCATGGACAAAATCGCGGGCTATAAACGGCCGCGGTCTGTATCCTTCGTCAAGGAAGCGGAAATTCCACGGACGGCGACCGGTAAGATTCAGCACCGTCTTCTACGGCAAAGATTTGCCAGCAACGATGCAGGGGTGCCGGCCGGTAAAAGCGGCTAATCCTAGAAGTGCTCAAAATTACGTGGTGTTTCCCATGGCCGGGAACACGCGATAAAAGACGAGATTCGGTCCGCTCGAAGCCTGTTGGGCGGGCCGATCCGGGGTGACGAATGCACAGATTGTGGCGCGCCATTGCGCGATTCTTCGGGGAAAAGGTCGGCTGGCACCGCCTTGGCATCATCGTCAGTCTTGCCATCATCGCGGTCGCGGCGCTGGTCCTGTACCGCAAGTTGCATGGCATCGATGTCAACAAAGTCCTGCTCGCCATGGCCCAGGTGGATCACCGCGATGTCGCCGTGGCCGCCCTGTTCGTTGCCGCCGGCTATTTTACGCTCACGTTCTATGACCTGTTCGCGTTGCGCTCGATTGGCCGCAAGGAAGTGCCCTACCGCGTGGCCGCGCTCGCCGGCTTCACCAGCTATTCGATCGGCCACAATGTCGGGGCGAGCGTGTTCACCGGCGGAGCGGTGCGCTACCACGTTTATTCCGCCTGGGGCTTCAACGCGGTCGAAGTCGCCAAGATCTGCTTCATCGCCGGGCTCACGTTCTGGCTCGGTAATGCCATGGTGCTCGGCCTCGGTATCGCCTACGAGCCGGAGGCCGCCTCTGCCATCAATCAGCTCCCGGCGTGGCTCAACCGCGGCATGGCAATCGCGGTGCTGCTTGTGCTCGTCTCTTACATTGCCTGGGTATGGTCGGCGCCGCGCATGATCGGCCGGCTCAATTGGGAGGTCAACCTGCCGGGCGGGCCGCTCACCCTATTGCAGATTGTCATCGGCATCGTCGATCTGACCTGCTGCGCGCTCGCCATGTACATGCTGGTGCCGAACGAGCCCTACGTTGACTTTGTTGCAATCGCCGTGATTTTCGTGTCGGCCACGCTGCTCGGCTTTGTCAGCCACTCGCCGGGCGGGCTTGGCGTGTTCGACGCCGCCATGCTGGTTGCGTTGTGGGAATATGACCGGGAAGAATTGCTCGCCGGTCTCTTGCTTTTCCGGCTGCTCTACTATCTGACGCCGTTCGCGCTTTCGCTCCTGATCCTCGGAGGCCGCGAATTGATCATGAGCCTTGCCCGCATGCGCAGGATCGACGGCAAGAAAGATTGATCGCTAGCAGCCTGTCGGACTTAACGCAGTCTGGCAACGGGCGTAGAATCACAACTATTGATTCTCCCAATGAGAGCGCCCTTCCGATGAACAATTTTCGCACGATTGACCGCCAGACCGGGTTTCTGCTTCCGCCGTCCGTTG
>CAZNSG010000014.1:0-6548 GCA_964575715.1 uncultured Hyphomicrobiales bacterium | reverse complement strand
GGATAAAAAGGTTATCTTTCCGATCCGCGCCGAGATGAAGCGCCGATCCGCAATTTAGGCTTTCGGTACACACTGGCTGCGATCGCGTAGTAATAATCCGGTCACCGGCCACGGTGCAGGGCTTTGCAAATTAGAGCATTTTCCGGAAAAGTGGACACCGGTTTTCCGCAGAAAATGCGACCAAATAAGGAATCTAGAGCGCGTTTCCGATTCAACCTAATCGGAATGCGCTCTAGTATCGTCGTCGCATTACCGTCGGGGCTTTCTGTTTGCGTATGCCGTCCTTACTGTAGAGCAGGTGTGCTTGGCGCTCACTCAGCCAAGCCTGTTCATCCGGCATTGTGAGCTCATCCAAATCTTGCGGCGTCGCAACCGCATCGTCGACCCATTCCCGCAGCAAGGGACCGCCGTTGATGACATCGATGGCGAGTTTGCCGTGCTCGTATTCGTAGGGAAAATCACGCCACAGTGGATAGTCCGGATACAAATGGCGGATTGCTTTGAAGGCGAGCGCCTGGAGGCGCCAAGGCTTGAATCCTTGGTGATCGTAGATGGAATCTTCCGCATGAATCTGCACGCCGTTGCAAAGTTTACCTACATGTTTGTCAAACGTAGGTTCGAACCAACAATCGCGCAGGCGGCAATCGTGTAACCATTGCGGCGCGAGTGACTGCATTTCATTCATGACGCACCGGGCATTGATGTCGGGTGCGCCAAATAATTCAAGCGGCCGAGTTGTACCGCGGCCCTCGGAAAGCGTCGTGCCTTCGAGCATCACGGTGCCTGTATAGGCGCGCGCCATGTACAAATTCGGCGCGTTGGGACTGGGATTGATCCACGTGCGCTCGCCGAGCGGCCAACCGAATCCCGGCGCGGCGTCGGGCTGCCAGCCTTCCATCTCGACGACGCGATATTCGACATCGAGCTTGAGCGTTTCGATGAACCAAAAACCCAATTCGCCGAGCGTCAGCCCGTGCCGCATCGGCAACGGTCCGGCGCCCACAAAGCTTTGCCAGCCGTTTCGCAGCAGTAAGCCTTCGACCGGCCGTCCAACTGGATTGGGGCGATCCAGCACCCACACTGCTTTGCGATGTTGCGATGCCGCTTCCAGCATATAGCGCAGCGTCGTAACGAATGTATAAATCCGGCAACCCAAGTCTTGCAGATCGACGAGGATGACGTCGAATGTATCCATCATCGCATCCGTCGGCTTGCGCACTTCTCCATACAAGCTGAACACCGGGACGTGATGCACCGAATCGTTGAAGTCTTGCGACTCGATCATGTTGGCTTGCTTGTCGCCGCGCAGACCGTGCTGCGGTCCGAAAGCGGCGGTGATCTTTATGTCACTGCATGCCGCTAACGCGTCGAGCGAATGCTTCAGGTCTTGCGTGACTGAAGCGGGATGCGCGAGCAATGCAATACGTTTGCCTTTGAGTGGCGCGCGCAATGCGGGTTCGGCGAGAAGTCGATCGATGCCAAATTTCATGAGTAATCCGCTGCTGGAAGTTCAAGGGCAAAGCAATCGGAATGATGGAAATCTGGCTTGCCTGGTGGATGCGCCAACGCCCAATATGACTTGTGGCCGCTCGTTTCTTCAATCACCGCCGAAAGACCGAGACGCCACACCGCATTGCTTGGAAAATTCGACAGTTGATCCAAATCCAGCGAGGCTTGCATTTTGTAGCGTTCGGCGTCTGATTGCACTTTGAAGCGAGGCGCGCCGATCTCGCTCGCAACACTCATCCCATTCCGGTAGCCGCTGAACCGATATGCTGCCCATTGCGTGGAGGGCGCAAAGTTGAGCTCGTAATACGCCGCGGCCGGCGGCGCGCGGAAGAATGCCTCGAAGCAAGTATGCTGCCAAAGTTCATCGGAGCGCGTGGGGGCGGTCACGGGCGACATGCGCAGATCGCTCATCTTTCCGGTTACGAAATACTGCAGCACAAGATTACCGGAACGTGGAACCGATACTTCCGCCTCGACGTAAGTCGCCGCCGCACAACGAGAGTCGGGATGAAGTTTTAACGCTTGGCGCATGCCGGCATTGTAGCGGCAACGACATCCAACATGGCTACAATTCCACTAAGACTCAGGACCGCGCCCACTAAAGCTTGCAACGCAGTAAATCAAAGCAGGAAATTGCAACCGGCAAAATAGGGTTCAAAGGTTAATTTGCACTGCAGCATTCCTGAACGGCACATATCGCCTATGGGTCGATCACGTCATGGTCGCCCGAAGCCGCACGTCGGTGTACTTCTGCTGTTCCCCAACAACGGACTCTTGCGGTGCAACAAAACCGGAGAGATTCTACGAGGGGGGGCCAACAGCTACCGTCAGCCAGCCGCTATTCGATCACCTCATCGGCGCGGGTACTCGCCGCAAGGCGAAGGTAGCCGCGATTTTAAAAAAACGATCCTGAGTTTTCTTATCTTTAAATGCGGCTGAGCCAGATGAGCACAGCGGATATTTGGCTTCCAGGTGATAGGATTTTGACTTGCTGCTTTTCGCCCGAGATTATGAGCTCAAACGTTGCATTGAAAGCCATGCTTTCTATGACAGCTCGAATATTGTCTCCGATCAACTGGCCGCTGACGGAGCCATTGATACCGAGATTGCTTTCACTCCATTCGCCCGAAACCATTCTGCCATTGGAACTCAGATCGCTCAGCACGTCGAAATTATAACTGTCACCTGCGCAACGCAGCGAAATCGTCAGGTTGATTTCTGAATGAGTGAATCTTGCACGGCAGCGTATCCGTTCCTTTGTCTCGTCGGACAGGTGAAGGAAACCGCCACCCGTCCAGTTTCCCCCATACTTAAAAAATGGATGCGTATTTTGAGCGTAACCCGAGGATGCAATAAATAAGAACGCCGCCACGATTGCCGTTAATGCATGCGGCAAAAGTGGTCGGACTACACCCGAAATAGCAAGGACTTTGATAAAATTGAATTGTCTCATTGCGGCCCCCCACGCTTTGATTTTCAATCTGGCTGATTACAGCAGGAAATTGCGACCAGCGAAATGGGGTGCAATGGTCAATTTGCGCTGCAAAATTTCCGAGCCGCGCATGACTGCTTGGGGTCGATCACGTCGCGGTCGCCTTAGGCCGCACGTCGGTGTACTTCCGCAGTTCCCCAAAACCGGTCGTAAATTCAAGCCGTTGGTTCTGTCGCAAGTGCCGTGAGCCGGCATTAAATCGGCGGTGGCATGACGGGGCAAATTACTTCACGACCTTGAGTGCGCCCTTGTGCAAGGACACCCGGACCGCGTACCCTGCCATCAGGAATGGGAATAGCGTTCATCATCCAAAGTAATCTGGCACAGGATACCGGCAAGATTTTTATTGCTGGTTAGAGGGGAGCAACATCATGAAACTACAAGTAAAAGCCCTAGGGCTTGCCTTTGGTCTCGGTCTTGCGTTCACCGCCGCCGCCTCCGCCGCGGAGATCAAACTCATGACCGGCCCGCAGGGCGGCGTTTGGGTACCTCTCGGCGGCCAGCTCAAGGATCTGTGGGAAAAGGCGGTGCCCGGTCTTTCCGTGCAGTCACTGCCCGGCGCCGGCATCGCCAACGTGCGCGGCATCGAGGAAGGCAAGACCGATGTCGGCTTCGGCAACACGATCTCGACGGTCGACGCGATCGCCGGCAAGCCGCCGTTCAACAAGCCGCATGCCAACGTTTGCAACGTCGCCAGCCTCTATCCGCAATATTTCCAGGTGGTGGTGCGCGCCGATTCCGGCGTCAACTCCGTCAAAGACCTCAAAGGCAAATCGCTCGCCGCCCAGCCGCGCGGCAACACCGCCGAAGAGATCACCCGGCACGTGCTGCAGATCAACGGTCTCACTTACAACGACGTCAAGGTAAGCTTCGTCTCCTACACCGACGCCGTGGCCCAGGTGCAGGACGGGCACGCCGTCGCCTTTACGCTCGGCACCACCATACCGTCCGGCGCCGTGATGGACCTTGCCTCGGCGCGCGACATCAAGCTGCTCGATCTCTCCGATCAGATCGACGCGATCAGAAAGCTCAACCCCGGCTATACGCTCGTGACCGTGCCGAAGGGTACCTATCCGAAGCAGGACAAGGATGTGAAGGTGTTCGGCTATGCCACCCATATTGTTGCTTCCTGCAAGCTGCCGGAGGACACGGTCTATGCGATGACCAAGAGCATGGCACAGAACGTCACCCAGATGGCATTGGTCAACAAGGCGATCACCGGGCTTACGCCTAAAGTGATGGCCGAGGACATCGGCGTGCCGTTCCATAAAGGCGCCGCGAAGTATTACAAGGAAGCCGGCATCACCGTGCTGAGTAATTGACGAAAACGCCGGCCGCGACGCCGCCGCGGCCGGTTGCTTTCTCCGCAAACTCCCATGAACGCCCTGAAGGTCGATCTGAGCTACGGCGGTGTCATTCGCCTCGCCGTGACATTGGTTGCCGTCGCGATGGTCCTCTATCACATGTGGATCATCATGACCGGGTCGCCGGAAGCAATCATCTTCCGCGGTACCCACCTGCTCTTTGCGCTCGTTCTGGCGTTCCTGATTTACGGCAGCAAGGTGGGGGTCCAGCGGCCGATCCCGAATATCATCGACTACGTGTGGCTGGCGCTCGGCGTCGCTTCGCTGCTCTACCTGTTCAGCAATTACGAATACATCATCACCCGCATCTACTACATCGACGATCTGTCGTGGGCTGACATGATCTTTGGCACGATCCTGATTGTGGTCGTGACCGAAGCGACGCGGCGATGCGTCGATGTGTCGTTGCCGGTCACCTCCCTCCTGTTTCTTTTGTATGGGCTGCTCATCGCCAAGCTCGAGCCGATGCGCATTCTCGACCAGCTCTACATGACGACGGAAGGCATTTTCGGCCAGGCGCTCGCGGTGTCGGCGTCGTTCGTGATTATCTTTGTGGTGTTCGGCAGTTTCATGGAGCGCACGGGCGTCGGGCAATTGTTCATGGACTTCGCCATGGCGTTGACCGGGCACACCGCGGGCGGGCCCGGCAAAGTGTCGGTCATCAGCTCCAGCCTGTTCGGCACGATTTCCGGCAGCGCGGTCGCCAACGTCATGGTCGACGGGCCTATTTCGATTCCGCTAATGAAGCGCTCAGGCTTTCCGCCGCATTTCGCCGCCGGCGTCGAGGCGACCGCCTCGACCGGCGGCCAGATCATGCCGCCGATCATGGGCGCTGCCGCCTTCGTGATGGCGGAGTTCCTGGCCGTGCCCTACGGCCAGGTGGTTATCTGGGCCGTCATTCCGGCGATCCTCTATTACGTCGCGTGCTTCGCGGCGGTGCATTTCGAGGCCAAGCGTCGTGGGCTGCTCGGTGTGCCGCGCGCCGAACTGCCGCGCCTGCGCATCGTGATGGCCGAGCGCGGACACTTGTTCCTGCCGATCATCGTTCTCCTGGTCGTGATGTATTCGGGCTATAGCGCGCCGCTGGCGGCGCTGGCCGGGACGCTCGCCTGCTTCCCGGTCGCTGCGCTGCGCCGCTCGACACGCGTCAATGTCACGCTGCCCAATGTCATCGGAGCAATGGTGGATGGCGCCAAGAATTCGCTCGCCGTAGCGCTCGCCTGTGCCTCCGCGGGTATCATGATCGGCGTGGTGACGCTCTCTGGACTCGGCATTGTCTTCACGCAGTGGGTGGTCGCGCTCGCGCAGGACACATTGTTTGTCGCGCTGATCATGACCATGCTGGCGGCGATCGTGCTTGGCACCGGGCTTCCGACCACCCCGTCCTACATCCTGCTCACCGCGCTGCTCATCCCGGCGATCATGAAGCTCGGCGTGATCGAGCCGGCCGCGCACATGTTCGCGTTCTACTACGCGATCCTCTCCGCCATCACGCCGCCGGTCGCGCTCGCGGTATTCGCGGCGGCGGGCTTGGCCAAGGCGGATATGTGGGACTCGGGATGGGCGGCGATGAAAATCGGCGCCGCCGGTTTCATCATCCCCTTCATGTTCGTCTATCAGCCGGCGCTCTTGATGATCGGCGACTGGCCGACGATCATTTGGAGCTTTGTTACATCGACCATCGGAATCGCGCTGTTCGCGGGTGGTCTGCACGGCTATTTCGTCACGGCGGCATCTTACTGGCAGCGCGCGCTGCTGGTCGCAGGCGGCATATGCCTTGTATTCCCCGGCGTGTGGACCGATCTTGCCGGGGCGGCACTCGCGGGCATTGTCATCGTCTATCAGGTGATGGAACGCCGCGCCGTCCAGGCCAAATCCGCCAGTTAGAGCATGATCCCGAAAAGTGGGTACCGGTTTTCGGATAAGATCATGCTCACACAAAAAAGCTAAAACCCGTCCATGACCCAGCGCAAACGTCCCAGTGACCTGCGTAGCCATCGCTGGCTTGGCGTAAACGACATGCGCTCGTTCGGCCATCGCGCGCGGCTGCGCCAGATGGGCTACGACGGCGACGATTGGGACGGCAAGCCGGTCATCGGCATCATCAATACCTGGAGCGAGATCAACGCCTGCCACGCCCACCTGCGCGACCGCGCCGACAACGTCAAACGCGGCGTCCTCCA
>CAZNSG010000013.1:0-2379 GCA_964575715.1 uncultured Hyphomicrobiales bacterium | reverse complement strand
GGCGGAGCGTCGGCAGTCATAGGCCAGGGTCGCGACGGCACGAATGATGTTGAAGGTACCGCCCTTGTAGGCGCCGTAGTCACTCTCCAGTCCCCAGAATGAAACGATCACGGGCACCGGCACGCCGAATTTCTGCTCGATGCGCGCGAGCAGGGCGGCGTTGTTCTTCGTCTGCTTGAGGCCGTTCGCGAGGCGGCCGCCGCCGGTCATGCGATCGGAGAACTGCAGAAAACCCTGCTGGAACACGCCTTGCGCGCGGTCGCGGCGGACCACGACGGGATCGAATGTCACATTGTCGAGCGCGGCCGAAATCGCCTTGCGCGGAATGCCCTCCGCCGCCGCTTCCTGCTTGAAGCCCTCCAGCCAGCGCTCGAACGTGCCTTGGTTCTGACAGGCGGGGGCGGCCGAGGCAAATCCTGTCATCGCCAAGCTTGCAAGCAGCACGACTATGGCTGCCCCTGCCCTACGCACTCGTGTCATAAGCGTGATCCTCTATGAAAAAAGTCATATTAACAGGCCGCATCGAAACATTTTGCACAGTGCTGGGGTGAGGTCAAAGCATGACGCTAGCGGTTTGCTGAAAAACCCTACAGCAGTCATTCCGGGGCGCGGACGAAGTCCGCGAACCCGGAATCCAGATGCACATCTTGCGGGTGTTTCTGGATTCCGGGTCCGGCCTTCGGCCGTCCCGGAATGACTATCGAGAGTTTTTCAGCAGACTGCTAGAGCCTTATCGGGCTTGGTATAATCAGAGCCGGGCTCTAGCTTTTTGTTTGAGCATGATCTTTTCCGACCTTGCTTCGCCCGCCGACCTTGCTTCGCCCGCCGAAGCGGGCTTCGCGAAGGCGGGAGCGGGCTTCCAGCCTTCGCAGCCGAAGCGGCTGCTTCGGCGGAGTAGGCTCGCGAAGGCGGGAAACCGGTTCCCACCACCGGATCAAGTCCGGGGCAGGCTTTTTCGGGATCATGCTTTAACCCTGCCTCTGACAGCCTATTGAAAGGATCGCGAATATTCCGTACTTGACGCCATAGGATGCCATTCCGAATGAAACCTATCCGCAAAGCTATTTTCCCCGTTGCCGGCCTGGGCACGCGATTTCTGCCCGCAACCAAGGCCATGCCCAAGGAAATGCTGCCGGTGGTCGACCGGCCGCTGATCCAGCATGTGGTGGATGAGGCGCGCGAGGCCGGGATCGAGCATTTCATCTTCGTCACCGGCCGCAACAAGAGCGTGATCGAAGACCATTTCGACCGCCAATTCGAGCTGGAATTAACGCTGAACGAGCGCGGCAAGCGCGCGGAACTCGAAGTGCTGGCGCGCGATCTGCCGAGCGCCGGACAGACCAGCTTCACGCGCCAGCAATCGCCGCTCGGCCTGGGGCATGCGGTTTGGTGCGCGCGCGAACTGATCGGCAACGAGCCGTTCGCGCTGCTCCTGCCCGACGTGCTGGTGCAGAACCGCCGCGGCTGCCTGGCGCAGATGATCGACACCTACAATTCACTGAACGAGCGCGCCAACATCATCGCAGTGGAGGAAGTCGCGCGCGAGCGCGTGCACATGTATGGCGTGGTCGGCGTGGGCAAGGCGAAGGGCAACGCCTTCGCCATCACCGAAATGGTGGAAAAGCCCAAGCTCGCGGAGGCGCCGTCAAACCTGATCATCACCGGCCGCTACATCCTGCAGCCGGAAATCCTGGACGTGCTCACGCATCAAGCCAGCGGCGCCGGCGGTGAAATCCAGATTACCGACGCGATGATCGCGCTGGCCAAGAAGCAGCCGTTCTATGGTCTCAAGTTCGAGGGCCGCAGCTTCGACTGCGGTTCCAAGGTCGGATTTCTCACCGCCAACGTCGCCTATGCGCTGGCGCGCGACGACATCGCGCCGGCCTTCCGCGCCGAGATCAAGCAGCTGCTGGGCGAGGGGTAGCTGTCCGCTTGCTGGTGAATAGCTGAACTAACTCGGACATCGTGTTTCGGAAGCGAATGACCCGCCCCGGTCATAGATGATTTCCAAATTCGCGGGCTCGATGAAGCCCAATAGCCAAATCCTCACCGCCGAAATAAATAATTAATTAGGGCGCCCAGCATGGCACTGCCTCTCGAACTCGGGCTGGATACGTTCGGCGACATTTCCGCCGGCGCCGGCGGAAAACTGCTTTCGCACGCGCAAGTCATCCGGCACGTCGTCGACGAGGCCACGCTCGCCGATGAGCTTGGCGTTGATTTTATCGGCGTCGGCGAGCACCACCGCGATGACTTTGCCGTATCCGCGCCCGAGGTCGTGCTGGCAGCGATTGCGGGACGCACCAAGCGTATCCGTCTTGGCTCGGCCGTCACGGTGCTCAGCTCAGACGATCCGATCCGCGTGTTTCAGCGCTTCGC
>CAZNSG010000012.1:0-5460 GCA_964575715.1 uncultured Hyphomicrobiales bacterium | reverse complement strand
CGGCCCTCGAAGGATGAACGGCCCCGACGCTGCAACACCTTGGCCGTCGCCCCACCGATCTCGGGTTTACCCGAGATCGGAATTACAATGCGCAAGTCGGCCAAGGCCGACTTGCGGTGGCTCGCTTCGCTCGCACCTCAGAATGACGGAGATGAGTCAATGATTGCTGCCATTGGTATAAGAGCATCGCGATGGAGTCACACACGTGAGTACGATTGCCTCTGCCGACGATGTTCTCACGTTCTGGCGCGCCGCCGGCCCCAAAAAATGGTTCGCGAAAGATTCAACCTTCGACGCCGAGATCGTTGCACGGTTTCTCAAGACCTATGAGGCCGCGGCGGCAGGCGAGCTTGGCGCGTGGGAGCTAGGCGCAGAAGGCGCAATGGCCCTCGTCATCGTGCTCGATCAGTTTCCCCGCAACATGTTCCGCGGCAGCGCTCGCGCCTTCGCCACCGATCCGCTCGCCCGCGCGGTCGCCGAGCGCGCCATCGCGCGCGGCTTCGATCGGAAAGTTACGCTCGCGCAGCGAAGTTTCTTTTATCTGCCTTTTGAACACTCGGAGAGTCTTGCCGATCAGGAACGCAGCCTTGCGCTCTTCCGCGCCACCGGCGACGCCGACGCGCTCAAATGGGCCGATCTCCACGCCGATATTATTCGGCGCTTCGGCCGGTTCCCGCATCGCAATGCCATATTTAACCGCACTACCACAGCGGCCGAGCAGGCTTTTCTCGACGGCGGGGGGTTTGCCGGTTGACGCGATGGGCGCGAAATGTCGGCACGGTCATTTGCGCGAGCAATTTCCGCCGAAGTGGGTACCGGTTCGGCGATAAAAATGCGGTTAAAGCAAAAATCTGGAGCGGTTTCCGATTTCACTTGATCGGAAATCGCCCTAGACTGCGGCAAGAGCACGACCACGTGCCCGGTCCATTACGGCTCAAAGGGAGGAAACGATGGTAGGCAAGTTCACGGTCCATTGGATTTCATCGGTAGCGTTTGCGGTTCTGGCATTCGTCGTCGCGCCGGCGCCGCTGAGCGCCCAGCAAGCGCCTGCGGCGGTCCGGGTCGGCACCAGCGATCTCGGCGGCGTCGTCACCGGGCCGAGCGGACCCGAGGCCGGGGTGTGGGTGATCGCGGAGACGGCCGATCTGCCGACAAAGTTCGCCAAGATCGTGGTGACTGACGACCGCGGGCGCTACCTCATCCCCGAGCTTCCGAAGGCCACATACAAGGTTTGGGTACGCGGGTACGGGCTCGTGGATTCGCCCAAGGTCGATGGCGAGCCGGGCAAGACCCTCAACCTGACCGCGGTCAAGGCGCCGGATGAGAAGGCGGCGGCGGAATACTATCCGCCGATCTACTGGTATTCGATGCTCAAGGTCCCGGCGAAGAGCGAGTTCCCCGTGGGCCCGATGAAAACCCAGCCGGAGTGGGTGAACCAGATCAAGCAGACCGGCTGCATGTCGTGTCACGCGCTCGGCAGCCCCGGCACGCGCACGATCTCCAAGATATACACCGACGCTTCCAAGGACTCGGCGGAGGCATGGTCGCGCCGCCTCATGGCCGGGCAGGCGCAGACCCAAATGATGAACGTCATCGGCCGGTTCGAAACCCAGCGCGCGCTCAAAATGTTTGGCGACTGGACCGACCGCATCGCCGCGGGCGAATTGCCGTTCGACAAGCCGGCGCGGCCGCAAGGCATCGAGCGCAACTTCGTGCTCACCACCTGGGACTGGAGCACGCCCACCGGCTACATGCATGATCTGATCTCGACCGACCGGCGCAGGCCCACGGTCAATGCCAACGGCAAGCTCTATGGCGCGCCCGAGGAGAGCACGGACTTCTTCCCGGTACTCGATCCGAAGACGCACACGGCGACGCAAGTGAAGCACCCCGTACGCGATCCCAAGACGCCGTCGTCGAAGGCGGCCCCGATGGCGCCCTCGCCGATCTGGGGATCCGAACCGATCTGGGACAGCCAGACCAGCATTCACAACCAGATGATGGACGAGAAGGGACGGGTCTGGATGGCGGCGCGCGTGCGCCCGCCGGCCAACCCGGACTTCTGCAAGGCGGGCTCGGACCATCCGTCGGCGAAGGTCTTCCCGCTGCAAAGTTCCAGTCGCCACATCTCGATGTACGATCCGGCGACCGGCCAATTCAAGTTGATCTCGACGTGCTTCCCGACGCACCACGTGATCTTCGCCGAGGACGCTAATCAGACGTTGTGGGTCTCAAGTGGCGTCACCGGCCCCGGCGCATTCGGCTGGCTGAACCGGAAGATGTATGAGGAGACCGGCGACGAGGTAAAATCGCAAGGCTGGTCGCCGTTCATCCTCGACACCAACGGCAACGGCAAGCGCGACGCCCATGTCGAGCCCGGCCAGCCCGCCGATCCGGCCAAGGACACGCGGGTGGCGGCAAATCTCTACAGCGTGGCCGTGAACCCGAATGACGGTTCCATATGGGGAACCCAGCTGGGATATCCCGGTCGCGTGGTGCGAATTGCTCCTGGACCAGACCCCACGCACACCGCTCTGACCGAAGTTTTTGAGCCGCCGTTCCCCGGCTACGGGCCGCGCGGCGGCGACATCGGTCGCGATGGCGTCTTCTGGTCGTCGCTGGCGAGCGGCCATCTCGGCAAGTTCGACCGCAGGAAGTGCAAGGTGCGCAACGGGCCGACCGCGACCGGCAAGCACTGCCCTGAGGGCTGGACGCTCTACAAGTTCCCCGGACCGCAGTTCAAGGACGTGCAGGACGAGGGCAGCGTCGAGGCGAGCTACTACACCTGGGTCGATCAATTCAACACGCTAGGCCTAGGGTTCAACGTGCCGATCGCCACCGGCAACATGAGCGATGCCTACCACGCCCTGGTCAACGGCAAGTTCGTCACCATCCGCGTGCCCTATCGCATGGGCTTCTTCGCCAAATGGGCGGAAGGGCGCATCGACAATCCCAATGCCGGCTGGAAGGGCAGAGCGCTGTGGGCGACGTCTTCGGACCGCACGGTGTTCCACTTTGAGGGCGGCAAGAACAATCGTCCGCAAGTGATCAAGTTCCAGCTGCGGCCCGACCCGCTCGCGCGGTGAAGGCAATGCGGTAAGACGCAATGCGATGATATGAAAGGCACCGTCCGGCACCGCGCCGATTGGCAGCGGCGGCCGGGCGGCGACAGGACGAGAAACAGGAGGAGAAGATGTCTGGTTGGACCAAGCGTTTCTGGTTCGCGGCGGCGGTGATCGCGGCCGCCGCATTCGCGCCGCCCGCGCTTGCGCAGATGGAACTGAAAATCATGGCGCCGGCGGGTCCCGGCGGCGGCTGGGATCAGACCGCACGCGCGATGCAGCAGGCGCTGGTGGCGTCCGGCGCCGCCAAGAGCGTGCAGGTGACCAATGTACCCGGCGCCGGCGGCACGGTCGGCATTGCCCAGTTTGTCAACAGCGCCAAGGGCGACGGCAATCAGCTCATGGTCAATGGCTTTGTGATGGTGGGCGCGATCTTGATGAACAAAGCGCCGGTCACGCTCGATCAAGTCACGCCGATCGCGCGGATTACCGAGGAGACGCAGGTGATCGTCGTGCCGGCAGGCTCGCCCATCAAGAATGCAAAGGATCTCGCCGCGGCGATCAAGGCCGACGTCGCCAAGGGCACGTTTGCCGGCGGCTCCGCCGGCGGCGTCGATCACATCATGGCGGCGCTGTTTGTGGCTGCGTCCGGCGCGGAAGCGGCGAAGGTCAACTACATTCCGTTCTCCGGCGGCGGCGAATCGCTCGCCGCCATTCTCGGCGCCAAGGTGAGTGCCGGAATTTCCGGCTACGCCGAATACGAAGGCCAGATCAAAGCCGGCAAGCTGCGGGCCATCGGCGTGACGTCGCCGCAGCGGCTGCCGGGCGTCGAGGTGCCGACCTTCAAGGAGCAGGGTATCGATCTCGTCATCACCAACTGGCGCTCGGTAATGGCGCCGCCCGGAATCACGGCGGAGCAGAAGAAGGCGCTCAATGACGCCATCGAGAAAATGGTCAAGTCCGCGGCCTGGAAGGAAGTTCTCAAGCAGAAGGGCTGGGACGACGCCTATCTCGCGGGCGATGGGTTCTTAAAATTCCTCAAGGATGAGCAGGTGCGCATCGGCAACGTGCTCAAATCCGTCGGTCTGGTGAAATCGTAATGTGTTGACTTCACCTCCCCCGCTTGCGGGGGAGGCAGAGGCGGCCTTCGGCCGCCGTGCTTGACGCGAAGAACGCCGATGCGAAGCATCGGCTACGGAGCGATAGCGAGCCGGGAGGGGGCCTGCTTCGAGATTAGAGCATGTTTCGATTAGGTTGAGTCGGTATTTGATATCCGCTCGTCCCCGCGAAAGCGGGGACCCAGGTACAAATGGTTGAGAACACAAAGTATTTGGCTCCTGGATTCCCGCTTGCGCGGGAATGAGCGGATGAGTGAGCGGGTCAACTTAAGCGGAACATGCTCTAATACAATTACGATTGCCCCCTCCCCAACCCTCCCCCGCAAGCGGGGGAGGGAGACGGAGCGTCCGTGCACGACTCGCAGATACGCAAGATCGATCCCGCCGGCATGGTCATCGCGGGTCTGTTGCTCATCGTTGCGGCGGTTATCTTCTGGGACATGACGACATTGCGGATTACCGCGGTCTATGGAGTGGGGCCGAAGGCGATGCCGTTCGTGATCGCTTGCGGGCTTACGTTGCTGGCGCTCGGCAATCTTGCGATGGCGTTGCGCGGCGAACTGCCCGCGCGGGAAAACGCCGCCCCGCAGGCGATCGCCCTCATCCTGGGCGGGCAGATCGCGCTCATCGCACTGATCGGCCTGGGCGGCGGGTTTATCGCGGCGACGGCGGTGCTGTTCGCAACTACGTCGGCGGCGTTCGGACGGCGCGCCTTCCTCAGCGACCTTTCCATCGGTCTCGCCCTCGGCGTCGTGATCTACCTGATGTTCGACAAGCTTTTGACGCTCAGCCTGCCGGCCGGGCCGCTCGAACGGTTGCTCTGACAAAGGCCTTGGCGAATGACCCACTTTCCCCGTCACCCTGAGGTGCGAGCGAAGCGAGCCACCGCAAGTCGGCCTTGGCCGACTTGCGCACTTGAAATGCCAATCTCGGGTAAACCCGAGATTGGTGGCCGTGCATCCTTCGAGGCTCGCCTTCGGCGAGCGCCTCAGGATGACGGAAATTGCTCAGTGCCGTCGGTCTGAGAGCACGCGATGGATGCGCTCGGCTTCCTGATGCAAGGCCTCGCGGTCGCAGTGCAACCAAGCAATCTCCTGTTCGCATTGATCGGCGTGTTGCTCGGCACCGCCGTGGGCGTGCTGCCGGGCATCGGCCCCGCGCTCACGGTCGCGCTGCTGCTGCCGATCACCTACAAGCTCGATCCCGCCGGTTCGCTCATCATGTTCGCCGGCATCTATTACGGCGGCATGTATGGCGGCTCGACCACGGCGATCCTGATC
>CAZNSG010000011.1:0-2131 GCA_964575715.1 uncultured Hyphomicrobiales bacterium | reverse complement strand
CCTTCGCTCTTCGAGCTTCGGCGGACAAGTCGGGCTACGGCGGGCTCCTCAGGATGAGGTCGGAGCAAGTCCGATCGTATGCGAGGGGATGACAGATACTTGCTCAGTAAACGGCTCGAAAAGATGTGTGCACACCTTAGCCCGCGTGCGGGGAGAGGTGAAGAGAAGCGCAATGCTTGGAAAAACAGCTACGCCTGGAATACCGCGTCGATCTTGTTTTTGAGGGTATCGGCGTTGAACGGCTTGACGATGTAATTGTTGACGCCGGCTTGCTTGGCCGCGATCACGTTTTCGGTCTTGGATTCGGCGGTGACCATGATGAACGGCGTGGCATTCAATTGCGGATCGGCCCGCATCTGCTTGAGTAGCTCATAGCCCGTCATCGGCTCCATGTTCCAGTCCGAGATCACCAGCGCATATTTTCTGCTGCGCATCTTTTCCAGCGCGGCGGAGCCATCGGCCGCGGCGTCGACATCCGCAAATCCGAGTTGATGGAGCAGGTTGCGGATGATGCGAACCATCGTGTTGTAATCATCGACCACAAGGATCGGTATGGACAAATCGACCGCCATCGCTCTAACTCCCCATCGCACCGGCACCGGCCTTGATATCAGCTGCGCATTAATTCCAGATTGAACGAAAGCGCCCTTAGGCCCGGACAGTCCTATTCGCTTGTGTGCTTTGAGATTAATCAATGTTGCCTGAAAATCCGGTTAATTGACTAAATGCTGAAAATATCAGGCGCGTGGCCGGCTGCCGGAATGGTTAATATATTTATCATTTTCTCGCACCGGATCGAGTTCGGATACGCTTTGAACGGCATTCCGGCGCATCTTGCGCCCGTTACCCCGTTGACTTGAGCCGCCTGGGAGCGACACGGTGCGATGGAAGCCACTCAGCCCGCGCAAGTCCCTTACCCCGCGCAAGTCATGACCGATCCCAATCATCAGCCTTTTGTGGTGACGCGCGACAATGCGCCGGTGCCCGAAGCACGGCGGAATGCTGTGGTTGCCATTGGCAACTTCGACGGTGTCCATCGTGGCCATCACGCGGTGATTGCGACTGCGATCGAGCGCGCGCGTGGCGGCAACCGGCCGGCGGTTGCGCTGACGTTTGAGCCACACCCGCGCAGCTTCTTTCAGCCACAGGCGCCGTCGTTCCGCTTAAGCTCCGAGGCCGGCAAGCTGCGGCTGCTCGCCGCAACCGGGCTCAATGGCGCGATCGTGCTCACCTTCGACGCTGTGCTCGCATGCCTCACCGCCGAAGAGTTTATCATCCGCATTCTGACGGAACGGCTGGCAATTGCCGGCGCGGTGATCGGATTCAATTTTCAATTCGGCAGGGAGCGGAGCGGCACGGCCGATTTTCTGATCGCACAAGGCCTCCGCCGCGGATTTTCTGTCGATGTGGTGCCGCCGTTCGAGCACGCGGGGCGCCATGTTTCCTCGGGTGCGATCCGCGATGCGCTCGCGGCCGGACGCGTGGCGGATGCGGCGGATCTGCTCGGTTATCCCTGGTTCGTCACCGGCCAAGTGGTGCATGGCGACCACCGCGGCCGCGAGCTCGGCTACCCCACGGCCAATGTGCGGCTCGACCCGGAGTGCGGACTGCAGCACGGTATCTATGCGGTGCGGGTCGGGGCCGGCGGGCAACGCTACGACGGTGTTGCCAGTTTCGGCCGCCGGCCGATGTTCGATTCCGGCGTGGTGCTGCTGGAAGTCTTCCTGTTCGACTTTTCCGGCGATCTCTATGGCGCCGTTCTCGACGTCGCCTTCATTGCCTGGATCCGGCATGAGCTGAAGTTCGAGCGTATCGAGCAATTGGTCCGCCGCATGGACGAGGATTCGCGCCTGGCGCGCGTGGCGCTCGCGCGGACGCCCGAAGCCTTCCCGCCGCTTGGCATTCCAGCCGGCTGAACTCAATGCTGAAAGGCTTTCCGACGCCCGGCGCGCCTGCTAGAGCCTTATCGGTTTTGATGGAATCAGAGCCGGGCTCTAGCTTTTTGTTTGAGCATGATCCCTCGGGTCAAGCCCGAGGACATGCTTTTCCGACCTTCCTTCGCCCGCCGAAGCGGGCTCTTGACCGCCGAAGTCCGCCTTCGGACGAAGGCGGTTGGCGAAGGCGGGAAACC
>CAZNSG010000010.1:0-2658 GCA_964575715.1 uncultured Hyphomicrobiales bacterium | reverse complement strand
CTAAGTCAAGGGACAATCACGCCCCTCAATTGGCAGCCTCTCCGTCGCCGCGTGAACGACGCTTGCGTTTCGTGCGCGGGGCTAGCGTTCTATCGCCTGCCTTCCAAGCCTTGACGTTTTGAGCTTTCCACCTGAGCGCTGGGCAAACCTCGATCGCCGCGCGCACCGGCGTTGGCGCATCCAAGCGGCTTGCGTCGATCGTCCCATTGTCGAGCACGCCCTGGAGAAATGCTGTCTCACCCTCGGTGAACTGGAACAACGAAGCCAACCCTTGGCGGCACTCCGCCGTCACCGCCCGAATCCATGCTTCCGGCCCGCCGAAGGACTCGAAATACCGATCATGCAAGCACATGATCAGCTTGTTGGTGATGTCGCCAACCTCGCAGCCGATCACGTCCGGCGACGCTGTCCGCCAATCGAAGCTCTTGGCGCTCGCGCCGATCATCAATGTGGCGATCTTGATCTTCGCCCAATCGAGATGGGCCATGCCGATGATCCGGTGCGCATCGAAGAGGTCGCGAGCCGTCCGGCGCGTCACCAGCGCCACCATCTTGCCGGCGACGATCTCATGGAGATCCAGAACCGGCACGTTCTTCGCCTGGTAGGGGCCGATTGCGACCGATGACATTCGGCTGACACCATAGAGTGGGCTTCGGTACAGGTAGTTGATGTCGATCTCGATGGAGCCGGACCCGCCCAAGGCGGAAGCATAGCGGTAGATCCATTTGCCGCCGGCATGCTCGGAGGGCTCGCGCCGCGCGGCATAGCCCTTCGATTCCATCAGCCGCTCGATCCGGTCCTCGAGCCCGGGCCGATCCTCATCCATGCGCTCCTTCTCGATCGCGCCGACATAGTTGATGTCGATATCGACGGAGAGCCGGTCCAGGTCGGAATGAAAGATGTTGAGCGCCGTGCCTCCCTTCAATGCGAGCCGAGGACCGATCAGCGTATCGGCGCCGAAGGCGTCGAGTATGTCGATCAGGCGGATGACACGCTCCAGCATCGCCGGCTGAAGTTGCCGCTCGCTCGCGATCTCCTGAAGACTTTCGCGCGAGACGGCCATCAGATGCCCTCGAACGTGGCATCGACGGCGCGCGTCGGCAGGAGCACGCGCCACGGCTCGATCAGCACCGCGTCACCCGGTTTGGCGCCAAGCGCATAGTGCTTCGAACGGGGAAGCTGTGCGCGCAGGCGACCCAGAACATCGTCCGACACGCCGAGCGCGGAACGCCGCCCCTCAAGCCACCACCCGACCACGGATGCGAGCGTCCGGCTGTCGAGCAAAGCGACATAGTCGGCGACCTTGGCGGGGTCGAGATAACGCACCAGGCCGAGCGATTGCAGAACTTCCTCGACGCCGCCCGCCACATCAGGCCGATGCAGGACATCGACCACCGTGCGCTCCACGCCGGTCACCCGGATCGGCAGCCCCTGACGGTCTATTGTGACCGTCAGGTAATCCTCCTTGCCCGCCGCGGCCAATGCCTTGGGAGGGTTGACGAACCGGCACGCCCCAAATGGCAGGCGAACCAACTCCGTCCGCCCGGCACTGACGAGCTGCACTTCGTTGAATTCGGAATAGGCGATGCCATGCAGTTCCAGCGCCGAATGGTAGCCGAGCACGCCGTCTGTCCGCAGCTTGCTCGCCGCGGCAAACCGATCGATCACCCAGCGATCCGCGGGTATGTGCGCCGGGACCGCCGCAAAGACCTCGCGGCTTATGCGCTTGATGTTGCCGGCACGTAGATGATGCCCCAAGAGGCTGGTCACCGTGGCGGCTCCCGGCGCATGGTCGAGCGCAGCGGCGAACTCCGTCCGGGTAAACACCGGGTGAGCCGAGAGGAAGCGCGTCGTTTTATGCGGCCGAGCGGACATAAGGTTTAGTATTTCACGTTGAAACATCTAATATATTGCAGCTTCGAGTCTGTTTTGTCAACTTGCCCGAGCAACCCGGAGGCGGCCTGACTAACAAGCTCGGTCTAATATAACGTCTCGAAACGCTAAATTTATTGGCGTTTCGGAGCATTTTATCAAACCTAACGACGAGCCTCACTTCGTCCCCATGTCAGGCGACATCTACCTTACGCCGGCTCCATGCGAGCTGCGCCTCGCTCCCGTTCTCGGCCTGGAACAGCGCGGCGGCTGATTGGCTCTGGCAGGCTCGGGTCATCAAGGCGGACGCTCGGATAGTCTTTCGGGCTGTTGCCGCCCAAGCGTCGCCGATGCGCGAGAGTCCCCGATCATATCGATAAACCGTTGTTTAGTGTAGAGTTATTGCTATGATTAGGGATTGATGGGCGAGCGAAGGGCTCCCTACTTATATTGAAAAACCTTTACATATAGTCGAATTTATAATATGAATAGGGAATGCGCGCACTTGGCCCATATCTCGACGACCTGCTGACGCGGGGCCGCGACTACTTCTCCAAAGAAGAGGCGATGAAGGCGCTCGGCCAGTCGTCAGACGCCTTCTTGGCAGCCGCCGCCAGATTGACGAAGAAGCGCCGCTTGGCCAGCCCCAAGCAAGGCTTCTATCTCATCCTGCGGCCGGAAGACCAGGTAACGGGAGCCCCGGACCCGGTTCGCTGGATCGATCCCCTCATGAAGCACCTGGGTCTGGACTATCGCGTCTCGTTGCTCCGAGCCGCCGCGTTCCAC
>CAZNSG010000009.1:0-8925 GCA_964575715.1 uncultured Hyphomicrobiales bacterium | reverse complement strand
CCGGAAGTCGGGTAAACCCGACTTCCGGTATCATAGGCGAGCGTAGCGACGCCGTCCTTCGGACGGCTATGTCCGGGGCAGGCTTTTTCGGGATCATGCGCTAGATCGCGCGCGCGACCAGGCGCAAATCGCGCCGGTTGTTGAGCACGCGCAGCGTAACAGGCGCGACACCGTCAAATTTGAGTACACGCGCCGCCGCGGGCGTGAGATCGATCACGCGTCCCTGGATAAATGGCCCGCGGTCGTTGATGCGCACCACGATCGAGCGGCCATTTTGACGATGTGTCACCTCAACCTGCGTTCCGAATGGCAAGGTCTTGTGGGCCGCCGTGAGCAGGGCCGGCCGGGAACGCTCTCCGCTCGCCGTCGGACCATTGCGGAAGCAATAGACCGAGGCGAAGCCCTGCTCCACCGACGCCGGGCGCTCGATGGGCTTGGCGGGTGTCACAGACTTGGACGCGGTAGCAGACTTGGCTGTGGTAGCAGACTTGGCTGCGACTGAAGATTTTGGCGCACTGGCATTCTTCTGCGCCGTAGTTTCCGCTTTGACTGCGCCTGCAAAGATCACACTGGCGGCGCCAACCGCAATAACCATCCGCTTAATCACACGACCCTCCTTGTGTTTCCAATCGTACCCAGACGTATCCAAACCGCATCACATAAACTAGAGCGCATTCCGATTAGGTTGAATCGGAAACGCGCTCTAGCAGTCTGCTGAAAAACTCTTGATAGTCATTCCGGGACGGCCGAAGGCCGGACCCGGAATCCAGAAACACCCGCAAGATGTGCATCTGGATTCCGGGTTCGCGGACTTCGTCCGCGCCCCGGAATGACTGCTGTAGGGTTTTTCAGCAAACCGCTGGATTCCTTATTTGGTCGCATTTTCTGCGGAAAACCGGTGTCCACTTTTCCGGAAAATGCTCTAATGTCAATTACGGCTCTGATGAGGCGTACTTACAATTCTTTTACGCGCGTGATGTCGAGGCGGCGCGCGACATTGCGAATGCGCAATGTGCGTCAATCGATCCGTCGTCATTGCCGGGCGAAAGGCGCCAACGGGTCCGCGCGAAGCGCGGCCCGATGACAGGCTCCGCACCGTCTTCGCGCCTGAAGACCCGGCAATCCATGATAATGTTCGGAAACGGAATACCTTTCGTACGCTTCTCATTTGCGCACCTCATCATGGATGCGCGGGTCATTAGGCGCGAAGATGGCGCTTCGCGCCTTTTGCCCGCGCATGACGGCTGAGAATATAGCCAACCTCCGCTGCCCCGTATATTTTAAGCCGGCGCACCCAGATCGGCCTTGGCCGATCTGGGAATCCAAATTTTCCAATCTCGGGTAAACCCGAGATTGGTGCGCCCGTCGTCTCATGCCGTTCGTCCCCAAAGGGCGGGCGGGACACCGGGGTCAAGTTGGACCCACGGACCTTGAGCATCTCGCGACAACAAGGCATTCTTGCAAGTGAGAGCCGCAAATCCGCCAAACCTTCGGCGTCCCGCGCGCGGTGTTTATAGGCTTGCTCCGTGTGGCCCCGGTGGACTATTGCACCTTCCGCCGTTTATGCCCGACAGCAGATCAGGCGGGGTAGCACAGCTGGGCCGCCGCGCCTTGGGTGCGCACCTTTGGGTGCGCGCCTTGGGAGTATGTCTGGGCACCCAAAAACGCGTCCACCGCACCCCGCCCCGCGCTTCGTGAAGATCGCGAAACGCCCTTTTCGAGGGGCGGGATGGAGACATGGTGGTAAAATAATATGGCAGAAATAGGAACTATTTCCTAGAATATATCTTCAACCGGGAGACCTATCGACAGTCAGCTGTCCGCGTCCCCTCGCCACCAGCGATCCGGAACAACGCAAACTTTGTCAACATTCATCGCCGCTGCGGGTGTAACCATGAACGCACACGCATCGACAATGAGTCCTCATTGCCCCTTGATTCCTCTTGGCAATTCCGGCCCTGCAAGTTAAGAGGTCCTGCGGGGTGCAATCGTACCCGGGGGATTTTGTTTCATTAACACAATCGTCTAAAACCAGCGTACACATGAGAGTTGCCGATGCCTTCGACCTTCGAAACCGTAGCCAATATCATCGCCGAGACCTGCGACATTGCGCGCGACACGATCAAGCCGGAAAGTCATGCGATCGACGACCTCGGCATCGACAGCCTCGACTTCCTCGACATCGCGTTCGCCATCGACAAGGCCTTCGGCATCAAATTACCGCTCGAGCAATGGACGCAGGAGGTCAATGACGGCAAGGCGACAACCGAGCAGTATTTCGTGCTTACGAACCTCTGTAGCCGCATCGACGGCTTGGTTTCTGCCAAAGTGGCGTGACCGTCAGAGGGCGCATGCGGATCGAGTATTTCCAGCTCATCGACCGGATCATCGCGCTTGATATCGCCGACAAGACGATCCGAACCGAGGCGACCGTCCCTACCGCCAGCACCATCTTCGAGGGCCACTTTCCCGGCTATCCGCTGATGCCGGGCGTGTTGCTGATCGAGTCCATGGCGCAAACCTCGGGCTGGCTGATCGTGGCGCTCACGCACTTTGACCGCATGCCGTTCCTGGCGGCGCTCAAGGACGTCAAGCTTCGCACCTTTGTGAATCCCGGCGAGCGCTTGTCACTCTCGGCCAAGCTCGTCCATGACGGCTCGGGATATGCGATCACGGAGGCCGAGGGCCGCGTCGAAGGCAAGGTGGTCTGCGACGCCACCATCACGTTCCGCATCATGCCGTTCCCGAACGCGCAATTCCGCGCCAGCATGCAACAGGTCGCCGAGCGCCTTGGGTTTCCGATGGAGACCGTCGGCAATGGCTGAGAATGCACGCGAGGCATGGATCACCGGCGTCGGCATCGTGTCTTGCCTGGGCGAAGGAGCGGAAGCGCACTGGCAAGCGCTCAACGCAGGCCAGCCGCATGCCGATGTAGAAACCTTCGCGCCCTATATCGTGCATCCGATCGCCGCGATCGATCTGGACAAGCAGATTCCGAAAAAGGGCGACCAGCGTCAGATGGAGGCCTGGCAGCGGATCGGCACATATGCCGCGGGGCTGGCGCTCGAATCGGCCGGTCTCAAGGGCAATACCGACGTGCTTTCGCGCACGGACATGATCGTCGCCGCCGGCGGCGGCGAGCGCGATCTTGCGGTTGATGGCGCGATTTTGACCGGCTTGCCGAAGGCGGCGAATCCAGATGCCTTCCTCAACGAGCGGCTGATGAGCGATTTGCGGCCAACGCTGTTTTTGGCGCAGCTTTCCAATCTGCTTGCCGGCAACATTTCGATCGTGCATGGCGTGACCGGCTCCTCACGCACCTTCATGGGCGAGGAATCAGCAGGGATCGACGCGGTCCGCATCGCGCTCGCGCGCATTACCGGAGGACAGAGCGAGATTGCGCTGGTGGGCGGCGCTTGCAATGGCGAGCGCGAGGATGTGCTGGTGCTGTACGAATTCGGCGGCTTCAATCTCAAGGGCAACTTCGCGCCGGTGTGGGAGCGCGGACCGAAGGGCGGCTTCGCGATTGGATCGTTTGGTGCGTTCCTAGTGATCGAAGAGCGCCGGCACGCCGAAGCGCGCGGCGCAAAGCCGTTGGCGCGATTGACCATCGCGCTCGCCGACCGCACCAATCGCAAGCCCGGCCAAGCTACCGCCGCGCTTGCGCGCATGTGGGAAAAGACTTCCGGGCGTCTAAAGGCTGGACGCGCCGCCGTCATTTCCGGAGCGAGCGGGGCGGAGCCGGCCACCTCGGAAGAGCGCGCATTTTTTGCCCAGCACCCGGAGATTGCGGTGCGCGCCAGCGGTACTTATCTTGGACATGCGCTCGAGCCGCAGTTTCCCATGAATGTGGCGCTCGCCGCGATCGCGGTCAGTCGTGGTAAGCTGTTTGCGCCGAGCGATCGATCCGGGGTGGAGCGGCCGATGGATGGCCCGCTTGCCCAAGTGGTCGTCACCGGCGTCGGGCATTGGCGCGGCGAAGGTCTTGCGCTGGTCGAAGCGATCGAGTGAAGGAGTAGCCGAGATGTCTTCCATGCATGACAAAGCCGGCCGGCCGATCGTAGTCGCCACCGGAATCGGTGTCGTCACCTCGCTCGGCGCCGGCAAGACCGAGAACTGGAGCAAACTTACCGCTGGCCAATCGGGCATTCATGCCATCACGCGGTTTGCAACCGACGGCCTGAAAACCCGGATTGCCGGCACCGTTGACTTTGTGCCGATGGAGTCGCACTCGGCGCCGGAGCTTTCAGAGCGGCTTGCCGACATGGTCGCCGAGGAGGCGATCGCGCAATCGGGCATCGGGGCGAAGGGAGATTTTCCCGGTCCATTGTTTCTCGCCGTGCCCCCGATCGAGTTGGAGTGGTTGCAGCGGCGCAATCTTGCCGCGGCGTCGGGCTCGAACGATGCCATCAGCTACGACGACATGTTGCGCGCCGCCGAATCGGGTCGTTTCAACGACTATCATCGGCGCTTCATGTTCGGCTCGGTGGCCAATTATCTGGCCGAAAAGTTTGGAGCCAAAGGTTCGCCGATCTCGCTTTCGACCGCCTGCGCTTCTGGCGCCACCGCCATTCAGCTCGGCATCGAGGCGATCCGGCGCGGCGAGACGAATGCCGCGCTTTGCGTCGGCACCGACGGCTCGGTCAACACGGAATCGCTGATCCGCTTCTCGCTGCTCTCGGCGCTTTCGACATCCAACGACCCGCCGCAAGCGGCGGCAAAGCCGTTTGCGAAAAATCGCGACGGCTTCGTCATGGCCGAGGGCGCGGGTGCGCTGGTACTGGAGAGCTTTGAGTCGGCCAAGGCGCGCGGCGCGAAAATTCTCGGCGTGATCGAAGGCTGCGGCGAGATGGCGGATGCCTTCCATCGCACGCGGTCGAGCCCGGATGGAAAGCCGATCATCGGCTGCATCCGCCATGCACTGGCGGACGCGGGGCTCAATCCTGAGGATATCGACTACGTCAATCCGCACGGCACAGGTACGCCGGAGAACGATAAGATGGAATGTCTGGCCGTGATGAACGTGTTCGGTGAACGCGCAAAAACCCTGCCGATCTCGTCCAACAAATCGATGATCGGCCACACACTCTCGGCGGCGGGCGCGGTCGAGGCGGTATTCACGCTGCTTACCTTGCAGCATCAGCGTATTCCGCCGACCATCAATTATCAGGTGCCCGATCCCGCGATCGCGCTCGATGTGGTGCCGCATGTGGCACGCGACGCCAGCATCCGCCATGCCATATCCAATTCGTTCGGCTTCGGCGGCCAAAATGTATCGCTGGTGATGGGACGCGAACCGGCGTGACAAGATGCGCGCACTGACGCTGCTTGCGGATCGCAAGCTCGAACTTGTCGATGCCCCCGCACCGCCCGCGCCCGCCGCCGGCGAAGTGCAGATCAGCGTCAAGGCCATCGCGCTCAATCATCTGGATTTGTGGGGCTTTCGCGGCATGGCATTCGCCAAACGCAAGCTTCCGGTGGTGGTGGGGGTGGAGGCGGCGGGCGAAATCGCGGCGGCGGGCGCGGGCGTCACAGCATTCATGCCGGGGGATCCGGTGGTCATGTACGGCGCGCTCACTTGCGGCACGTGCCCGGCTTGCCGCGAGGACCGCGACAACTTGTGTGAAAACGTCGGCGGCATCATGGGCTTTCATGTGGACGGCTTTGCCCGCGACCGGCTCAACCTGCCGGCGCGGCTGGTGATCCCGGTACCCAAGGGCGTAAGCCTGCGCGACGCCGCCTGCGCGCCGATCGCCTTCTCCACCGTCGAGCACATGCTGTTCGACAACGCCAAGCTCAAGGCCGGGGAGACTATTTTGGTACATGCCGGAGGCTCCGGCATCGGCAGCGTCGCGATCAAGATGGCGAAGGCGATCGGGTGCACCGTGATCACCACGGTCGGCGACGACGCCAAGGCGGAAAAGGCCAAGGCGATCGGCGCGGACCATGTCATCAACTACCGGACGGAGCGATTCGAGACGCTCACGCGCAAGCTCACGAACAAGAAGGGCGTCGACGTCGTGTTCGAGCACGTCGGCGGCGAAGGCTTCAACGGCTCGTTGCTCGTGCTCAAGCGCGGCGGACGCCTGGTCACCTGCGGCTCGACCGCGGGGCCCTCGGTGCAGCTCAACCTGATGCAGCTGTTTCAACAGCAGTACAAGATTTTCGGCTCGTTCGGCGCGTCGATGCGCAACATTCGCGATGGTCTCGCCAAGATGGCAAACGGCCTCTTGCCGGTCATCGATACCGAAGTTGCGCTGGCCGACTTTGAGCGCGGACTTGCGCGGCTGGAGAGCCGTCAGGTATTTGGAAAAATCATCGTGCACTTCTAAACAGGACGCCGGGTGACACATCGTTCGGCGCGAGGCCTGACACGAAATCCGTCCGATCAGTTCAGTGCGGCGATGTGAATATTCTTAATCCCTCCCCCTGAAAGGGGGAGGCATAGGCGGCCTTCGGCCGCCGTTCTTTACGCAAAGAACGCCGATGCGAAGCATCGGCTATGCTGAGCGAAGCGAGGATCGGGGTGGGGGTCGCAAGCGCAAGATTGGACATCTCTGAATTCGACCCCCACCCGGCTCCCCCCGATCAAGTCGGGGGTCGCCACCCTCCCCCTTTCAGGGGGAGGGAAAATAGACCGCGCTCGACCTGAACTCATCAACCGGAGACGGTATGACAACGCGGCTCAAGCCAGCCATCAATGCGGCCGCAGGTTTTCTGACCGTCGGCGCGCTCAAGGCGATCCGGCTGATCGACCGCAAGGCGATCGCCGATATCGCCGGGGGATTCTTGCGCCGGTTCGGTCCCTGGCTGCCTGAGCATCGCATCGGACGCGCCAATCTCGCGGCGGCATTTCCGGAAAAATCTCCGGCGGAGATCGAAACCATCCTGCGCGGGGTGTGGGATAATCTTGGCCGGGTTGCGGCCGAGTTCGCGCATTCCGACCGGATCAAGACGCGCGATCCGGAGCTGGCCGGGCCATGGGATATCGACTACGATCAGACAACGTTCGACCGCTTCCATCGCCTGCGCGTCGACGGCAAGCCGGCGCTCATCTTCACAGCACACTTGGCGAACTGGGAGCTCGCCGCGCAGGTCGCGGCCGCCTACAAGCTCGACTTGAGCGTGCTCTATCGCCGGCCCAATTTGAGCGCGGTAGCCGACGCAGTGATCAAGATCCGTGCTGGCAGCATGGGCACGCTGGTGCCAACCGGACTTGATGCGCCGCTCAAGCTCATGCGCGCGCTGGAAGCCGGCGGCCATGTGGCGATGCTGGTGGATCAGTACAATGTGCAGGGAGTCGATGTGATGTTCTTTGGCCGCCGGACCAAGGCCAATCCCATGCTGGCCCGGCTCGCCCGCCATATCGATTGCCCAATTCACGGCGCGCGCATGATCCGGCTGCCCGGTCATCGCTTCCGGATCGAGATGACGGATGCGATCGCGCCGGCGCGCGACGCCAGCGGGCAGATCGACGTGGCGGGCACCATGCAGATCATCACCGATGTGGTGGAAGCCTGGGTGCGGGAATTCCCGGAGCAATGGTTATGGTTGCATCGAAGGTGGAGATAACGATCGCCATTACCTTCCCGTCTTGATCCGCGTCCACAGCCGGTTCATCAGGCGCTGGGTTTTCAGGTCGTGGGCGGTAATGGTGTAGAGCTCCCCCATGGTCTGCTCATCGGGATAGATGGTGCGATCGTTGAGGATCGCCGGCGCGATCGACTTCTGGCTCGCGAGGTTGCCATTGGCGTAGAACAGATAGTTCGTGTTCCTGGCCGCGACCTCCGCGCGCAGCAGATAGTCGATGAATTCGTGCGCCTCCGCGACATTTTTGGCGTCGCGCGGAATGGCAAAATTGTCGAACCACATCTGCGCGCCGCCCTTGGGAATGGCGTAGCCGATCTCAACGCCGTTCTTGGCCTCGGCCGCGCGCTTCTGCGCCTGCTTGATGTCGCCCGACCAGCCCAGCACCAGGCAGATGCGGCCGCTCGCCAGCGCATCGAGATATTCCGAGGAATGGAATTTGCGCACCGAGGGCCGCACGCGCGCAAGCAGCGCGGCAGCCCGCTCAAGCTCGGTATGGCTCGTCGAATTCGGATTGAGACCAAGATAGTGCAGGGCCGCCGAGAGGACATCGTCGGGCGAATCCAGCATATAGACGCCGCAATCCTTGAACTTCGCCAGATTCTCCGGCTTGAACAAAATGTCCCAGGACGCCATCGCCGCATCGATGCGCGTCTCGCCGCCGAGAATGTCGCGCGCCTTCTTGGCGTTGTAGCCGATGCCGGTGGTCCCCCACATGTAATTGACGGCGTAAAGATTGCCGGGATCGTAGGCTGCTAGTCGTTGCGCGATGGCGGGCCAGACGTTGGCGAGATTGGGCAGCTTGCTCTTGTCGAGCTTCTGGAACACACCGGCCTTGATCTGGTGCTCGAGAAAATAGGCGGTCGGCACCACGACATCGTAGCCGGAATTGCCGGCGAGCAGCCTGGTTTCCAGCGTTTCGTTCGAATCGAAGGTGTCGTAACGAACCTTAATCCCGGTCTCCCGCGTGAAATCGCGCAGCACGCTCGATTCAACATAGTCCGACCAATTATAGACATTGACCATGCGCGCTTTGACGGCCTGCGCGGGGGCCTTGCCGAGCCCGGTCATGGTGGCCGGGAGAACACAGAGCGCCAAAAAAATGATTACTCGGTGCATCGCTGGAAGTCCTCGCGAGTGCGGACACAATTTGCTCATGGCGCTAGAGCCTTATGAGTTTTAGTTGAATCAGCGACAGGCTCTAGCTTTTTGTTTGAGCATGATCCCTCGGGTCAAGCCCGAGGACATGCTTTTCCGACCTTCCTTCGCCCGCCGAAGCGGGCTCTTGACCGCCGAAGTCCGCCTTCGGACGAAGGCGGTTGGCGAAGGCGGGAAACC
>CAZNSG010000008.1:0-34114 GCA_964575715.1 uncultured Hyphomicrobiales bacterium | reverse complement strand
GCAACGACGGCGTATCGATCACCTATTTCGGCGATGGCGCGGCCAACCAGGGCCAGGTCTATGAATCCTTCAACATGGCGAAGCTGTGGAAGCTGCCGGTGGTTTACGTGATCGAGAACAATCAGTACGGCATGGGGACATCGATCCAGCGCGCATCCGCCACCACGAACCTTTCGAAGCGCGGAGCGTCGTTCGACATTCCGGGCGAGCAGGTCGACGGCATGGATGTGCGCGCGGTCAAGGCTGCGGGCGCGCGCGCAATGCAATGGTGCCGCGACGGCAACGGCCCCACCATTCTGGAAATGCTCACCTACCGCTATCGCGGTCATTCCATGTCGGACCCGGCCAAATACCGCCCGCGCGAGGAGGTCGAAAAGGTGCGCACCGAGCACGACCCGATCGAGCAGTCGCGGCAGCGAATACTGCAAATGAAATGGGCGAGCGAAGACCAGCTCAAGAAAATCGATACGCAGGTGCGCAGCATCATCAATGAAGCCGCGGAGTTTGCCACCCACGAACCCGAGCCCGATCCATCCGAGCTCTACGCCGACGTGGTGCGGTGAGGCCGGTCATGCCGATTCAAGTCTTGATGCCCGCGCTCTCGCCCACCATGGAGAAGGGCAACCTCGCCAAATGGCTCAAGGCCGTGGGCGATCAGGTCAAAGCCGGAGACGTGATCGCCGAGATCGAGACCGACAAGGCGACCATGGAAGTGGAAGCTGTAGACGACGGCACGCTTGGACAAATCCTGGTGCCGGAGGGAACCGCCGACGTCGCGGTCAACACACCGATCGCCGTGATCCTGAGCGATGGCGAGGACCGCGCCGAGCTCACCAATACGTCGGCAAAAAAGCCCAGCGCGCCTGTGACGGCGCGCGCAGAGCCCGTGCCGCTGGCGAGCGTGGCGGCAGCGCCGGCCAGCGCGCCGGCATACGATGCCGCGAACGAAGTTCCCGCCGGCACCGAATTTGTCACCATGACGGTGCGCGAGGCATTGCGCGATGCCATGGCGGAGGAGATGCGGCGCGATGAATCCGTGTTCGTGATGGGCGAAGAGGTGGCGGAATATCAGGGCGCCTACAAGGTGACGCAGGGGCTGCTGCAGGAGTTCGGCAGCCGCCGGGTGGTGGACACGCCGATCACCGAGCAGGGTTTTGCCGGACTTGGCGTGGGCGCGGCACTTGCGGGCCTAAAACCCATCGTCGAGTTCATGACCTTCAACTTCGCCATGCAGGCGATCGACCAGATCATCAACTCGGCGGCCAAGACGCACTACATGTCGGGCGGGCAGATCGGCGCCTCCATCGTCTTCCGCGGGCCCAATGGCGCCGCCGCGGGCGTCGCCGCCCAGCACAGCCAGGATTATTCGTCGTGGTACTCGCACATTCCGGGGCTGAAGGTGATCGCGCCCTATAGCGCCGCCGACGCCAAGGGTCTGCTCAAGGCGGCGATCCGCGATCCCAATCCGATCATCTTTCTCGAAAACGAAATTCTCTATGGCCAGAGCTTTCCGGTCCCCAAGCTTGACGATTTCGTGCTGCCGATCGGCAAGGCAAAAATCGTGCGTGCCGGCCGCGGCGTGACCATCGTGGCATTTTCCATGGGCATGAGTTATGCCCTGAAAGCCGCGGAGGAACTGGCGAAGCTCGGCATTGACGCCGAAGTGATCGATTTGCGCACATTGCGGCCGATGGACAGCGCTACAATCATCGAGTCGGTGAAGAAAACTAATCGTATTGTCACGGTCGAGGAAGGCTGGCCGCAATCGGGCGTGGGCGCGGAGATTGTCGCGCGCGTGATGGCGGACGCTTTCGATTGGCTCGACGCGCCGCCGACGCGCGTGACCGGCGAGGACGTGCCGATGCCCTATGCCGCGAACTTGGAAAAACTTGCTTTGCCCTCCGTCGCCAAGGTAGTCGAGGCGGCAAAAATGGTGTGTTACCGATGAGCATGCAAGATCCAGACAATCCGTCGCCCGTGTTCGACGCGCTGCACATTCCACCGCTGGCGCTGGAGCGCGGCGGCACAGAGGTGCTGCGCGCGGTGATCATCGATGGCGAGCTGCACTTGTCGCTGCGGCGCGCTTTCGAAGCGCCCGAGACCTGGGGCATGCTGCTGGCCGAAATCACGCGCCATGTCGGGCACCTCTATGCGCGCGAAAGCACCATGAGCGAGCAGGACGTCGTCGAGAAGGTGTTTGCCGCCTTCGAGGCCGAGATGGACGAGCCGAGCGGTTCAAGCACGACCAACACCTTCAGCTAAGCCATGGTCAGTTAAGCTATGCCGATCGATATCCGCATGCCCGCGCTATCGCCCACCATGGAAAAGGGCAATCTCACGCGCTGGTTCAAGAAAGAGGGCGAGCGGGTCAAGCCCGGCGATCTGATCGCCGAGATCGAGACCGACAAGGCCACCATGGAATACGAGGCGGTCGACGAGGGCACGCTGGTAAAAATTCTGGTACCGGCGGGCACCGCCGACGTTCCGGTCAACCAGGTGATCGCGGTGCTGGCGGGCGAGGGCGAGGACATCAAGGCGGCCGCGGCGGGGGCGGACAAGTTCGCCTCATCCTTCGAGACGCGCCCACCCAAGTCGGCGGTAGCCGACTTGGGTATGTCTGAAAGCCGAACTCGGGTAAACCCGAGTTCGGTGGGCGCTCCTCAGGATGAGGCGAAAAAAACTATTTCACCCATGGCACGCCAAAGTCCTCGTCCTGAGGAGGGCGCGAAAGCGCCCGTCTCGAAGGACGAGGCGGCTAGGGCCGCCGGAACGAGCCGCATCTTCGCCTCGCCGTTGGCGCGGCGGTTGGCGCGCGATGCAGGCGTCGATGTGATGCAAGTTGCCGGCTCCGGTCCGCACGGGCGGGTGATCGCGCGCGACGTGCAGGCCGCACAATCGGGCGCGCCGCTGCGGGTTACTGCTGCGCCGACGAGTGCCGCGACAGCCATGCCGGGTCCGTCGGATGAGAAAATCCACGCGCTGTTCGCGCCCGGCAGCTATGACGTCATACCGCATGACACCATGCGCAAGATCATCGCGCAGCGGCTCATGCTGTCGAAGCAGACCATTCCGCATTTCTATCTCACGGTGGAGTGCGACATCGGCCGGCTGCTGGCCGCGCGCGAGGAGATCAATGCCGCCGCGCCCAAGATCGACGGTGCGCCGGCCTACAAACTCTCGGTCAACGATTTCGTCATCAAGGCGCTGGCGCTCGCCCTGCAAAAAGTGCCGGACGCCAATGTCACCTGGACCGAAGGCGCCATGCTTCGCCACAGGTCTTCGGACGTGGGCGTGGCGGTGGCGATCCCCGGCGGGCTGATCACGCCGGTGGTGCGCAGGGCGGAAACGAAATCGCTCTCGGCGATCTCAAACGAGATCAAGGATCTCGCCGCACGGGCGCGCAGCCGCAAGCTCAAGCCGGAGGAATATCAAGGCGGCTCCACCGCGATCTCCAACCTCGGCATGTATGGGATCAAGGAGTTCGCTGCCGTCATCAATCCGCCGCAGGCGACCATCCTGGCGGTCGGTATGGGGGAGGAACGCGCGGTCGCGCGCAAAGGCAAGATCGAAGCCGCAATGATGATGTCGGTGACGCTGTCAAGCGACCATCGCGCGGTCGATGGGGTGGTCGGGGCCGAGCTGCTGGGCGCGTTCAAGGCGCTGGTCGAGAACCCGGTGTTGATGGTGGTTTAACGTGCTATATTAGCCCGTCGATGCCGATAGGCCGCGAACGGAAAAAATCCAGCGGCACAGGGAGGGATAGATGAGCGAAGAACGGAAACGCAATCGCATCACCACATCGCGCCGCGCGCTGCTGACGGGCGCATCGGCGCTCGGCGGCGCGGCATTACTGCCGCAATCGCTGCGCGGCCAGGATAAATTTCCCAACCGTACCATCACCATCATCGTGCCGTTTCCGGCCGGCGCCACCACCGACATGCTGGCGCGGCTGTTCGCGCAGCGCATGACCGAGACAATGGGCCAGAGCGTGCTAGTCGAGAACGTGGGCGGAGCGGGCGGTTCTCTCGGCGCCGACAAGGTAGCCAAGGCCGCGCCCGACGGCCACACGCTGCTGTTCGGGAACATCACCTTCACCACCACCACGGCATCGCTGCTGTTCGTCAAGCGCGCGCGCCACGATTTTGACGACTTCGTGCCGGTCTCGGTCGGCGCCTATGTGCCGTTCTGGTTCCTGGCGCATCCGGGCGTTCCGGCGAACAATCTGAAGGAGTTCGTGGCCTACGCGAAGACAACGCCGACGCCGCTGTTCTACGGCTCGACCGGCCCGGGCAGCATCATGCATCTGTGCGGCGAGGTGCTCAAGCGCGACGCCGGCATCAAGATGGATCACGTGCCGTTCCGGGGCGCGGCGCCGCTGGTGACGGAGCTGTTGTCCGGCCGCATCCAGTTCGGCGGCGACCAGCTCTCAAGCTCACTTTCGCACGTGCGCGCCGGCACGCTCAAGGCCATGGCGGTCGCGACCAAGTCGACGGCGATGCCGAATGTGCCGACCGCGCGTGAGATGGGATTTCCCAATCTGGAGCTGCAAGGCTGGAACGGCTTCCTTGCGCCCAAGGGCACGCCGGAGCCGATTGTCGCCCGGCTGCACCAGGATATCGCCGCTGCCGCGAAACATCCCGATGTGATCAAGCGCATGACCGATGTCGGCGCGGAACCCTCGGGATCGACGCCGGCGGAAATGCGCGCCATGCTGCGCGCCCAGATCGCCCAGGTCAGGCCGGTCGTGGAGGAGCTCAAGCTGGTGATTGAGTAGGCGCGTTTGGTGCGCTGGGTGAATCTCCGGTGATGCTGGTGATGCAATACCAACGGCCGTAATGTTTGACCCGTCGCCCTTCGAGGCTCGCTTCGCTCGCACCTCAGGGTGACGGCGATGAGTCAATAATTGCTGCCGCTGGTACAATATCGCTGTGTTGCGCGTTTGCGCATGTGCGGGGTTCAGCAGGTGTGGATCATTGAAAGATGTCCAATGAGCGATCGCGAATCCAAGACTCGCACGATGCTGATGATTTACTTTCCGATGTTCATCGCGACGTTGTCGCTGTGCACGTCGATCTTCAACGGCTATCTCAATTTGCAGTTCGTCGACTTCATCCAACGCAATACGGGGCGCGTCGAATACATGCGAACCTGCAAGGAAATCATCGATGCGTATTTTCAGGTCAAATTCAGGGCGGGCGTGATCAATTCAAGTGCTGCGCGCGGCAGCGTTGACGCGCGATCCATGGCGGGCGACGACATCGATGGGGCGAATGCGGTGAACAAGTTTGGGGCGCTTGGCACCTATCTCGCCAATTTGCGGGACGAGGCCATTCGCAAGCAGTACACCGAAATTGCGGAGGAGTTGCGGAAGATCATGGGCAATGCCAAGCGCGCGCCACCTGCAGAGTTCGACGGACTGTTTGTGAAGGCCGATGCGATGTTCGCCGGGCTCAATGCCGATTGCGTAAAGTCCGCGAAGGACGCGATGTGACATTCGATCAGATACAACGATGGCTTTGGACGATGCGTTGACCGTGGATTTCGCTTGCAGCAGGCCCAGGCTTTCTGATTTCGCCGTTCGGCGAGTCACTTGTTCACACCACATTTTATTCCGGCGAGCAATTGGCGCGCAGCCTCTCGGAATTCCTGCTCATGATGATCGGGCTGATCTGGGCCGGGCTCGTACTATTGGAATGGCTGTTGCGTGTCTATATGTTGTGGCGGCGCGCGAAACGATCACGCGGCACACCAGCGCAGACGGAGTAACAGGTGGCTGACACCTCCTTCGACATCATCATCATCGGCTCCGGCCCGGGCGGCTATGTCGCGGCGATCCGCGCGGCGCAGCTCGGGTTCAAGACCGCCATTGTCGAGCGCGATTATCTCGGCGGCATTTGTCTCAACTGGGGCTGCATTCCGACCAAAGCGCTGCTGCGTTCGGCGGAAATTTTTCATTATCTGCAACACGCCAAGGATTATGGACTTACCGCGAGTGGGGTTTCATTCGATCCGAAAGCGGTGGTGGCGCGCTCGCGCGCGGTGTCGAAGCGGCTCAACGACGGCGTCGGTTTTCTGCTGCGCAAGAACAAGATTTCCGTGATCTGGGGCGAGGCGACGATCGAGGCGCCCGGCAAGGTCAGCGTGAAAGCGAGCAAGAGCGAGGCGCCGAAGGGCGCGCTCGGCGCCGGCGCATACCAGGCCAAGCACATCGTCATTGCGACCGGCGCGCGGCCGCGCGTGCTGCCGGGCCTTGAGCCCGACAAGAAGCTGATCTGGACCTATTTCGAGGCCATGGCGCCAGACCGCATGCCGAAGTCGCTCCTGGTCGTGGGGTCGGGCGCGATCGGCATAGAGTTTGCCTCGTTCTACCGCACGCTCGGCGCCGAGGTGACGGTGGTTGAAATCCTGCCACAAATTCTTCCGGCCGAGGACGCCGAAATTGCCGCGTTCGCGCGCAAGGCATTCGAGAAGCAGGGCATTAAAATCCTCACCGGCGCCAAGGTGAGCAAGCTCGCCAAGAAAGGCGACAGCGTCACCGCCGAAATCGGCGACGGCAAGGGCGGCACGCAGACGATCACCGTGGATCGCGTCATCTCAGCAGTCGGTGTCGTCGGCAACATCGAAAATCTCGGCCTGGAAAAACTCGGCGTGAAGACCGGGCGCGGCGCGATCGCGATCGATGCATTCAATCGCACCAACGTGCCCGGCATCTATGCCATCGGCGATGTTTCCGGCCCGCCGCTGCTCGCGCACAAGGCCGAGCATGAGGGCGTGATTTGCGTCGAGGCGATCAAGGGGCTCAATCCGCATCCGATGAACCGGCAACTCATCCCCGGCTGCACCTATTGCTCGCCGCAAATCGCTTCGGTCGGTCTCACGGAAGCCGCGGCGAAGGCAAAGAACATCGAGGTGCGTGTCGGCCGCTTTCCATTCGCCGGCAACGGCAAGGCCATTGCGCTGGGCGAGGACCAGGGTCTGGTCAAGGTGATCTTCGACAAAAAGACCGGGCAATTGCTCGGCGCGCACATGGTCGGCGCCGAAGTCACCGAGCTGATCCAGGGCTATGTGGTGGCGATGAATTTGGAGACCACCGAGGAAGAGCTGATGCACACCGTGTTCCCGCATCCGACGCTGTCGGAGATGATGAAGGAGGCGGTGCTGGATGCCTATGGCCGGGTGTTGAATGTTTAATGCAGCCGTCGTCCGCCCTCATTCTGAGGATCGGTCCGAAGAACCGCGTCTCGAAGAATAAGGCGGCCAACCGATCTCAGGTTTACCCGAGATCGGCAATGCTCAGCGCGCAAGTCGGCTATAGCCGACTTGCGGTGGTTCGAGACGCGCCACGCAAGTCGGCTATAGCCGACTTGCGCGTTCAAAAGGCCGATGTCGGGTAAACCCGACATCGGTGGCGCTCCTCACCATGAGGCCGCGAGAGTCCGTTCTTTCCGGAATGACAAGTCACACCCGGTCGCGGTGCGATATTTCGACCACGCGGGCGCGGCGGGCGAGCTGCTCGACCAGGGCGTCGGCGGCGGCGCGATTGTTCGGGTCGAGATTGGCGTCCCACTCATCGAGCAGATAGATCGGCTCGCTGGTGTGCTCGACGATCTCGCGCAGCGCACGAATCTGCCGCTCGCCGGAGGAAAATCCCGGCCGCTTGGGCTTGGCGCGCGCGGGTTCGTGTTCGCCTGAATCTTCCTCATTTTCATCCGGTTCGCTGCCTTTTAAAAACGTAAAGGCGAGGCGGTCGGCGGTCGGCCAATAATAGGCGCGGGTCTTGATATGCGCCTTTAGGCTTGTGAGCAGCGTTGACTTGCCCGCGCCATTGGGTCCGCGCACATTGACGCGGCCATTGGGATGCGCCAGCACGAACTGCATGGCTTCAGCGAGCGAAGTGACCGTGTTCGCGCGCTCGCCCTCACGCAGAACGAGGCGGTCGAACTTCATGCGGCTGTCAAAGGCAGGGTCGAACTCCGGACGCATGCTGGCGGCGACGCCGCCCATGCGCGTCCAGCTCGCCAGCAATTCGTTCCAGCCAGAGGTGAACTGGTGCAGGTGATTGGTCAATTCAATCTGCCGCGGCAGGGTGGCGGCGAGCGCCACCAGCGTTGCGGTGTCATTGGCGTGCTGGGTCGCGACCAGCGCCATGGCGGCAAATATGATCGCCAGACCAATGATGCCGCTGGCCGCGCTCAATCCTTCGCGCGTCATGATCGCCCTGATCTGGGCGTCGAGCCCATCGCGCAGCCTGACCTTGAAGCCGGCGAGCCATAGTCTGAGATTGTAGCGGTTGCCGGTGAAGATATTGTCCCAGGCGGTATAGCCTTGCGCGGTCATGCGGTTGGTCATGCGCTGGTTCTCGAAGAAGGCATGGGCGACCCGTTTGCGCATCGACCATTGCAGCGCCATTAGAATGATAAAGACGGCTCCGTAGGCGATCGGGAATGCACCGTCGATTTCGGAACCGAGCACGGCCACATTGAAGATCAAGCCCAGCAGCAGCCGCAGATCGCCCTCGATCTCGTAGAGAAAGTGAAAATAGACATAAAACGTCTCGCCGGTAAGGAACGGCTCGACCCGCTCGCGCGCCTCTTTGTCGGTGAGAGACTGGGGCTGCTGACGATTATCTTGCGCAAAGCGCAGCATGTAACGGCCGTAAGCCAAAAAGCCCGCGCGCTCGGCATAGATCCAGCTCACCGCGCCGATGATGTAAGATGTCGATTGGGCCAGAAGAATCCAAAGCAAGTCGGCGAGCAGGAATTCGTTATTGGCGACATCGCGTCCGGCTTTGATCACGAGATAGGTGGTGGCGGCGCTGAGCAGGGCCTCGATCACCATCAACCCCAGCATGATGAAAAACGGCAGGCAAAGCAGAAAGCGGGCGAGCTGGAGGCGGGTAAATTGCGGGCGATTCATAGAACTAACCAGTCTAGCGAAAAACCGCAGGCTTGCGAGCTTGCATGAGAGCTTTCTTACATCGAACGCTTCTTGCATCAAAGCCTTCTTGCATCCAAGCCTTGGGGTTCGTAAGTAATGGTGCAAGCGCCATGACCATTGTGCACAATACCGTCGGCCGCCCGCGCCATCCTGAAAAGGCGCATCGGCCGGATGCGGCCTCGCCCAAGAAACCCGACTGGATTCGCGTCAAAGCGCCAGGCTCGCCCGGCTATCTCGCGACCCAGAAAATTGTGCGCGAAAACAAGCTGCACACGGTGTGCGAGGAGGCGGGCTGCCCCAACATCGGCGAATGCTGGGAGAAGAAGCACGCCACGTTCATGATACTGGGCGATACCTGCACGCGGGCGTGCGCGTTCTGCAACGTCAAGACCGGGCTGCCAGGTCCGCTCGATCTGCGGGAGCCGGAGCATGTGGCGCTTGCGACGGAGAAATTGGGACTGGCGCATGTGGTCGTCACTTCCGTCGATCGCGACGATTTAACGGACGGCGGAGCAGAACATTTTGCGCAGACCATCCGTGCCATCCGCGCGCGCTGCACCAAGACCACCATCGAGGTGCTGACGCCGGATTTCTTGCGCAAGGACGGCGCGATCGAGACGGTGGTCGCGGCGCGGCCCGATGTGTTCAATCACAATCTCGAAACCGTGCCTTCGCGCTATCTCACCGTGCGGCCGGGCGCGCGCTATTTCGCTTCGGTACGGCTCTTGCAGCGGGTCAAGGAACTCGATCCCGGCATGTTCACCAAGTCCGGCATCATGCTGGGGCTTGGCGAGGAGCGTAATGAAGTGCTCCAGGTGATGGACGATTTGCGCAGCGCCAATGTCGATTTTCTCACCATCGGTCAGTATCTGCAGCCCACGCGCAAGCATCATGCGGTCATGCGCTTCGTGCCGCCGGATGAGTTCGAGGCGCTGAAATCCATCGCCTATGCAAAAGGCTTCCTCATGGTGTCGGCGAGCCCGCTCACACGCTCCTCGCACCATGCCGGTGAGGATTTTGCCCGGCTCAGAGCAGCGCGCGAAGGTGCCGCGTAGCGCTCGTCATGCCGCAATTCTCAACCAAGCGGCGGGTGCGCCATGCCGCGGACGCAATGTTCGATCTCGTAGCCGATGTCGAGCGTTATCCGGAGTTCGTGCCGCTTTGCAGCGCGCTCAAGGTTCGTGGCCGCAACGTGTCTCCTGACGGCAATGAGATTATCGTTGCCGACATGACGGTCGCCTACAAGCTTATCCGCGAGACATTCCGCAGCAAAGTCACATTGGAGAGGCCAGAGCTTCAGATTCTGGTTGAATATCTCGACGGCCCGTTCAGCCACATGGAAAACCGCTGGACGTTCCGCCCCGCCGGCGAGCGCGCCTGCGAGGTTGAGTTTCATATTACTTATGAATTCAAGAGCCGCGTGCTCGGGCTGCTCATGGGCGCGATGTTCGATGCCGCCTTTCGCCGCTTCGCCGCCGCGTTTGAACGCCGCGCCGACGAAATTTACGCGCGTAAGACGGGCTGAGGTTATTTATTTGGTTTTCGCAGCTTTTTCTTCGGTGTTTCTTTTTTAGCAAGCTCACTCAGCATCGCCAAGGCTTGCAGCACCGATTTTTCCCGCACTTTGCCGCGGCCGATGTCGCCGAATTTGCAAGCGCGATGAATGCTGCGTCCGCGGTGCGTGGCGGCGGCAATGTGCACAAGGCCCACGGGCTTTTGTATTGAGCCGCCGCCGGGACCGGCGATGCCAGTGATCGCCGCTACGATATCGGCGGGGGCGTGGGCAAGGGCGCCCTTGGCCATGGCCAGCGCCGTCTCTCGGCTGACGACGCCATGCTTTTCAAGCGTGCGCACGGGAACGCCGAGCATTTGCTGCTTCGAAATGTTGGAATAGGTCACAAAGCCGCGGTCCACCACATCTGAACTGCCGGGGATTTCGGTCAGAGCCGCGGCGAGCAAACCGCCGGTGCAGGATTCCGCTGTGGCGAGTGTGAGCTTGCGCGCGCGGAAGAGCGCGAGTAGTGCGCGCGCAGCCGCGATCATGCGTTTATTCGGCGTCACCATGTCCAGGGCAGCCGCACTGTTGCGGTGGCCATGGCCGCGATGCCTTCGCCGCGGCCGGTGAACCCAAGTTTTTCGCTGGTGGTGGCCTTGACCGCAACCCGCTCCACCGCGATATCGGCGATCGCCGCAATACGCTGGCGGATGGAGTCGCGGTGCACGTCGATACGCGGGGCTTCGCACACAATGGTGAGATCGAGATGCGCGATGCGGCCGCCGCGCGCGCGCACGCGCTCGGCAGCGAAAGCGAGAAACTGGTCGGATGCAGCACTGCGCCAGCGCGGATCGCTGGGGGGAAAATGCGCGCCGATGTCGCCATCGCAAAGCGCGCCAAGGATGGCGTCGACAATCGCGTGAATTGCGACATCGGCATCGGAATGGCCGGCAAGCCCGCGCCGGTGCGAGATGCGGACGCCGCCCAGCATAACATGGTCGCCGTCGCCGAAGGCATGCACGTCAAAGCCATTGCCGACGCGAAGGTCGGCAAGGCTCGCGGTGCGCCGCGCTTGGGCACGGGCGAAATCGTCATCGGTCGTGAGCTTGGTATTTCCCGGCTCGCCGGCGAAGACCGCGACTTTGAGCCCCGCCCATTCGGCGAGCGCGGCATCGTCGGGAAAATCTTCGCGGTTGGCCTTCGCGGCGCGGTGATGCGCATCGAGCAGGGCAGAATAGGAAAACACCTGCGGCGTCTGAACGCGGCGCAGGCGCGCGCGATCGAGCGTGCCGGTGACATAACCCCGATCGTCCACGCTCTTGATCGTATCGCTCACTTCCAGCGTAGGAATGGCAGCGCCGGTCTCGGTGCAGGCAGCGATCGCGCGCGAGACCAGCGCTGCCGAACAAAACGGCCGGGCGGCATCGTGCACAAGAACGATACCCGGCGGGTGTGAACTGAGCGCTTCAAGACCGGCGCGCACGGAAGCTTGCCGCGTAGCGCCGCCAAAAACCGGGGGGAGGAGTTTTAGGCCTTTGCTGGCCTCGGCAAAGGCAGTGGCATCGTCGGGGTGAATGACCGGAAGGACGGAGCCGACCTCGCCATGCCAAGCCATCAGCGCAAGGCTCGCGCGGATCACCGGCTCGCCGCCGATGGAGCGGTATTGTTTGGGCAATCCACCCCCGGCGCGAAGTCCGCGCCCGGCTGCTACCACCACTGCCGCGACCGTCAGAGCCATTCGCCGATCCTGTCTAAATACCGTGATCGGATAACGCATTAGCGCTTCCGGACGAGGCCGCAAACGGAAATGTATTTTGACGTCAAATGTTGCAATGCAACACTTGCATATATTCGGTATCTGATTAAACTATGTGCAGTTTTTATAAGGCCTAAATTGTAGGCAAATTGTGAGCATCGCTATTACGACCAGCCAGAACCTCCCTTTTTGCATTGGCAATGTGCCGGTGCCGAACCGGGTAATCCTTGCACCCATGTCCGGGGTTACCGATGCGCCATTCCGCCGGCTGGTGGAACGGCTCGGTGCCGGCCTTGTAGTGTCAGAAATGACCGCGAGCGACGCCCTGGTGGAAGGCTGCCGCGATGCACTGTTGCGGAGCGAGGGACAGGGCAGCGGCATCCATGTGGTGCAGCTCGCCGGCTGCGAGCCGCGCTGGATGGCGGAAGGCGCGCGGATCGCGGAAGCCGCAGGCGCGGCCGTCATCGACATCAACATGGGATGCCCGGCCAAGCATGTCGCCAACAAGCAGTCGGGCTCGGCGCTCATGCGCGATCTCGATCACGCGCTTGCGCTGATCGAAGCCACGGTGGGCGCGGTCGCGCTGCCGGTGACGTTGAAGATGCGGCTCGGATGGGATGCGTCCAGCATCAATGCGCCGGAATTGGCGCGCCGCGCGCAAGCCGCCGGCATTCGCATGATTACGGTGCATGGCCGAACGCGTTGCCAGTTCTATACCGGGCACGCCGATTGGGCGGCGATCCGTGCCGTGCGCGATGCCATCACCATCCCACTGGTGGTCAATGGCGACATTCAAACGTTCGATGCTATCGACACGGCGCTTGCAGCCTCTGGCGCGGACGCGATTATGGTCGGCCGGGCGGCGCAGGGGCGGCCGTGGCTGCCGGGTCAATTCGCGCACTATCTTGCGACCGGGGTTCGCCAAACCCCGCCGCCGCTTTCCGAGCAGCTGGCGCTCATCACCACGCTCTACGAAGAAATGCTGGCGCATCACGGGCTGCGCATCGGCTTGCGGCATGCGCGCAAGCACCTCGGCTGGGCGCTCGATGCGGCGGCAGCGACCGCGGGCGTTGCGCTCGAGTTGCTCAAGCGCTGGCGTGGCGCCGTGCTGACCTCCGAGAATCCTACCGACACGCGCGCGCGGCTCAAGCAAGCTTATGACGTATTCGCATGTGGAACTGCCGTATGAGCACCACAGTTGCGCACATCAACAAAGCCTCGCCCGGTAACGCCAGTTCGGTGCTCAACGCATTACCGTTGCCGGTCATCATGGTGGGGGCGGACGGCAAGATCGCCGATGCCAATGTCGCAGCCGAAACATTTTTTGAAGTCTCGGCGCTGCTGTTGCGCCGCTATGAACTCAAGGATCTGGTGCCGTTCGGCAGTCCGCTGCTCGCCCTCGTCGATCAAGTGCGCTCGCGCGGGGCGGCGGTGAACGAATATAAGGTTGATCTGTCGACACCGCGCAATCCCG
Organism: uncultured Hyphomicrobiales bacterium; assembly: GCA_964575715.1. Lineage (GTDB taxonomy): Bacteria > Pseudomonadota > Alphaproteobacteria > Rhizobiales > Xanthobacteraceae > PNAI01. The sequence goes on along the minus strand of CAZNSG010000008.1, from coordinate 20,452 downwards.
GCGAGCGGTTGGTCGATCTTTATGTCGCCCCACTGCCGGAGCAGCCCGATCAGGTGGTCGTGATGCTGCAGGAGCGCACCATTGCCGACAAGATGAACCGCCAGCTCACCCATCGCGGTGCCGCGCGCTCGGTAATTGCGCTTGCCGCCATGCTCGCGCATGAGATCAAGAATCCGCTCTCCGGAATTCGGGGTGCCGCTCAGTTACTGGAACAATCCGCCAACGACGATGACCGCACGCTAACGCGGCTGATTTGCGATGAGGCCGACCGGATCGTGAAGCTTGTCGATCGCATGGAGGTGTTTTCCGACGAACGGCCGGTCGAGCGCGCGCCGGTCAATATTCACGCCGTGCTCGATCACGTCAAACGGCTGGCGCAAACGGGCTTTGCGCGGCATTTCAAATTCGTCGAGGAATTCGATCCCTCGCTGCCGCCGGTGTTCGCAAATCGTGATCAACTCGTGCAGGTGTTCCTCAATCTCGTCAAGAACGCCGCCGAAGCGATCGGGGAGGGTGTGAGCGATGGGGAAATCCACATCACGACTGCGTTTCGGCCCGGCGTGAGGTTGTTATTGCCGGGCAGCAAGACACGCGTGTCGCTGCCGCTCGAATTCTGCATCAAGGACAATGGACCGGGCGTATCCGAGGACCTGATGCCCCATCTGTTCGATCCGTTCGTAACGACAAAGCCGACCGGCAGCGGCCTGGGCCTGGCCCTGGTGGCAAAAATAGTCGGCGATCACGGCGGGATCATCGAGTGTGAGTCGCAACCGCGGCACACGGTCTTTCGTGTGCTGATGCCCATGTTCACCGGTGACGGCGCCTGGCCGGCACCCGCCTAAAGGATCCAAGAGGACTCCATGCCCGCGGGAAGCATTCTGGTCGCCGACGACGACGCAGCCATACGAACCGTACTCAACCAGGCGCTCTCGCGCGCCGGTTACGAAGTGCGATCCACCAGCAACGCCGCCACGCTGTGGCGCTGGATCAGCCAGGGCGACGGCGATCTGGTCATCACCGATGTGGTGATGCCGGACGAAAACGCCTTCGACCTGCTGCCGCGGATCAAAAAGTTGCGCCCAAATCTGCCGGTGCTCGTCATGAGCGCGCAGAACACGTTTCTCACGGCGATCCGCGCCTCCGAACGCGGCGCTTATGAGTACCTGCCCAAACCGTTCGACTTAAAGGAGCTGATCTCTATTGTCGGCCGTGCGCTGGCGGAGCCGAAAGAGCGCCCGCGCGCGGCCCATAAGCCCGAAGATATCGAATCCATTCCCCTGATCGGACGCTCTCCGGCGATGCAAGAAATCTATCGGCTGGTTGCGCGCCTGATGCAGACCGATCTCACGGTGATGATCTCGGGCGAGTCGGGCACCGGCAAGGAACTGGTCGCGCGCGCGTTGCACGATTACGGCAAACGCCGCAGCGGACAATTCGTGGCTATTAACATGGCGGCGATCCCGCGCGATCTGATCGAGTCCGAATTATTCGGCCACGAGAAAGGCGCCTTTACGGGCGCGAACGCGCGAAATCCCGGCCGCTTCGAACAGGCGGAGGGCGGCACACTGTTTCTCGACGAGATCGGCGACATGCCGATGGAGGCGCAGACCCGTTTGCTGCGCGTGTTGCAGCAGGGCGAATACACGACGGTCGGGGGCCGCACGCCGATCAAGGCCGACGTGCGCATCATCGCCGCGTCAAATAAGGACCTGCGCATTCTGATCCAGCAGGGACTGTTCCGCGAAGACCTTTTCTTCCGGCTCAATGTGGTGCCATTGCGGTTGCCGCCGTTGCGCGAACGCATCGAAGATATTCCCGACCTCATTCGTCACTTTTTTGCTCAGATCGCGCGCGAGGGGTTGCCGACCAAGCAAATCGACCAGGCGGCGCTCGACCAACTCAAGCACTATCGCTGGCCGGGAAACGTGCGCGAATTGGAGAACCTGGCGCGACGGCTCGCCGCGCTCTATCCCCAGGAGGTGATCTCTGCGGCCGTCGTCGAAGCGGAATTGACCCAGCCCAACACGACTGCGGAGAGGATGCCGGCGGAGAAGGTGACGGCGGAGGAGAACCTGGCGGTTGCGGTCGAGCGCAACCTCGCACGCTACTTTGCCAGCTTTGGGACCGACTTGCCGCCGCCGGGACTTTATCAACGGATTTTGCGCGAGATCGAAACGCCGCTGCTGACGGCAGCTCTTGCTGTGACCCGTGGAAATCAAATTCGTGCCGCCGATCTCTTGGGCTTGAACCGCAACACACTACGCAAGAAGATACGGGACCTGGATATTCAAATTATCCGCACAAGCGATTAGCGGATATTTTCCTGATCATGAGTTCCTGAAGGCATTTATCGCGGCTTCTTTGTGATTTACATCATGGCGCAATTAATGATGCGCACATTAAATGTTGCGATTTGGCAACATTGTTGTATAAAGGCATCAGTGCGGCGCACCATGGGGCTAATGTGACTCACTGCGGGCATTCTTCGCCTGCACCATTGCCGTTGCCATTGAAAATCCTATGACCAGCGTCGAGCAAGCCGCAATCGCCGATAACACCATTTTCGCCGAGCCGGCGAATAGGACCGCGCGGGGCGTGGTGGGGCCAATCTCGGTGGGCGCCGCGCTGCTGTCGGCGCTTGTCACTTTCATCGTGCTCTCCGACCTCACGCCCATCGTGCCGACCCACGAGATCGTCGTTTCCCTGCTGCTGTTCAACGCGCTTACGGTTTTCATCCTGCTCGGGGTGATTGCACGCGAGGTGTGGCTTTTGGTGCAAGCCCGAAGGCGCGGGCAAGCGGCCGCTCGCTTACATGTGCGCGTCGTTGGCCTGTTCTCTGTGATCGCGGCAGCACCGGCGATTCTGGTCGCAGTGGTTGCGAACGTGACGATTGACCGCGGTATCGACCAGCAAATTTCCGCGCGCACCAACGCTGCGATCAGCAATTCGGTGATGCTGGCGAATGCCTATTTGAACGAGCACTTGGATATGGTCGGCCGCAACGTCACGGCCATGGCATTCGACGTGGGGCGCAACAAGCCGCTGTTTGATCAGAATCGCGAACGATTTAAGGAATTTCTGACTGCGCAGGCGAATATTCGCGGTTTGGCAGGTGCGCTGCTGGTCAATGGCGATGGCTCGGCGATTGTGCAGTCCGATTTCAGCGATGAGCAAAAAATCTTGCTACCGTCGGCCGCGGGGCTTGCGAACATCAATGATGCCGAGCCGCAGATCGGCCCCCTGCTCGAAGTTCATTCGGTTGGCGCCATCATCAAGCTGCGTGGATACGACAATACATACCTTTATGTCATTGGAGCGCTTGATGCACGGACGGTCGAGAATTTGCGACAGACAGAAGTTGTCGCCCGCGATTTCAACAAACTTGAGACGAGCCGCTCCGGTTTGAAGCTTGCCTTTGCGCTGATGTACACGGTCATCGCGCTTACTGTTTTGCTGGCGGCGGCGTGGTTCGGATTCAATTTCGCCAACCTTCTCGTTGCGCCGATCCGACGCCTGATCGGTGCCGCCAACATGGTGTCGACCGGCAACCTGCACGTCCAGGTGCCGGTGCGGCGCTCGGAAGGCGATCTCGCCAAACTCGGCGAGACATTCAACAAGATGACGCAAGAGCTGCGCACGCAGCATGAAGCTATCGTGCGCGCGCGCGATCTCATTGACCAGCGACGGCAATTTACCGAAGCCGTGCTGGCGGGGGCGAGCGCGGGAGTGATAGGCATCAATGCGGAAGGCCGTATTAATATTCTCAACCGGTCGGCGCAGCAGCTGATCGGACAATCGGAAAGCGACGCGATCGGCAAGTATCTGGTCGAGATCGTGCCGGAGCTCGCCGCGGTCATTGCCGACGCGCAAACCAGCGCACAGCGTTTGATCCAAAGCCAGATCGCGTTGAACCGTCAAGGCCACGAGCGCAACTTGTCGGTGCGCGTGGCCACCGAGCAATCGGAGAATCCGGAACATGGCTACGTGGTCACGCTCGACGATATCACCGATCTCGTGGCGGCGCAGCGTACCTCGGCCTGGGCCGATATCGCACGCCGCATCGCCCACGAAATCAAGAACCCGCTCACGCCAATTCAGCTTTCCGCCGAGCGGTTGCGGCGCAAGTATGGCAGCGTCATTACGGAAGACCGCGCGGTGTTCGAGCAATGCACCGACACAATCATAAGGCAAGTCGACGATATTAAACGCATGGTCGACGAGTTTTCCAAATTCGCTCGCATGCCAAAGCCGGTGATTGCGGCCGAGGACGTGGCCGATACCGTGCGCCAGGTGGTTTTTCTGATGCGGGTCGGCAATTCCGATATTGACATCGACATCAATATTGCCGAGGACCCGATGCTGGCGCGCTTCGACCGCCGCCTGATCTCACAGGCGCTCACCAACATCATCAAGAATGCTAGCGAGGCGATCACGGCCGCACCGAATGGCAAGAGTCGCCAAGGCCGTATCCGCGTCACCGCCGCGCGGCAGGATAACGATTTCATCATCATCGATGTGGTCGACAATGGCATCGGGCTGCCACCGGAGAACCGCAACCGGCTGCTCGAGCCCTATGTCACGACGCGAGAGAAGGGTACGGGTCTGGGTCTGGCGATCGTCAGCCGGATTCTGGAAGAACACGGCGGCCGCATCGAGCTGCACGACGCGGCCGAACTGCTCCCGGGCGAGAGCGGAGCCTGGGTGCGTCTGCGTTTTACGAATGAGCCTGTTGCAAGCGTAGCCGAGTTTGCCTTGCAGAAAGCCGCGGAATAGTCATGGCGTCCGATATTCTCATTGTCGACGACGAGTCCGACATCTGCGAACTGGTTGCGGGACTCTTGCAGGATGAAGGCCATGCCACCCGTACCGCAGGCGAGAGTGATGCGGCCCTTGCCGCGATCACGTCGCGCCGGCCAAACCTTGTGTTCCTCGACATTTGGCTGCAAGGCAGCCGGCTTGATGGACTGCAACTGCTCGACAACATCAAAGAGCAGCACCCGGAACTTCCGGTGGTGATGATCTCCGGTCACGGCAACATCGAGACGGCCGTTTCAGCGATCAAACGCGGCGCGTACGATTTCATCGAAAAGCCATTCAAAGCCGACCGGCTCATGCTGGTCGCCCATCGCGCGCTGGAAACGTCTCGCCTCAAGCGCGAAGTCAAGGAACTCAAGGCGCTTACGCCGATGCCGACAAGCATGGTCGGCGCGGCACCATCGATCAATCAACTTCGCCAGGCCATCGAGAAAGTCGCTCCAACCAACAGCCGAATACTGATTGTCGGACCTGCCGGCGCCGGTAAGGAACTCACCGCGCGCTCACTGCATGCGCTTTCGACGCGCGCAAACGGGCCATTCGTGGTCATCAATGCGGCCGCGATCACACCCGAGCGCATGGAAATCGAACTGTTCGGGGTGGAGCTTTCAAATGGCCAGCAGGCGCGCAAGGTCGGCGCGCTGGAAGAGGCGCATGGCGGAACGCTGTTCATCGACGAAATCACCGATATGCCGCGCGAGACACAGAGCAAGATTCTGCGCGTGCTGGTCGATCAGACCTTTCAGCGGGTCGGGGGAGCCACCAAGGTGGCGGTGGACGTGCGCATCATTTCCTCCACCAGCCGCAACATTGAAACGGAAATCGCGGCCGGACGATTCCGCGAGGATCTCTATCACCGGCTTTCCGTCGTGCCGATCAAAGTACCCTCGCTGGCGGAACGGCGCGAAGATATTCCCGATCTCGTGCACTATTTCATGGAGCAGATCTCGCAGGCGACCGGGTTGCCGCAGCGAAAAATCGGGGCGGATGCGCTGGCGGTGCTGCAATCGCACAATTGGCCGGGGAATGTGCGGCAACTGCGCAACAACGTCGAGCGGCTGATGATCTTGGCGGGGGGCGAGCCCGGCACGGTGATCAGCGCCGATATGCTGCCGCAGGATGTTGGCGCCATGGTGCCGAGCATGCCGCAGGGCAACGGCGGCGAGCGACTGATGGGTCTGGCACTGCGCGATGCGCGCGAATTATTCGAGCGCGAATACTTGCTCGCTCAGATCAACCGCTTCGGCGGGAACATCTCGCGCACCGCCGAATTCGTGGGCATGGAGCGTTCCGCCTTGCATCGTAAACTCAAGGCGCTGGGCATCGGCTAGAGCATTTTCCGGCGAAGTGGGAACCGGTTCGCCGTAGAAAATGCGATTCAACAAAGAGCTTGGCAAATCGATGTCGCGCATTGCCTATGTGAACGGCCGCTATCTCCCGATGCGCAATGCGATGGTCAATATCGAGGACCGCGGCTACCAGTTTTCCGACGGCGTGTACGAAGTTTGCGAGGTGAGGGAAGGGCGCCTGGTCGACGAGCGCCGTCATCTCGGCCGTCTCGCCTACTCGCTGGGGGAGCTGCGCATTGAACAACCCATGACGATGTCCGCGCTCGCGGTGGTCATGCGCGAGGTCATTCGCCGTAATCGCGTGCGCTGGGGAATCGTCTATCTGCAAGTCACGCGCGGCGTGGCGCGGCGCGATCATGCCTTTCCGCCGCCCGGCACGCGGCCGAGCATCGTCGTCACGGCCCGCAATCTTGATCTTGCCAATGCCGAGCGCATCGCGGCCGACGGCGTCGCGGTCGTCACAATAGCCGAGAACCGTTGGCGACGCGTCGACATCAAGTCGGTGTCGCTGTTGCCCAATGTGCTTGCAAAACAAGCGGCGCGCGAAGCCGGCGCACGAGAAGCATGGTTTGTGGACGCCCAAGGCCGCGTGACGGAAGGCTCATCGAGCAACGCCTGGATCGTCACACGGGACGGCAAAGTGGTCACGCACCCGGCCGGTCACGATATTCTGCGCGGGATCACCCGCACGGTGCTGATCGATGCGATCGCCGCGCAGGGGCTGACGCTCGAGGAGCGGGCGTTCACGCTGGAAGAGGCCTATGCGGCGCGGGAAGCGTTTCTCACATCCGCGAGCCAGATCGTTCTGCCGGTGGTGCGCATCGACGGGCGGCCCATCGGCAATGGCGCGCCGGGGCTGATTGCCAGCGCGCTGCGGCGCGATTTTCATCGGTTTGCCGAAATGACGTAAATATTTCGGATGCGGGTCCTCCAAGTTTGCCGCTAACTTGTGCTTGCACCGAAGGCGGACGTGCCATCTAATGGCGGAGCCCCAAGTCGACCCGGCGCAAAATCTGTAAAACAGCCAGGCGGCTTGTGAAACAACATCTCGCGGCAGGGGTCCGCGAGCAAAAAATGGAACAACGGCAATGGCGGCCGATCGCGCACAAAACCTACAAGACACCTTTCTCAACCACGTTCGAAAAGCCAAAATTCCGCTCACCATCTTTCTGGTCAACGGCGTGAAGTTGCAGGGCGTGGTCACGTGGTTCGATAATTTCTGCGTGCTGCTGCGGAGAGACGGTCATTCGCAGCTGGTCTACAAGCACGCCATCTCCACGATCATGCCGGGTCATCCGATCCAGCTGTTCGAAGGCGGCGAGGAGCCGCCGGCGGCGGAAAAGGTCTAATTGGAGCCGCGCCCGCGCGACACGCCGTCGAAATCTCTGAGCCCTTCCGGCTCGGGCAGCGGGCGTGCGATCGTCATCGGCCCCTATCGCCGCGCCAGCACGCGGACTGGCTTCGCCCATGAGCGTGCGCCCGCAGCGCGGCTCGACGAGGCTATTGGACTCGCGCACGCCATTGAGCTTGCAGTGGTCGATGCCGGCATCGCGCCGATCGCAAAGATCCGGCCGGCGACATTCATCGGCAAGGGCAAGGTCGACGAGATCGCCGGGCTGGTCAAAAGCCTTGAAGCGGGCATTGTCGTGCTGGATTGCGCGCTCTCGCCGGTGCAGCAACGCAATCTTGAGCGGGCCTGGTCCGCCAAAGTGCTCGATCGCACCGGGCTGATCCTGGAGATCTTCGGACGGCGCGCACACACGCGCGAGGGCGCGCTGCAGGTCGAGCATGCGCATCTGACTTATCAGAAGAGCCGGCTGGTGCGCTCGTGGACCCATCTTGAGCGTCAGCGTGGTGGATTCGGCTTCCTCGGGGGGCCGGGCGAAACGCAGCTCGAAGCCGACCGGCGCATGATCGAGGAGCGCATCGCGCGGATTGAAACCGAGCTCGACAAGGTCAAGCGGCGGCGGAAACTTCATCGCGACAGTCGTGCGCGGGTGCCCTATCCGATCGTGGCGCTGGTGGGCTACACCAACGCCGGCAAATCGACGCTGTTCAACCGCGTGACGCGGGCCACCGTGCTCGAAGCCGACATGCTGTTCGCGACGCTCGATCCGACGCTGCGTGCGGTGTCGCTGCCCAATGGGCTCAAAATCATCGTCTCCGATACCGTCGGATTCATCTCGGATTTGCCGACCATGCTGGTCGCGGCCTTCCGCGCCACGCTCGAAGAGGTGATCGAGGCCGACATAATCTTGCACGTGCGCGATATTTCGCATGCGGACAGCGAAGCGCAAGCGCGCGACGTCGTAAAGGTGCTGCGCGAGCTCGATATCGCGCCGGAAGATCCGAGGCTGATCGAGGTGTGGAACAAGATCGACCGGCTTGATACCGGCGCACGCACGCGGATCGCGAACATCGCCGCGCGCGAGCCCGCAGAGCGGCAGCCGGTGCTGCTGTCGGCGCTGAGCGGCGAGGGGATCGATCGGCTCGCCGTCGGGATCGAGGTGCGGCTCAGTGTGCGGCGCGTGGTGCTTGATCTGGCACTCGATCCGGCGGACGGGGCAGGGGTGAGCTGGCTCTACCGCAACACGGAAGTGATGGCGAAGGCGATGCGAGAAGACGGTAAGTTTGCGCTGACGGTGCGGACTGATCCTGCAAAGGCCGCGCTGGTGCGAACGAAGTTCGGCGAGCCGGTAAAGTCGACTTCAGCGTGAAGCGCGCGCTGCACGCCGGGGCGAAGGTTGAGCAGCGCGTTTAGCCGATTGTGCCGCCGATTTTTTCGCAGCCTTGGGGCGGGTACGATATCCGAGCGCTTCCGCCGCCTTGGCCGCGTTCCAGAGCGCGTCCATCTCGGCCAGGGTTGCGTCCTGCGGTTGCTTGCCACGCTTTAGCAGCGCACTTTCGATCGCGGCAAAGCGGCGTTCGAATTTGCTATTGGCCGCGCGCACGGCGGCTTCCGGGTCGACTTTGAGATGGCGGGCGAGGTTGACCACGGCGAAGAGCAGGTCCCCCACCTCGGCCGCGGCTTTTTTAACGTCACCCGAGGTTATCTCGACGGCTATTTCGTCCGCCTCCTCGCGGATCTTGGCCAGTACGGCTTGCGGGTCGTTCCAGTCGAACCCGACCTTGCCGGCCTTCTGTTGCAATTTCAGCGCGCGCGTGAGCGCGGGCAGGCCGATCGGGACGCCGGCAAGGGCGCTTGAGTGACCATGTTCCTTCGATTTTCGACTGGCGGTAGCGACCTTCTCCCGTTTTTCCTCGGCCTTGATGCGCTCCCAAAGGAGTTCGACGGTCTTCGGCGTGAGGTCTCTGGCGTCTCCGAACACATGGGCAAATACGTGGGGATGCCGGCGCAGCAGCTTGGCGGTGATCGCCGCGACCACGTCGCCGAAGTCGAAGGCGCGCTGCTCCTCGGCCATGCGGGCATGAAAGACGACCTGGAGCAGGAGGTCGCCGAGTTCCTCACGCAGGTCGGCCAGATTGCCGCGCGCAATGGCGTCGGCCACTTCATAGGCTTCTTCGAGGGTATAGGGTGCGATAGTCGCGAAGGTCTGTTCGAGATCCCACGGGCAGCCGCTACCGGGCGTGCGCAATGCCGCCATGATCGCGATCAGCCGGTCGATGTTGCGGGACGGTTTCATGGCTGCGCTCGTTGAAGCCGCAACCTAGCAAAGCGTCCAACGGCTTACGACCGGGGCCTCATGCGCTGTGTGCGGCCTGGGGGATAATGCGCGCGAGAAATGTGAAACCGTGGTCTGTCGATTCGCATAAGACATATTATGGAATATTTATAGCTCTTCTGGCGTTATCCGTTAAAGTGTAGAATTGTATGCAAATTCAATTTATTGCGGAACAGTTCGCTGATTTCACCTGAGGCTATTCACGTATGGATTCAAGTTCATGCTCCCGCCGCCGTGACCATCTGCATCCCGTCGAAGGCGGGCTCCACGTGGGACGGCAGTTCGCGGCGCAAGCGGTCGTAGTCCAGATCGGCATGCAGGTTGGTCAGGATCGCCCGCTTGGGTTTTACGCGCGCGATCCAGTCGATCGCTTCCGCGACGCTGAAGTGACTGGGGTGCGGTTTGTAGCGCAGGGCGTCGAGGATCCAGACATCGAGACCGGCAAGCGCCGCCAGGCTCACGTCGGACAGCCCGCTGAGGTCGCAGGAATAGGCCAGGGCACCGAAGCGGAAACCGAGCGAGGAGATGTCGCCATGGGCCTGTAGGAAAGGCAGGGCGGCGATGGGACCACCCTCCCCCTCGATGGTCACCGGCTGGCCGGCGGCGATGCGGTGTTCGTTCACGATCGGCGGGTACTTGCTGCCGGGGGATGTGGCGAAGCAATACCCGAAGCGGGTGCGGATGAGCTGGGAGGTCATTGCATCGAGATAGACATCCACCCGCCGGCGCCTGTGCAGCACAAGCGCGCGCAAATCATCGATGCCGTGGGTGTGGTCGGCATGGGCGTGTGTAAAGAGCACACCGTCGAGCCAAGGGACGCTCGCATCGAGCAGTTGCTCGCGCAAATCGGGGCAGGTGTCGACCAGCACGCGCGTCGCGCCGGTCGCGCGGTTGCGCCGTTCGATCAGGAGTGAAGTTCGCCGCCGGCGGTTTTTTGGATTTTTCGGGTCGCAATCGCCCCAGCCCAGGCCCGGCCGCGGCACGCCGCCGGATGAGCCGCAGCCGAGAATGGTGAATGTCAGCGTCATTGGGCGCCCGGTGCAGGACGCGGCACCTTGCGAAACAGGCGGAAAAAATTCTCCGTGGTCTGGCGCGCGATGTCATCCGCGCTGACGCCGCGCACCTCGGCCAGCACCTTGGCGGTTTCCACCACGTAGGCCGGCTCGCAGCGCTTGCCGCGATAGCGGCCGGGCGCGAGATAAGGCGCGTCGGTCTCGACCAGGATGCGATCGGCCGGCAGAGCCGCTGCGATGGCGCGCAGATCGTCGGATTTTTTGAACGTCAGAATGCCGGTGAACGATACATAGAGGCCGAGTTCAATGCCGGTGAAGGCGAGATCGCGCCCGCCGGTGAAGCAATGCAGCACGGCGGGAAACGCGCCCTGCTTGGTTTCTTCGCTGAGAATTTTCGCGGTGTCGGCATCGGCCGAGCGGGAATGGATCACCAGCGGCAGACCGGTCTCGCGCGCGGCCGCGATGTGCCGGCGGAAGCCCTGCTCCTGCGCGGCGCGCGGACTGCGGTCGTAATGATAGTCAAGCCCCGCCTCCCCGATCGCCACCACCTTGGGATGGCGCGTGCGCGCGACCAGATCGGCCGTGGTCACGTCGGGTTCCTCCAGCGCATTGTGCGGATGGGTGCCGACCGAACAATAGATATCGGGAAATCGCTCGGCGACGGCGAGCACCTGGGCGTGGCGGGCAACGCGGGTCGAGATTGTGACCATGCGGCCGATGCCGGCGGTTTGCGCGCGCGCAACCACTGCGTCGAGCTCCTCGGTGAATTCGGGAAAATCGAGATGGCAATGGCTGTCGACCAGCATGGCGGTCACTTTGGCGGCGACGTTGCGGCGCTCGCCTCGGGTTCGACGTAGCGCGGGAACACCGGGCTGGGCGCAGGCAGCTTGCTCCCCGGCACGATCCGGCCGTTGGCGCCCAGCGCCGCGAAAGTGCGCGCTTCGCCTGGCGGCACGCCAAGCAGGTCGAGCAGTTTTCCGCCGGCGGCCGGCATGAACGGCAGGCAGAGGATCGCGACCTGACGCAAAACTTCGGCGGTAACGTAAAGCACCGTGCCCTGGCGCTCCGGATCGGTCTTGGCCAGCGCCCAGGGCGCCTCGCCGGCGAAATAGCGGTTGGCGTCGGCTATCACCGCCCATGCGAGATTGAGCACCTGGTGGAGTCCTTGCGTCTTCATGGCTTCGCGCGCCGTCCCTATCATGGCGTCGGCGGCTGTGAGGATCGCTTTGTCATTTTCGCTGTAGGCCCCCGGTGCGGGCAGCACGCCGCCGAGCTGGCGGGCGACCATGGAAAGCGAGCGCTGCGCCAGATTGCCGAGATCGTTGGCGAGATCGGCATTGATGCGCGCAACGATGGCGGCGTGGCTGTAATTGCCGTCCTGGCCGAACGGCACTTCGCGCAGGAAGAAGTAGCGCAACGGATCGACGCCATAGGCATCGGCCAGCGCGAACGGGTCGACCACATTGCCAACGGACTTTGACATTTTCTCTCCCCGGTTGAACAGAAAGCCATGGGAGAAAATGCGCCGCGGTACCTCGACGCCGGCCGACATCAGGAAGGCCGGCCAATAGACCGCGTGAAAGCGCACGATGTCCTTGCCGATGACATGCAGATCGGCCGGCCAGTAGCGGCGGAATTTTTCGCTCCCGGTGTCGGGAAATCCCGCAGCCGTGATGTAATTGGTCAGCGCGTCAACCCACACATACATGATGTGCTTGGGATTGCCCGGCACGCGGATGCCCCAATCGAAGGTGGTGCGCGAGATCGAGAGATCTTGCAGGCCGCCGCGCACGAAACTCGAAACTTCGTTGAGCCGCTCGCGCGGCAGCACGTAGCTGGGGTCGCGCGCGTAGAGATCGAGCAGTTTCTGCTGATAGGCCGAGAGCCGGAAGAAATAGCTCTCCTCCGCCACCCATTCGACCGGCGAGCCTTGCGGCCCGAGGCGCTGGCCTTTGGCGTCAAGTCTGGTTTCGCTCTCGTCGTAATACGCCTCGTCGCGCACCGAGTACCAGCCGGAATACTTGTCGAGATAGATGTCGCCGTTCTTTTCCATCCGCCGCCAGATTTCCTCCGACGAGCGATGGTGGCGCTCCTCGGTGGTGCGGATGAAATCGTCGTTCGAGCAATTGAGCCGCTCGACCATGGCGCGGAAGCGCGGCACGTTGCGCTCGAGCAAGCCTTGCGCGGTCAGCCCTTCGCGCGCGGCGGTTTGCAGGATTTTCTGGCCGTGCTCGTCGGTGCCGGTGAGAAAGAATACATCGTAGCCGTCGAGCCGCATGAAGCGGGCGATGGCATCGGTCGCGATCACCTCATAGGCGTGCCCGATGTGCGGCGGGCCGTTGGGGTAGGAGATCGCGGTGGTGATGTAATAGCGGGGCTGCTCAGACATGTGGCCCCGTAGGTATCAACCCCGCGCGGCCTCGGCAAGCAGGCCGAACGCAGCGAACACAAACGGCTTGCGATCGAGATTGTACACCTCGACCTCGCGCGCCGAGCGATTGACCTGCTCCCAGGCTTGCGCCACTTGCGCCATTTGCGCCATGCGGGCGATCTCGCCTGAGCCGCGCGCAAGCCGCGCGCTGAGCCAAGCGTTGATCGTGTCCATGAAGGTGGCGAAGGTCGCGGCCTCGGTGCCGGCCAAGGCATCGCCGAGCGCGTGCATGGCGCGCGGATCGAGCGCGGGCAGCGCAGCGAGCAGGGCGGTGACTTGCCGGCGCAAGTTGAGCGCATCGCCTTCGAGCAACATCAGCGCGCGGGCGACCGAGCCGTCGGACGCTTCGGCCGCGGCGCTGATTTCGGCTGCGTCGGCGCTCTTGCCGAGCGCGGCGGCGGCGGCGTTAGCAATGTCATCGACCGCGAGCGGGCGCAGGGAAAGCCGCCGGCAGCGCGAGCGGATGGTCGCAAGCGCGCGTCCGGGCGCGTGACTGATCAGCAGAAGCAGCGCGCGCTGCGGCGGTTCCTCGACAATTTTTAGCAAGGCATTGGCGCCGGCGGCGTTGAGCTCATCCACCGCATCGACGATGGCGAGGCGCCATCCCCCCTCGCCTGCGGTCGAGCCAAAAAACGGCACGGCGCGGCGCACGTCGTCGACCGCGATATCCTGACGCAGCTTGCCCTTTTCATTGAGGGTGCGCTCGAGCACCAGAAGATCGCTGTGCGCCTGACCGGTAATGCGGCGCGCAACCGGATGGTCTGGCGTGACCGCGAGCGATTTCGCCGATTGCACCTCGCGCGCCGCAGGATTTGGATATGTGAGTACGAAACGCGCCATGCGATAGGCGAGCGTCGCCTTGCCGATGCCGCGCTCGCCCCCGATCAGCCAGGCATGCGGCATGGCGCCCGAGCGATAGGCGTCGAGCAGAGCCTGTTCGGCTTGCGCGTGACCAAACAGAACGCTTGTCGCGCGCGGATGGGGCGCGTCGGCCACCTCTTCGGTCTCGGCCGCACTCACGATGCCGCGCCCGCCAACTGCGTCGATGCTTGCGTCGGCAGGAGCCGCTCTTGGACAATGCGCCAGATCCGCTCGGCCGCCTCTGCCACGGGCGCGGTCGTGTCGATCAGCACGCAACGCTCGGACTCGACCGCCGCGATGGCGCGAAAGCCTTGGCGGAGCGTATCGTGGAATGCCAGCGTCTCCTGCTCGAAGCGGTCGGCGCCGGCTTTGCCGCGGCGCTCAAGCGCGCGGCGCAGGCCAAGCTCGGCCGGAACGTCGAGCACAAAGGTCAGATCCGGCATGGTGTCCGCCACCACAATGCGTTCGAGCGCGCGGATGATGGGCGGGGCGACACGGCCGACGATGCCTTGATACACGCGGGTGGAATCGACAAAGCGGTCGCACACCACCCATTGGCCGCGCTCGAGCGCCGGGCGAATGAGCGAGCTGAGGTGATCGTCGCGCGCGGCGGCGAACAATATCGCCTCGGCGGACGGACCGAACGGCTGCACCGCACCCGACAACAGAACGTGCCGCATGATCTCGGCGCCGGGCGAGCCGCCGGGCTCGCGCGTCTGCTTGACGGAAATCCCGAGCGCCCTGAGTCGCTCCACCACCTTAGCGGAATGGTACGACTTTCCGGTGCCCTCGCCGCCCTCAAACGTGATAAAGCGTCCACGCATCTGGTGTCTCACCGCCCTCCCCCGCCGCGCTAGAGCGTATTCCGTTCGAGTTGATCCACACCCTCATCCGCTCATTCCCGCGCAAGCGGGAATCCAGAGTCTGCTCGCTTTTTAGTCCTCAGTCTCTTGCACCTGGTTCCCCGCTTTCGCGGGGACGAGCGGACACCAAATACCGACTCCAACTGATCGAAACCTGCTCTAGTCGTACAGAATTTAGGCGGCACTATAGCCGTTCGGCGCCGGCGCGGAACAGCTTGTACATCAGCTCGGCGGCGGCATCGACGGCGCGCTGCGTGGTGCTGCCTCTTGGGATGCTTTCGCCGGCCTGCAAAGGCACCTCGATGGTCAAGGTATCGCCGCGCCAGATTTTGAGCCTGCCGATAGACTGGCCCTGCGAAACCGGCGCGCGCACCGGACCGTCATAGACCACCTTGGCGGAGAGCCGTTCGCTGCCGCCGCGCGGCACCAGGATTTTAATAGCACTGCTGCTGACGAGCGGTACGCTTCCTTTGGCGCCGCCGAACAGCTTGGCCTCTGCCACGGTCTGCTGCTCGGCGAACAGGAGGCGGGATTCAAAACCCTTAAATCCCCATTCCAGCAGCTTGCGGGCTTCGTCGGCGCGGTCCCGCTCGCTTTTGGCGCCGGCGATGACAACAACGAGTCGCAGCCCGTTTTGTAGGGCCGAGCCGAGCAGATTGAAGCCGGCTTCCCGGGTGCTGCCGGTCTTGAGTCCGTCGGCGCCGATCCCTAAAGCCAGCAGCGGATTGCGATTAAACTGGCGGATCTTGTTCCAGGTGAATTCGCGCTCGCCGAACCAAACATAGTATTCCGGGTAGGTTTGGATGATATTCGCGGCAATCTTGGCAAGCTCGCGGGCAGTGACGCGCATGTTGGGGTCAGGCAGGCCGGTGGTATTGGTGAAATTCGATTTGGTCAGGCCGAGTTCGCGAGCGCGGTCGTTCATCAACCGCGCGAAGTCAGCTTCATTGCCGGCAATGGCTTCGGCGAGCGCGATACAGGCGTCATTGCCGGAATGAATGATGGCGCCCTTGAGCAGATCGCGCACCTTAACGCGGCTGTGGATCGCCGCATACATGGTGGAACCGCCGGATGGCGCGCCGCCGCGGCGCCAGGCGTTCTCGCTGATGGTGAATTCCTGGTCGAGCGTGTAATTCCCGAGCGCGAGCTGGTCGAATACGACTTCCACCGTCATCAACTTGGCCAGACTTGCCGGAGCGAAGAGTTGATCGGCGGCTTTGTCATAGAGCACCGCGCCGCTCTCGACATCGACCAAAATGGCATGCGTCGCCGTAATCTGGAACGGGTCATCCTTCTTTGCCGCCGGATTAGGCGCAGCAAGAGCCGGAGCAAGCCCAGCCAGAACAACGGCGGTTGCAAGTGATCGAACCAGGACTGATCGCATCATGCGTGCACTCAAGGGCCCAGCCCACTTGAGTGTGCTTAGCAAGACTCCGGTCGAAATGATATGGCGTGAGCCGGTATGTGGCCTCGATTGGCTTCCGCATCCACTTGATCGGAAACCGCTCGAGATTTTAGGTTTTGACGCAATTTCTTCGCCGAACCGGTCCCCACTTCGACGGAAAATGCTCTAGTAAAGACCGCGACCGATGATCGCCGCGCTGTGAAGGCCATTAGGCGCGTCGGAGGTTACCGGACTCGGTCTGGCGAACGGCCCGGCCGGCCCCGATATCGCCGAGCTCGGCAGATGTGTCGGCGCGTAGGATGTGACCGGACCCAGTCGTGTGAGCGGCACGGCAGGCTCTGAAGCGGCCAGGCGCATCGACGGAGCCGTCGGTTCGTCGACGCGAAGCGTTTGTGCCAATTTGGCATCATCGGAGCCGCTGAGCGCGGCGCGGCCGACATATTCCACCCGAACCTGGGCAACGCCGCGATCGAAGAATCCGAGAAGTTTCGCAGCCCGTACCGACAAGTCAATGACGCGATTATTGTGGTAGGGGCCGCGATCGTTGATGCGGACGACGATTGAACGGCGGTTTTCGAGGTTGGTGACGCGCACATAAGATGGCAATGGCAATGTCGGATGCGCGGCCGAAACAGCGTGCATGTTATAAACTTCGCCATTGGCCGTGCGCCGGCCATGGAAATCGCTGCCATACCACGACGCGAGGCCTTCGGCGCGATAATTGGAGTCTTCCCGGGGAACATAAGTACGGCCGGCGATGACATAGGGATCGCCGACGCGATTATACCCGCCACCCTTGGGAACGGGTTTTCCCAGACCGACGACGCGGTCGCTGGGCTTCACGCCATATTTCGAATCGGTGGTTTGGCTGCAACTGGCCAATAAGAAGGCCCCGGTCACGACCGAACTTGCGCGCACGAGCGCAACAATAAGCTTCCGCACCTGACATTTACTCATCAGCACCCCTACCCCACGCAACTCAATGCAACTGTCACATTTTCGCGCCAATATCCCCTGACGCGTTCACATTTCATTCTTGTTTTATTTTTTTATTTGCCTCAGGGCCGCATTATGCATGTGCAAATGGCAGAACTATGACCGAGTGGTAAAGTTTTGGTTGATAAGTTTTTATTTTTTGTTGACATATGAAGCCGTGCAGCAATCGCGCGGCGCGATTCTCGCCTTAATAACGGAACGCTTCAATTTTTGAACAACAGATCGCGCGTAAGCGCGTCAAGTTGCTCGATTGCGCGCAGCGCTTGGCGCAGGCGGATCTTGTCGCGTTGCGCGAGGCGGCTGATGGCCACCGCATTCGAGGTGGGCGTGCCGTGATCGATATCCTCGATTTGTTGGGCAAGGATCAGCTCAAGGAACACACTATGCGCTTCGCGCAAGGCGTTGAGATCGCTCTCGCTGCCGAGTTTGAGGGCATTGATGTCGGCCAGCCGTTCGGGCGTGGAGCGCTCAACCACTTGGTGGCAGATCGCCAGCGCGCGCGCGGCGGTCACGATGCCGATCAATCCGGTTCTTTTCAGATTGATGCGGCCCTGCTCGGTGCGAAATCCCCGCAGAAACGTCAAGCCGGGATCGGTGGCGCCGCTCGACCAGCAGTTCGGCGAAGGCGGTCTGCCCCGCGGCTACATCGAAGGCCTGCTCGCGCAGCTGGTTGGCCAGGCCGACATCGCCGTGCACGCCGCGCAGATCGAAGTAGATGTCGACCGACAGCAGTTCCTGCGGATTCGAACGGCGAATCCAGTGATCGATCCGCGCCTGCCAGGTGGAGCGCGATCCGCGCCATTGCGCGTTCCTGGCCATGACGCCCCCTGGGCAATAGGGCAAGCCGGCCTCGTGCAGAAATTCGTTAAGACGGATACCAAGCAACTCGAACCAGCGGTCCTCGCTACCGCCGGGCTCGCCCGAGGTAAAAAAATTGCGTTGTCCTGGTCCATGGCGAGGAGGCTATCGTCGCGGCCCGCCGAACTCATGCCGCGCCTTGCGTTCCAGGCCGGTGGCATTCTGACCATGCTGATGACCGCGATCCTGGTGTTCAAGGCGCGCGAAGCATTGACCAAGAATTATCGCCGGACCGAGATGTGGCTCTACCTGCCGAAAGAATTGCGGCCGCCAGAAGCCTATGCGCAGCGGGCGAGCTCCACCGTGCTGCACGAGACCTATCTCACGTTTGCGCGCTGGACGGCGGGTATTTCGATCGTGATGTGGGTGCTTACGCTGCTTTTCTCGCTCGCAGGTAAATGACGCCAATGCTGCGAGCGCGGCAGGCAATGTCAGCGGTACGGCTGACGAATTGCAAACACAATGTCAATTTATTGCTGGCATGGTGGTGCCGATTAATACTGTTCGCGCGCTTGATGTTCTGCTAACGCGTCGTTTCTCCAATGCGGAAGGGTGACCGAGTGGTTTAAGGTACCGGTCTTGAAAACCGGCAGAGGGGCAACTCTCTCGTGGGTTCGAATCCCACCCCTTCCGCCACTATATAGTTTATATAATTTATTTTACTTACTGTTTTGTATGCAATGATCAATCTACCCACGTTTCTGTATTCACCGTTAGTTCGCCCGATTCAATCGGGCGAACTAACGGCCGGTGTCGCCATTGCTGGCGATCATCTTTAATCCGTCAGGCGGGCTTCGGTAGATATTTTTTGGACCTTGCTTCGGTGCTGCTCCATTCGCTGTCGCTGAGCTTCACCGATCCGACGAATTTGTTCGTGTACATGGTGTCAGTCTTGGGCAAAGTCTTCACGCCCATATAGGTCGCGACGGTATTGGCCGTCTGTTCCACGAGGTCAGGCGCCATGTATCCTAAGCCTTGCTGTTTGAACGCCGGCACCATGCCCAGCGCGGTGCTCACAGCCTGACCATATTCGATCACTTTCTTGTTGGTGACACTGCCGCCCTTGAATTCTTTAACGCTTTCAAAATGCAGCTCAACCGACTTCTCCGGGTTCAGGTAAACGAATTTTAGGCCTTCCATGAGCCCTTCGATGAATTGTTTGCAGAGCTCTGGTTTCGTTTCGATCGTGGAACGTTTGCAGGAGACTACGTTGCTTAGCATTTTGATGCCGTAGTCCGAATAAAGGATACTGTTGATCTCCATGCCCTGCGCCCACAGGCTGGGCGCAATGCTGCCGAAGAAATTTCCTTCCGCCTTTACCTGCTTTTCGACCAACGCCTTGATCAGCGCGGCGGCATCCATAGTGACTTTGGTGACTTTGCTGTCGTCGATGCCAGTGGATTTGACGAAGGCGGGCCACAGCTGGAAGTCGCCGCTACCGACATCGAAGGCGACGGTTTGACCTTCCAGGTCCTTCGGTTTCACGATGTTATATTCTTTCAGTGAGAAAATCCCGACCGGTGAAATCGGCCAGATACCGGCGACGGCGACGAGGTCAAGTCCGCGTCCTGCACAGTTCATCATGACCGCCAAGTCGAGAATGCCGAAATCATATTGGCCTTGATCCACCGGCACGCAGACCTTACCGGAGCCAAAGCCGCGGTCGATTGTGACATCGAGCCCGCGCTTTTCCCAGAAACCCATCTTCTTGGCTATGAAGGCGTAGCTGAAGGTGCCGAGCGGCAGCCACGGCAACGTCAGTTTAACCTCGGTGGCCGCCCGCGCGATGGAGGGGGCGGAAATACTCAGTGCGCCTGATGCGCCGACCGCTCCGGCCAACGTCAGGAATGATCGCCTATCTAATCGAGCCATGTTCGTCTCTCTCCTGTTTGGTTTGTTGACACACCAAGTTTACGAATGTTGAGCCAGCGGCGTCTGCTTGTCTGTCTGTGATACGGCAGCCGGCAACTGCCCAAAAAGATTGAGCATGCACGGTAGTTGCTGCAAAAGCTCGCGGGCGAGCAGTACATGGATTCCGCGGTTTCCATTGACGAATTGCGTGACGCGCATATTGGCGGCAATGCTGCAGAGCCGATATGCGTCATGGAATTGCATGCCGTAGTGCCGTTCGAGCAGTCCGATCATGGTCCGCATGGCGATGCGCGCGGCATCATCGAG
>CAZNSG010000007.1:0-43854 GCA_964575715.1 uncultured Hyphomicrobiales bacterium | reverse complement strand
GCGCAGCGCCGAGCCTCGAAGGATGGCGGACATGCCGTCACCCTTCGAGGCTCGCTTCGCTCGCACCTCAGGGTGACGGCGAAAGATTGCGAATGCTGACCTGCGACCAATATCTCACGCCCGCCTCGCTCGACGAGGCCTTCGCGGCGATCGAGACGCATCCCGGCCGCCATCGCCTCGTCGCTGGCGCCACCGACACCTTGCCTTGGGCGCGCGAGGGCCGGGCAGGAGATGTCGAAATTCCGGTTCTCATTGATGTTACGAAAATTTCCGAGCTGTCCGAGCGGCAGGTCACCGAACGCCGCGTGCGAATCGGCGCCGCCACTCCGATGCAACGCTTTCTCGACGATCCAGCACTCGCGCGCGCCTTGCCCTGCATGCCGCGCTGCGCGGTGTGGTTCGCCGACGACCAGATCCGGGCGCAGGCAACCATCGGCGGCAATGTGGTCAATGCTTCTCCGGCGGCTGACGGCACGCCCTGCCTGATGGCGCACCATGCCACGGTGGAAATCGCTTCGCGGCAAAACGGCAAAATCGCGCGGCGCAAGCTGCCGCTGGAAAAATTCATCACGGGTCCCAACCAGACGGCGCTTGTGCCGGGCGAAATTCTCGTCGCGTTCGAGTGCGACGCGCTACCTGGCTATGGCGGCAGCTTCGAGAAAGTCGGCCATCGCCGCTCGCTGGTGATCTCGCTGGTCTGTCTTGCCGCGCTGGTCAAGCTCGACGCCACCGGCCGGCAGTTCGAAGATGTGCGGCTCGCGCTTGCCGGCATCGGGCCGGTTCCATGCCGGCTCGCCGCGGCCGAGACCTTCTTGCGCGGCGGTCCAGTCAGCGCCGAGCGCCTGGAACAAGCCGCAGAAATTCCGGTCTCTCTGGTTGCCTCGCGTACGCGCCAGGAATATCGCCGCGAAGTGGTACGCGGCTTCATGCTGCGCGGTCTCATCAGCGCGGTGCGCCGTGCCGGCGGCGATCTTGAACCGCGCGTGCGCGAGCTGGAGGCAAGCTATGCCTGATTTGCGCATCGAAGCGACCGTCAACGGCCGCAAAATTTCCCGCACCGCCAAGCCGTGGCAGCGCCTGCTCGATTTTATTCGCGACGATCTTGCTCTGACCGGCAATAAGGAAGGATGCGGCGCCGGCGAATGCGGCACCTGCTCGGTGTTCATCGACGGTGTGTTGATGAAATCCTGCCTCGTACCGGTTGCCAAGGCGCAAGGGACCAGCATCGAAACCATCGAGGCGCTTTCGCGCACCGGCGAGCTGACCATATTGCAGCAGGCCTTCCATAAGATGGGCGCAAGCCAGTGCGGCTATTGCATTCCCGGCATGGTGATGGCGGCGACCGCGGCGCTTCGCAGCAATCCGTTTGCCGGCCGCGAGGAGATCAAGGAGCGGCTGGGCGGAAACATATGCCGCTGCACCGGCTATCAGAAGATATTCGACGCCGTGGAGCTCGCGCGCGATGTATACAACGGGCAAAAACCGTCCAGTGTCCTCGCCGAGGAGGAGGCGGTGGACGGCGTCTTCATCGGCGTCAATGTGCGTCGCATGGATGCCCCGAGCAAGGTTTCCGGCAGCCTCAGATATGCCGGCGACATGAACATGCCGCATATGTTGCATATGCAGGTGCTGCGCTCGCCGCATCCGCACGCCCGCATTGTTTCAATCGATACGTCGCAAGCCCAGGCCGTGCCCGGCGTCGAGGGTGTCATCACCTGCGCGGATGTGCCGGGCAAGGACGGCTTTGGTGTCTATGTCAACGATCAGCCAATCATGGCGCGCGGTAAAGTGCGTTACGTCGGTGAGGCGATAGCAGCGGTTGCGGCTGAAGACATGCTCGCCGCCAAGCACGCGCTTTCCAAGATCAAGATCGTCTACGAACTTTTACCGGCCGTGTTCGACGCAGAAGCGGCCATGCGGCCCGGCGCTCCGGTGCTGCACGTTTACGCGCCCGACAACATCACCAAGCACATCCCGATCCGTATTGGTGACGTAGCGAAAGGCTTTGCCGAGTCCGATCTCGTGGTCGAGCAGACCTATGCTACGCAAGCCGTCGAGCACGCCTACCTCGAGCCCGAAGCGGGCCTTGCCTATGTCGATCACGATGGCGTGGTCACAGTGGTCTCGCCAAGCCAGAACATCACGCATCACCGCCATATGCTCGCGCGTATCATTGCCAAGCCGATCAACCAGGTGCGCTTTATCATGAGTCCGGTGGGCGGCGGTTTTGGCGGCAAGGAAGACATGATCTACCAGGGCATGCTCGCGCTGATGGCGATGAAGACGCGGCGGCCGGTGCGCTACGTGTACACCCGCGAGGAATCGATCATCTCCACCGCCAAGCGCCATCCCTCGCGCACCACTTTGAAGATGGGATTGACTCGTGATGGCCGCATCCGCGCGGTCGAGTTCAAGATGATTTCAGATGGCGGAGCCTATGGATTGTCCACCGAGGGCGTGATGCGTAAGGCGGCAATCCTGGGCGCCGGCCCCTACAATATTCCCAACCTGAAGATGGACACCTACGGCGTTTACACCAACAACACCCCATCCGGCGCCTTTCGCGCCTTCGGCGCATTGCAATCCCAATTCGCAACCGAAACCCATCTCGATATATGTGCCGAGAAACTGGACCTTGACCCGTTCACGATTCGCCGCATCAACGCCATGCGCGACGGCGCCGTCACGCACACCAAGCAACAGCTCAAGTCGGTTAGCCTGCTGCGCGCGCTCGATGCCGCCGAGAAATCCTCCAGTTGGGAAAGTGGCCCGCCGGTTTCGCGTGGCGGCGCGCGCGGCGACCTCGGCGGCGACGGCACGCGGCCGCCCTGCGCGCTCGGCAGCCGCTTCGCGCCGGCGGAAACCCAGGAAGCGGCGGAGTGAGACGGTGGCACGCAAATTTCTTTTCTGGTCATTCCGGGACGGCGCACCGATCTCGGGTTTACCCGAGATCGGCATTTGGCAATGCCCAGGTTGGCTGAAGCCGACCTGGATGCGCCGGACCCGGAATCCAGAGGCAACGAATGAGCACTTTTCTGGATTCCGGGTTCGCTCGCTTCGCTCGCGCCCCGGAATGACAATGGGTGAGGAGTAGCTCATGGCACGCAAACGCGGGCGCGGCGTCGCAGCTTGCTGGTACGGCATCGCCCGCACCGCGACGGTTGACCGGGCAGCCGCCTGGGCTGAGATCGACGATGGCGGCACCGCCAAGATCGTCACCGGTGTTACCGAAATAGGCGAAGGGATTCTCACGGTGTTGGCGCAGGTCGCCGCGCACGAAATCGGTATCCGCCCGCAAGATGTGACCATCGGCGACAATGATACGGCGCGCGCGCCCGAAGCCGCGCACGCCGGCGCCTCGCGTCAAACCTACATGGTCGGCAATGTGGTGGCGCTTGCAGCGCGCCAGGCGCGCGCCAAGCTGGTCGAGGTCATCGCCGAACATTGGGATGTTGCGGCTGACACGATCCATGCCGCGGCCGGCGAAATTTGGGTTAAGGGCACCAATCATCGCATCACGATGCGCGAAGCCGTTCATATCGCCAAGAGCCGCGGCGTGGTGCCGGTCGGCTCCGCTTCGTTCGGAACTGACACCACTGGGCTCGATCCGGTCGACGGTTCGGGACGGCCGTGGCAGGCCTATGTGTTCGGCTGCCAAGTGGCCGAAGTCGAGGTCGACACCGTGACCGGCGAGGTACAGGTACTTGGAATATGGGCGGTACACGACGTGGGCCGCGCAGTGAACCCGCAAGGTGTCGAAGGCCAAATCGAAGGCGGCATTGTGCAGGCGATTGGCCAGGGCCTGATGGAGGACTATAAGCTTGCGCAAGGCCGGACCAGCACGTCGGGCTTCGCCAAATATATCTTGCCGACTTCGCTCGATGTACCGCAGGTAACTTCGGTCATCTTGGAAGATCCCGATCCCATCGGTCCGCTCGGAGTCAAAGGCATCGGTGAGCCGGCCATGATTCCAACCATACCGGCAGTGATGAATGCGATCTACGATGCAGTCGGGGTACGCATCACTTCGCTGCCGGCAACGCCGGAAATAGTGCTGGAAGCGATCAAACGGAAGGAACAGCCCGCGCGCCGGCAGGTGGCGGCCGAATAGCTCGATAGAGCGTGATCCCGAAAAGTGGAAACCGGTTTCCCGCCTTCGCGAGCCTACTCCGCCGAAGCAGACGCTTCGGCTGCGAAGGCTGGAAGCCCGCTCTCGCCTCGGCGAAGCCGCCTTCGGCGGAGCCAGGGTCGGCGGGCGAAGGAAGGTCGGAAAAGATCATGCTCAAACAAGAAGCTAGACCATGATGCGATTCAATTGAATCGGATCATGGTCTAGAGTGAGGAAAAAGACTTGAGCGACGTTGCCGAAGTAGCGAAGGGATCAGCGCGCGCTGGCGCGGAACGGCCGTATGGCGCCGATCTCGCGGCTATTCGCGCGATGAGCGCGGTGCTGCCGGGTCCGCTCCCCATCGGCGTCAATGGCATGCGGGTCGCAGCCAGCATCCGGCCGCGTAAATTTGTCATCGAAGGCGGAGACGAAACGCCCGTTGTCATGCCGCGCACCGCTTACCAGATCGTCTATCCTGACTGCACAATGATGATCGATTCCGGTTTGGACAAAGCGACACACGATTCATTCAGCCCCGACAAGCCGGAGCCTTACTTCCCCGATTCATTTGCAAAACTGCAGCGCGCACTCGACCAGGCGCGGCTGATCGTGCTCACGCATTTTCATGCCGACCATGTCGCTGGCGTCGTATGCGCGCCGAATTTTTTGGAGCTGGCGCGCAAGACGGTGATCACGTCCGAAACCGCCTCATGTTTGATGAACACGCCGCATCGCCCCCACCTGCGGCTCTCGCAATCACAAATCGATGCGTTCATCCGGCTCGACTATCCGCGCTATTACCCGGTTGCTCCCGGAGTGGTGTTGATCAAGTCGGCGGGCCACAGTCAGGATTCGCAGATGGTCTTCATCCGGCTCCAATCCGGCAAGGAAATTCTGCACAGCGTCGATTCTGCTTGGATCCTGGACAATATTCTTCAGCTCAAGGGCAAGGCCGCACCCTGGGTCAAGGAAGACGTTCCGGCGATCATGGGCCAATTGCGCTGGCTCAAACAGGTTCACGATAACGAGCCGAACCTGACGATCCTCGTCACCCATGACGATATTCTGTTTGAACGCATTACGCGTGACGGTATCGTGGGTGATAAATTGGCGGTCTGATAAAAGGGAGCATGACATGACATTGGTTACAAGGTCTGCGGTAATCATCGGTGGCCTGGCGGCGACACTGAATTTCATTCCGTTGATAGCAAACGCGCAGGACTACCCGAATAAATCCATAACCGTAGTCGTGCCATTTCCTGCCGGTGGTCCGAGCGACGTGGTCGCCCGCATCGTGACCGAGAACATGGGCCGGGTCCTTGGTCAGACCATGGTGATCGAGAACGTCGGCGGCGCCGGCGGCACGTTGGGCAGCGCCCGCGTCGCCTCGGCCGCGCCCGATGGCTATACCTTGCTCGCCGGCAGCATGGGATCGCACGTCGCGGCACCCGTGCTCACGCCGAACCTCAAATACGATTCCGCGCGCGACTTTGCGCCGATTGGCCCCACCGCCCATTCGCCCGCCGTCATTGTTGCGAGAAAAGGCTTTCCTGCCAAAGACTTAAAAGAGTTCGTGACCTATCTCAAGCAAAACGCCGGCACGGTCAAACAGGCCCATGGCGGGATCGGCTCGTCGTCGCACATGGCCTGTCTGCTGTTCACCTCCGAAATCGGCGTCAAGCCCGTGCTTGTCGCCTATCGCGGCACCGGCCCCGCCATGAACGATCTGATCGGCGGACACGTCGATTTCTTCTGTGAGCAGTCGGTGAGCGTGGCCGAACAAGTCCGCTCGGGTTCGATTCAAGGCTATGGGATTTCCGCCGCTTCGCGATTGTATTCGCTCCCCGATGTCCCGACCGCTAAGGAAGCTGGCATCAATTATCAGATGAGCATCTGGGCCGGCATTTTTGCGCCCAAGGGTGCGCCGCCTGATGTGGTGGCAAAATTGGCCAATGCGCTTGATAAAGCGCTCGACGATCCGAGTGTGCGCAAGCGGCTGGGCGATCTCGGCGGCTCGGTGCCGAGCAAACAGGAACGAACGCCCGCGAACTTCGATGCCTACGTCAAGGCCGAGACGGTTCGCTGGGCCCCGATCCTCAAGGCGGCAGCCACAACGACAAACTGAAATTTGTTTCGGATCATGCTCAAGCCAAATCCGGAATCCGATCTCCGCCGGCAAATGCGCGCGCGCGCACGCGCCATTCGTGCGGCGGGCGGCATCGAGGCCGCGCTTGGTACGGGCACTGTTCCAAAGCTGATAGAGACCACGCTTTCCGAAGGCCTGGTGCTTGGTCTGCTCAAGCAGGGCGTGCGCAAGTATCTCGCCATCTTCGGCCACGGCTCGACCGACCTCGGCGAGGTCTTGCGCATCTATGAGGAAGAAGGCGTCACCCGCACCTTCAATTGCCGCAATGAAGTAGCGATGGCCCACGCCGCCACTGCTTTGCGCTGGCAGTACGGCGAGGTTCCGGCCGTCGTGACATCGATCGGTCCTGGCGCCATGCAGGCATTCGCGGGCTCGCTCGCGAGCGCATCGAATGGCGTCGGCCTCTATCACATCTATGGCGACGAGACGACCTTCGGCGAAGGCTACAACATGCAGCAGGTGCCGAAACAGGAGCAGCACCTGTTCGGCCAGATGACGGCGATCATGGGCCGCTCCTATGTGCTGCATACGCCGCAGGGCCTGCGCGATGCGCTCCGCCGCGGCGCGCTCACCGTAAATCATCCCTACCGAGCGGGGCCGTTCTACGTGCTATTGCCGCTCAACACCCAACCGGCGCCGCTCACCGTCAACCTCGCCGCGCTGCCGCAGCGGCCGCAATTCCCGCCGCTCGCCCCCGCCACCGATGTTGAGATCGAACGCGCGGCGCAAATGATCGTGTCGACCGCGCGTGTCGCGATCAAGGCCGGCGGCGGCACGCGCGGGCACGCGGCAGCGGTGAAAAACTTGGCGGAAGCCGCGACGGCCGCGATCGTGCTCTCGCCCGGTTCAATCGGTGTCGTGCCCGATGCCCACGCCAACAACATGCATGTCGGCGGCTCCAAAGGCTCGATCAGCGGTAATTTCGCCATGGCGAACGCGGAGCTCCTCATCGTCATCGGCTCGCGCGCCGTTTGTCAGGCCGATTGCTCGGGCATCGGTTACAAATCGGCCAAGGCGGTAATCAACATTAATGGCGATTTCGCAGATGTCAGCCATTACAACAACACACTTGCGCTGCCGGGCGACATCACGGCCGTGTCCGACCGGCTGACCGCTAACGTGCTGGCGATTGCAAAGAAAAACAAGACAGCGCAACCACTTAACGCTAGCGGTGAGAGCAAGGCGCGCTGGCTTGCGAGCTGCGGCGAGAAGAAAGCCGAATGGGTCCGCTACAAGCAGGCGCGCTTTTCCGCAGCCCCGATTCAAGACGAGGTATGGCGCCGGCCGGCGCTGTCACAGCCGGCCGCGATCAAGATCGTCGCCGATTTTGCCAAGCAGATCGACGCTGCGAAATTCTTCGACGCCGGAGATGTGCAGGCCAACGGCTTCCAAATCGTCGAGGACGACAAGTTCGGCGACACTTTCACCGAAACCGGCGCGTCCTACATGGGTTTTGCGCCGAGCGCGCTGCTAGCCTCCGCTCTCGCCGACCGTCCGCGCTATGGCATCGCCTTCTGCGGCGACGGCTCATTCATGATGAACCCGCAAATTCTAATTGACGGTGTTGAGCACGGCGTGCGCGGCATGATCGTCATCTTCGACAACCGGCGCATGGCGGCGATCACCGGCCTGCAAATTGCGCAGTACGGTGAAGGCTTCCGCACCAGCGACCGGGTTGCGGTCGACTATGTGCAGCTTGCGCATGCGGTCGCCGGCGTTAAGGCCGTGCATGGTGGCTGGAGCGGCGCGGAGCTGAAATCGGCGCTGCATACGGCGCGCGACCATCAGGGGCTTTCGCTGGTGCACGTTCCGGTCTATTGCGGCCCACATGAGCTCGGTGGGCTTGGCGCCTGGGGTGAATGGAACGTCGGCAATTGGTGCGAAGACGTCCAGCGCAAATGGATCGAACAAGATATCTAACTGCCAACTCCTTTACTTCAGGTTTGATATTGCGATACCCAAGCGTAACATGGCAGTGCGTCTATCGAATCAAACTCAATGCATGACGACTACGCCAGTCGGCTGCCTCACCGGCGCAACGCTCAAATGACCAATCTACATAAACTTGCAAAACAATCGATGCGCTGCATTGTGTTTGCCATTGCCGTCGTGCTCGGCGCTTGCAGCAATTTTGAAGCCATGCGCGAGGCGGCCGACCGCCATGAAGCGGCAAATACGGTCTACCCGCAGAACTATAAAGCCGAGATACTTTCGTTCATGCGCACCTATCTGAACGATCCAACCCAAGTTCGCGAAGCCTACATCTCAGATCCAATAATCAAAATGGCCGATAGCGTGAACCGGTATATTGTCTGCCTGCGCTACAATGCGAAGAAAAGCGGCGGCCAATACGCCGGCAGCAAGGACAGCATCGTGACCTTCCGCCAAGGCCGGCTCGACCGGATCATCGACTCTAGTCGCGACCCCCGAGAGGCCCGCGAAACCCGTGAAGTGTGCAAGGATGTCGCGATGAAACCGTTCGTCGAGCTGCAGCAGCTTACGCGCTGATCCATCGGCAATCGCTCTGACCTTGATCGCTAGTGAGGGGTGTGACTAGGTTCCACCATGTTTCGACCCTGGTCTCGGCTTTTGATTTTCGCTGCGTTCACCGTGCTCTTGATGCCGGCACAGGCGCTCTCGGTCGCTTTCGGCTGGCGGAGCCGGCGTTGGATTCCGCACAAGTATCACCGGGCTGTGTGTGCCATTATCGGCGTCCGTGTCCACGTCGTCGGTTCGTGCGCCAAGCGGCGGCCTTTGCTGATTGTCGCCAATCACTCATCCTGGCTCGACATCATTGTTATCTCGGCTGCCGCTCCGGTCGTATTCATTGCTAAAACTGAGGTTTCGACTTGGCCGTTCTTCGGTCTTCTTGCCAAGCTGCAGCGTTCGGTGTTTGTCGATCGCCAGCGCCGGCACAAGACCCGCGAAGTCAATGCCGCGATCGCCCGGCGGCTGGTCGATGGCGATTCGGTGGTATTGTTCGGTGAAGGCACATCGAGCGATGGCAACCGCGTTCTGCCGTTCCGCACCGCACTGATCGGCGCCGCGCATACCGCGTTGACCGCGGCCCAAGTCGGCCACGTTGCCGTCCAGCCGCTGTCGCTCGCCTATGTCGGCCTCGACGGCCTGCCTTTGGGTCGCAAGGAGCGCCGCGCGCTCGCGTGGTATGGCGACATTGCCCTCTGGCCGCACCTCAAGAGCGTCCTGCGGCGGGGTGCCATCGACGTCGTTCTCACCTGGGGCGAGCCGATTGCCTATGAGGCAGCCACCAATCGCAAGCAGTTCGCCGGCGAGATCGAGGCCAAGGTCCGTCAGACTACGGCGGCGGCGCGGCGCGGAAAGCCTCGCGCTTCCACCTGAATTTGCAATCAGAGCAATTCCGCGGAGCCGTCGCCGCGAATGTACTTAAGATAGCGCTCGGCCGACTTTTGCAACACGCCCTTGCCGTCCCGCGCAATCGTGCGGTCCGGGAATGCGCCATGAATAGTCTCGAAGGGATAAGGCGAAAGTGCAGCCACGATGCGCTCGATCGCCGGCGCCGACAACGGAATGAAATTCGGAAAGCTGCGCATAAAGCTCACCGACTTTCGATCCTGCACGACCTGAACGATATCGCCCGAAAGCAGCGCGCCCCGGCCGCCCGCGCCCGCCGCCCAATGCAAGACAACGCCGCCCGGAAAGTGGCCGCCGCAACAGATCAGCGTAAGGCCGGGCAGCAGTTCCTTGCGGTCGCCCTCCCATAGCGCAATCGCCGGATCGTCGCGCATGATCCATTGCCGGTCGGCCTTGTGCAGATGGATCGGCGCGCCCCCGAATGCCTGGCTCCATTCCACCATGCTGGCATAATAATGCGGGTGCGAGATTGCGATGCCGGCAATGCCGCCAAGCGCCTTGACCAGCTCGACCGTTGCGCTGTCAACGAGCGAAAGGCAATCCCATAAAATATTTCCGGCCGGTGTGCGTAGGAGCAGCGCGCGCTGCCCGATGGCGAATGGCGGCAGACTCACAATCGCGAACAGCCCCGGCTCGAGCAGACGCCAGGCATTGTAATGCGGGCCTGTGAGCTCTTTTTGCGTCGTCCAGTCCTGGCCTGCGGGCGGCACGTACTGGCGCTCGTCCTCGCAAACCGGGCAGGCGGCCGGCGGCTCGGCGCTCGGCGCGTATTGCATTCCACAGGCGGTGCAGATGAATGCGGGCATGATCGGTCACGGATTGTCGCACATTCTTATCACACGTTTCCGAGGCCGCCATAGGGTATGCCGGCAAGCCGCGTCATCTCCTCCTTCCACGTCACCAGGTCGTCGATGCAAAGCTGATCGAGACGCCGGTGCCCGCATGCGCGCGCAAGCAGTTTCATCAACTCCACGGAAGTTTCCAGAAACCGCGCCAGACGCTGGGCCGATTTGGCGATGTCCAGTCGCGCCATCAAATGCGGTTTCTGCGTCGCGATGCCGACCGGACAATTATTGGTATGGCAGGCGCGCATTCCGATGCAGCCGATTGCCTGGATCGCCGAGTTCGCAATCGCCACCGCGTCGGCCCCGAGCGCCAGCGCCTTGGCGAAGTCGGCAGGCGTGCGCAAGCCGCCGGTGATGATGAGCGTGACGTTTTTTCCGCTCATGTCGAGATGACGCCGCGCGCGGGCGAGCGCCGGGATCGTCGGCACGGAAATGTTGTCGCGGAAAATCACCGGCGCAGCTCCCGTCCCGCCGCCACGCCCGTCGACGATGATGTAGTCGCAGCCGATTTCGAGCGCCGCGTCGATATCGCGCTCGATGTGCTGGGCGGAAAGTTTGTAACCGATCGGAATGCCGCCGCTCCGGCTGCGCACTTCGTCGGCAAAGGCGCGGAAATGCGAAAGCTCCGTCCAATCCGGGAAGCGGGCAGGGGAGACAGCATCCTTTCCTTCCGGCAGGCCGCGCGTAACCGCGATCTTGCCGGTGACCTTCTTGCCCGGAAGATGGCCGCCGGTGCCGGTCTTCGCCGCCTGGCCGCCTTTGAAATGGAATGCCTGCGCGCGCAGCACCTTGTCCCAGGAGAATCCGAAGCGCGCCGACGCAAGCTCGTAGAAATAGCGGCTGTTCGAGGCCTGCTCTTCCGCCAGCATGCCGCCTTCGCCCGAGCATATTCCGGTGCCAGCGATTTCGGCGCCTTTGGCGAGTGCAATCTTGGCCGGCTCCGAGAGCGAGCCGAAGCTCATGTCCGACACCAGCAGCGGGATTTTCAGCCGCAAAGGTTTTTGCGCATTCGGACCGATCACGACATCCGTACCGACCGGCTCATCGTCGAGCAGCGGCGGCTTTGCGAGCTGCGCGGTAATGATCTGGATATCATCCCAGGAGGGGAGCTGCTGACGCGGCACGCCCATCGCTTCGACCGCGCCGTGGTGTCCAGTCTTGCGCAATCCCTCGCTGGCATAGCGCTGGATCAGCCCGACATGCGGCTCGACCGGATCGCCATGTACGTCGGCGTAAAGTCCTTGATAGCTATCACGCTTGTAGGGTTGCGGATGCTCCTTCTCCCAGGCGGAGATTTCGTCTTGATCGGCCAGCACCTTGCCACCCTCGATCCAGGATTTGAATTTCGGCAGCACTTCGCCGTTGTTGTATTCGCTGATTCCGGTGTCGATGCGGTAATCCCAGTTGTGCAAGCCGCAGATGAGATTTTCGCCATCCACAAAGCCGTCAGCCAGTAGCGCGCCGCGATGCAGGCAGCGCCCATAGAGCACTGTAGCCTTCTCGTCATGGCGGATGATGACCAGATCGACATTGGCGACCAGCGCATAGGCCGGCGCGCGATCCTTGAGCTTGGACCATTCGGCCACCGCAACCTTGTTCATAGCCTGCTCCAATCACCGATCTGTCAGTTTGACTTGGGCATTTCGAATGCTATGCCGCCTTGCGTTCCCCGCGTGGCATCATCGCCGATCGTCACCATAAGGAATAGTGGGAAGGAGGCCGGCGCATGAGCAGTTCGACGAGCGGACCGCTCTGGCGGCCCATCGCCGGGCTTGATCGCGGAAAATTGCAGGAGGCCAGGTTGCAGGCGCATTATGCCGCGCAATGGCTTGCGCGCGGCGCCCGCGCCTACATATCGCCGAGGTCAGATGACAGCCATACCAATCTCGGCTGGGATAATGCGCAGGGTGGACTTTGCACCCATGCATTGACCGACGGCACATGGCTCGGTTTGCGGATTTCCGACCTCACCCTGATGTTGCTCGGCGTTGCCCGCGATGGATCCTCATTGAGCCTCGAAGGTAGTACTGATGCTGATGCGCGCGCCTGGCTTGGCCAGCAATGCGCCGCACGCGGCTTGGACGCGCGCAAGCTCGACCACCCATCCCCATATGAAATGCCCGCGCACGCCATCGCGAGCGGCGCCAAATATACACCCGGCAAGCTGATTGATGCCTTGCGCGATCTTGCCGCCTGGTACGCCAACGCCAACGGCCTGCTCGGCGACGTCGGGCAGCTATTGGCGGCGCGCAAGCTGAACGCCCCGACCGTGCGCTGTTGGCCGCATCATTTCGATCTCGACTCGCTTGTATCGCTTGGCAATGATCGCACGACCGGTCTCGGCTTTTCGGCCGGCGACGAATATTACGACGCGCCTTATTTCTACGTCACGATCTACCCCGAGCCGAGTCCCGCAGCGTTGCCGAAGCTCCCCGCGCTCGGGCATTGGCACACGCGCGATTTCATTGCGGCGGTTGCGCCTGCCGGCAAAATCGTCGCGGCAAAGGATCAAAGGAAGGAAACCGAGGCTTTTGTGGTTGCGAGCGTCGAGGCCGCGATCAACCTTTTGCACTGACGAAAAATTCAAGTCCGCGGCTTATCACGCCGGAACGGCGGCTGCTGCCGTGTCCTTGCGCGTCCGGCCGATGAACATCACCATCGCCGCCGCGATCAGGCACAGCAAGCCGGAGAGCATGAACGACTCCAGATAAGTGCCAAAATGTTCCCGCAGCACGCCGCCGAAATAGGCCGCCGACGCGCCACCCATCTGGTGCGCGACAAAAATCCATCCGTAAACGATGCCGGTTTTCTCCTTGCCGAACGTATTGCCGATGAGCCGGATCGTGGGGGCGACGGTGGCGAACCAGTCAAGCCCGTAGAACACGGTAAACAGCGACAATCCGTAGAGCGAAACGAAGGAGAATGGCAGGTAGATCAGCGAGAGGCCGCGCAGGCCATAATAGATCGCGAGCAGTTTGCGATTGTCCACGCGATCGCTGAGCCAGCCGGAGCCGGTCGTGCCGATGAGGTTGAACACGCCCATCGCAGCGAGCAGGCCCGCGCCGGTAACCTCGGAAATTCCGTTGTCGAGACATGCGGGAATCAGGTGCGTACCGATGAGCCCATTGGTCGAGGCCCCGCAGATGAAAAACGTGCCGGCCAGCAGCCAGAAGTCGCGCACGTGGATGACTTGTCCAAGCGTTTGAAACGCGTTCCCGATGGGATTGCCGGTCACCGGCACTGTAGGTTTCGGCCCGCCGGTCTCGCCATAGGGCGCCAAGCCCACATCGGCCGGCCGGTCGCGCATAAAGTATGTGACGATCGGCAACACCACGAACACGACGCACGCGACCGTAATCACCGTCGCGCGCCAACCGTAGTTCGCCGTGATGCTGGCAAGCGTTGGCAGAAACAACAGCTGTCCGGTGGCGACGCTGCCGCTCAAAACTCCGATGACAAGGCCGCGCCGCGCCGTGAACCAGCGCATCGCCACCACTGCGGCGAGCACGTTCGCGAGCGCGCCCGCGCCGGTGCCGACAAAGACGCCCCAAAACAAAATCATTTGCCAGGATTCGCGCATGACTGCCGTGAGCGCGACGCCGGTGCCGATGAGTGCCAATGCGAATGGAACAGTGCGGCGTATGCCGAACCGCTCCATGATGGCGGCGGCGAACGGTCCCATGAGGCCGTAAAGCAGGAGGTTGATGGAAATCGCTAACGAGATCGTCGCTCGCGACCACTGGAATTCATTCTCCAGCGGAACGATCAGGATGCTGGGCGTCGAGCGCACGCCCGCGCCGGTCATCAGCGCTAAAAATGTCACTCCGGCAACGATCCAGCCGTAGTGAAAATTTTTCGAATACGGCATCGGATTTCCAATGGAATTTTATGGCTTGGTCGCAGCGATGGCCACTATACTGGCATCGGAATCTCGCCCATGTCCTTCGGCACCTTGTAGCCTTTCTGCGTCGCGGGCTTCTTGGCGATCGTCGTGTACCAGCGCAGGACGTTGGGATATTGCTTCATATCGACGGTCTGCCATTCAAAGCGTGAGATCCACGGCCAGATCGCGATGTCGGCGATCGAATAAGTGTCGACGACAAACTCGCGGCCCTCTAGCCGCCGGTCGAGCACGCCATAGAGCCGGTGCGCCTCCTTGAGGTAGCGCTCTTCGGCATAGGGCGCCTTGCCCTTGTTGTATTTCACAAAGTGATGCACCTGGCCGAGCATCGGGCCGGGGCCGCCCATCTGCCACATC
This sequence comes from uncultured Hyphomicrobiales bacterium, assembly GCA_964575715.1. Taxonomy (GTDB): domain Bacteria; phylum Pseudomonadota; class Alphaproteobacteria; order Rhizobiales; family Xanthobacteraceae; genus PNAI01. The sequence goes on along the minus strand of CAZNSG010000007.1, from coordinate 29,104 downwards.
AGCCATTCGATCACCCGGTAGCGCGCCTCGCCCGATTTCGGCAGCAGCTTGCCGGTCTTGTCGCCGAGGTAGATCAGGATCGCGCCCGATTCCATCAACGACATACCGTTGTCGCGATCGACGATCGCCGGAATACGGTTGTTCGGGCTGATTTTCAGGAACTCCGGCTTGAACTGCTCATCCTTGCCGATATCGATGGCATGCGCGGTGTAGGGCAGACCCAGCTCTTCGAGCGCGATGGAAATCTTGCGGCCATTGGGCGTGGTCCAGGTATAGAGGTCGATCACGGGTTGGTCCTTTGCTCTTGTTGCTCACGGTTTCAGCGCTAGGTCGTATAGCGCTTGGGAATTGCGAGCAATGCCCCCCGGGCGAGTACCGTCATCTAGATCAAGTTACGATTAGATTGGGTCGGTATTTGATATCCGCTCGTCCCCGCGAAAGCGGGGACCCAGGTACAAATGGTTTAGAATACAAAGTATTTGGCCCCTGGATTCCCGCTGGCGCGGGAATGAGCGGATGAGAGAGCGAGTCAACCTAATCGAAACATGCTCTAAGTCTAAGGACGGGCAGGGACACCGGTAACAGGGCCTGGACGCCGCCATAAAACATGCCGACAATGCCGTCACCTCAAGGGGGAAAATCGCGGCGTATGAGTGAAATCATCCTCGAAACCGAGGATCTGACCAAGGAATTTGCCGGCTTCGTGGCGGTGAACGGGGTCAACCTGCGGGTTGAGCGCGGCACGATTCACGCCCTCATTGGGCCGAATGGCGCCGGCAAGACTACCTGCTTCAATCTGCTCACCAAATTCCTGCAACCCACGCGCGGCCGCATCGTCTACAAAGGCCGTGACATAACCGCGCTGGCGCCAGCGGATGTGGCGCGGCTTGGTGTCGTGCGCTCATTCCAGATCTCGGCGGTATTTCCGCATTTGAGCGTGCTGGAAAACGTGCGCATCTCGTTGCAGCGCCAGCGCGGCGGTTCGTTCGATTTCTGGCGCTCTAAACGCGTGCTTGAATCGCTCAATCAGCGCGCGCTTGAGCTGATCGCCGATGTCGGGCTTTCCGATGTCGTACACATCACGGCGGTCGAACTGCCCTACGGCCGCAAGCGCGCGCTCGAAATCGCCACCACGCTCGCGCTCGATCCGGAGATGCTGCTGCTTGACGAGCCGACCGCCGGCATTGGGCACGAGGACATCGACCGCATCAGCGGCTTGATCAAGGCAGTGGCGGTCGACCGCACTGTGCTGATGGTCGAGCATAACTTGAGCGTCGTTGCCAATCTCTCCCATCGCATCACAGTGCTCACCCGCGGCCGCGTGTTGGCCGAGGGCGACTATGAGTCGATATCGAACAATTCCGAGGTGCGCGAAGCTTACATGGGTGTCGGCCATGCTTGATACGTCCGCGCCGCTGTTGGCGGTTGAGAACTTGCACGCCTGGTATGGCGAGTCGCACATCTTGCACGGCGTGACCTTCGACGTGCGGCAAAGCGAGGTGGTCACGCTGCTTGGCCGCAACGGCGCGGGAAAGACCACGACGCTCAAATCGATCATGGGCATCGTCGGCAAGCGCTCCGGCTCGGTGCGCTTTGGAGCGCGCGAGCTGATCGCGTCGGCGTCCAACGAAATCGCGCGCTCCGGCATTGCATTCTGTCCGGAGGAGCGGGGCATATTCGCCAGCCTCAATGTCGAGGAAAATCTGCTGCTGCCGCCCGAGGTGAAGTCTGGCGGGCTCAGCCTCGATCGCATTTTTGAGCTGTTTCCCAACCTCAAGGAGCGCCTGGGCTCGAGCCAAGGCACCAAGCTCTCCGGCGGCGAGCAGCAGATGCTGGCGATCGCGCGTATCCTGCGCACCGGCGCCCGCCTGCTCCTGCTCGATGAGCCGACGGAAGGGCTGGCCCCGGTCATAATCCAGCAAATCGGCAAAACCATCCGCACGCTGAAATCGCAAGGGTTCACGATCTTGTTGGTGGAGCAGAACTTTCGGTTCGCTTCCACCGTGGCGGACCGCTATTATATCATGGAGCACGGCAGGGTTGTGGAAGGTTTTGCCAATGCGGATCTGGACGCCAATGCCGATAAGCTCCACAATTATCTTGGTGTTTGAATGGATGTGCCGGACCCCGGCGCTATCACAGGGAGAACTACGATGAAGCGTTTGATCAGTTTGACCGCGCTTGCGGTCGTCCTCGCCGCCGGAGCGGCGCAGGCGCAGATATCCGACGGCGTCATCAAGATTGGCGTCATGAACGACATGTCAGGCCTCTATGCCGACCTGACCGGCCCCGGCTCGGTGGTCGCGGCGCGCATGGCGGTTGAGGACTTCGGCGCCGCCGCCAAAGGGCTCAAGGTCGAAATCCTCGGCGCCGACCATCAGAACAAGCCAGACGTCGGCTCCAACATCGTGCGCACCTGGATCGATGTCGACAAGGTCGACGTGATCGTGGACGTGCCGACCTCCTCGGTCGCGCTCGCGGTCAGCCAGATCGTGAAAGACAAGAACAAGGTCTTCCTGGTCTCCGGCGCGGCGGCCTCCGATCTCACCGGCAAGGCCTGCTCGCCGAATACCATCCATTGGACCTATGACACTTGGGCGCTCGCCAACGGCACCGGCACCGCCATCGTCAAGACCGGCGGCGACAGCTGGTTCTTTATCACTGCCGACTATGCGTTCGGCCATGCGCTTGAGCGCGACACCGCCGCGGTGGTCGAGAAAAACGGCGGCAAGGTGCTAGGCCGGGTCCGACATCCCTTCCCAGGCACCGACTTCTCGTCGTTCCTGCTGCAGGCGCAGGCCTCGAAGGCGAAGATCATCGGGCTCGCCAATGCCGGCGGCGACACCGTCAACTCGATCAAACAGGCATCTGAGTTCGGCATCGTCAAGGGCGGACAGAACCTCGCCGGCCTGCTGGTATTCATCAGTGACGTCAAGGCGCTCGGGCTGCCGATCGCACAGGGTTTGATCTTCACCGAGGCGTGGTACTGGGACACGAACGACGTCAATCGCGCTTTCGCTCAGAAATTCGCTGCCGCGAACAAAGGCATCTATCCGAGCATGATCCATGCCGGCGTCTATTCGGCGGTCACCCACTACTTGAAGGCGGTGAGCGAGCTCAAGAGCGACGGCGACGGCAAGGCAGTCGTGGCCAAGATGAAGTCGACGGAAACTGACGACAAGTTGTTCGGCAAGGGCACGATCCGCGCCGATGGCCGCAAGATCCACGACATGTACCTGTTCGAAGTGAAGAAGCCCGCCGAATCGAAGGGTCCGTGGGACTTGTACAAGCTGCGCTCCACGATCCCGGCAGCGCAGGCTTTCCGTCCGCTCAACGAAGGCGGCTGCCCGCTTGTGAGCGGCTGATGTCAGCAACCACTCGCTTCACCTCTCCCCGCTTGCGGGGAGAGGTCGACTTCCGAACGTAGTGAGGAAGTCGGGTGAGGGGGCGTCTCCGCGAGTCTGAGCAGATGGAGAATCCCCCTCACCCCGACCCTCTCCCCGCAAGCGGGGAGAGGGAGATGAGAGGCCCAGCCACGTGTTCGAAATCTTCGGCATCCCCTCGCAGGCGCTTTTTGGACAGCTCTTGCTAGGACTGATCAACGGCTCGTTCTACGCGCTCCTCAGTCTCGGCCTTGCCGTCATCTTCGGCATGCTCAATATCATCAATTTCAGTCACGGCGCCCAGTACATGCTGGGCGCTTTCGCGGCATACTTTCTGCTGCGGTATCTTGAAATCAATTATTGGCTCGCGCTCTTGATCGCGCCAATTGTCGTCGGCTTCACTGGCATCGTAATTGAGCGGTTATTTTTGCAATGGCTCTATAAGCTCGATCATCTGTATGGACTCCTTCTCACCTTCGGCATCGCGCTGATCATAGAAGGCGTATTCCGTTATTATTTCGGTTCATCCGGCCAGCCCTACGGGGTTCCTGACTTGCTGCAGGGCGGGCAAAATCTCGGCTTCATGTTCCTGCCGAACTACCGCGCGTGGGTGGTCGTTTTTTCACTCGTTGTATGTCTGACCACCTGGTTCGTGATCGAACGCACCAAGCTTGGCTCGTATTTGCGCGCGGCGACGGAAAATCCCACGCTGGTACGCGCTTTCGGCATCAACGTGCCGCGCATGATTACGCTCACCTATGGCTTTGGCGTGGGCTTGGCCGCGCTCGCCGGCGTGATGGCGGCGCCGATCTATAACGTGTCGCCGCAGATGGGGGCCAATCTCATCATTGTCGTGTTCGCGGTGGTGGTGATCGGCGGCATGGGCTCGATCATGGGCGCGATCGTCACCGGTTTCGGTCTCGGCATCATCGAGGGACTGACCAAGGTTTTCTTTCCGGAAGCCTCTAATACGGTGATCTTCATCATCATGGCCATTGTGCTTTTGATCCGGCCGGCGGGCTTGTTCGGGCGGAGGGCGTGACATGGCGACCGTCGAACTGCTGGCGACGCCCGCCAAGCCCGTCCAGTCGCGCAGCGAGCTGATCACCTTCGTGGTGATGGTGGTGCTGCTGCTGATCGCGCCCGCTTTCCTCTATCCGGTATTCCTGATGAAGGCGCTGTGCTTTGCGCTGTTCGCCTGCGCCTTTAATCTTTTGATCGGCTATGTCGGGCTGCTCTCGTTCGGCCACGCGCTCTATTTTGGCTGGGCGAGCTACGTGAGCGCCTATGCCGCCAAGATCTGGGGTTTGAATCCGGAGCTTGCGATCCTGCTCGGCGCCATAGCCGCCGCGGTGCTTGGCTTGATTGCAGGCTCCCTCGCCATTCGCCGGCAGGGCATCTATTTCGCCATGATCACGCTCGCGCTCGCACAGATGATGTACTTCTTCGCGGTGCAGGCGCCGTTCACCGGCGGCGAGGACGGCATCCAGGCGGTGCCGCGCGGCAAGCTGTTCGGCCTCATCAATCTCGCCGACCAGATGAACATGTATCTCACGGTACTGGTCATTTTTCTCGCTGGTTTTCTGATGATCTACCGCATCATCCATTCGCCGTTCGGCGAGGTGCTCAAGGCCATCCGCGAGAATGAGGCGCGCGCGATTTCGCTCGGCTACAAGACCGATCGTTACAAGCTCATGGCGTTCGTTCTGTCCGCAACCTTTGCCGGCCTGGCGGGCGCCACCAAGGCGATCGTGTTCCAGCTTGCCTCTCTCACTGACGTCGATTGGCCGATGTCGGGTGAGGTCGTGCTGATGACGCTGGTAGGCGGGCTGGGAACGGTGTTCGGTCCTGTGGCCGGCGCATTCTTCGTGGTCACGCTGGAGAACTATCTCACCCACATCGGCCAATGGGTTCTCGTCGTGCAGGGGGCAATCTTTGTGGCTTGCGTGCTGTTGTTCCGCCGCGGCATCGTGGGCGAACTTGCCCATTTCCTGCGCATCCGGCTGTGACGCGTCCGCGCGCAGCCGATCGAAACAAAACGATCAAACCAAAGGGAGACATCGATGAGTGCGGAGGCCCGCCTGAGACAACTTGGTATCGTGCTGCCCAACGTGCCGGCGCCGGTTGCGAACTATGTGCCCTACCGGCTCGCCGGCAATCTGCTGTTTCTCTCCGGCCAAGGTCCGCGCGACGAGAAGGGCAATACGCTCTCCGGCAAAGTCGGCGCCGAGATTTCGGTGGAGGAAGCTTACAAACGCGCGCGGCTCATCGGGCTCGGGCTGCTCGCGGCCACGCGCCAGGCACTCGGCTCGCTCGACCGCGTCGAGGCGGTGCTCAAAGTGCTCGGCATGGTCAACGCCGTCCCCGACTTCAAGGACCACCCCAAAGTGATCAACGGCTGCTCGGATCTGTTTGTCGAGGTGCTGGGTGAGGCCGGCAAGCACGCCCGCTCGGCAGTGGGCATGGGCTCGCTGCCGAACCAGATTTCGGTCGAGATCGAGGCGGTGCTGGCGGTTAAACCCTAGAGCATGATCCCAAAAAGTGGGTACCGGTTTTTGGAAAAGATCATGCTCAAAGTAAAAAGCTAAATGTCGCGATATTCCGCGCCGTCGATCGAGTCGAAGTCCTCTTGGCTTGTTGCCAGCATCTCGCTCGGCATCATGGCGCTTTCCTTCGGCGCGCCGTGGATCGTCGTGGTCGCGCTCAAGCCCATTGCGGCTGAGGTCGGCGGTGCGCGCTCGATCCCGGCGCTCGCAAGCGCTCTTGCATGGTTCGGGCAGGGTCTCGGCGGAATCGTCATGGGCCGCATCGCCGAAGTCATCGGCGTGCGCTGGACGGTGATTTTTGGCGCTGTGATGATTTGCTTGGGGCTCTTACTCTCGGCTGGGGGCGCGCCATGGCAGCTTTACCTCGGCCATGGACTGTTCATCGGCATTCTCGGCAATGGCGGCATCAATGCGCCGTTCTACATCTATGTCAGCCGGTGGTTCGACCGCCGGCGCGGATCGGCGCTGGCGCTCATTTCAAGCGGTAGCTTTGTCGCCGGCGCAATTTGGCCGATCATTTTTGAACCCGCGATTGCGCAGTATGGCTGGCGCGCGGCCATGCTCTGGTATGGCATTTTCGAGCTGGCACTCATCGTGCCGCTGGCGCTGATCTTCCTCAAGCATCCGCCCGAGCTGCCGCCGGCGGACATGTCTGGTGCAGAAAGCGGCCAGGCGCGCGTGTTCGGTTGGCCGCCTAATGCGGTGTATGCCACCATGGCAATCGCAGGTTTTCTTTGTTGCGTGACCATGTCGATGCCGCAGGCCCATCTGGTGGCGTTCTGCAGCGACCTTGGCATCAAGCCTTCCCATGGCGCCGCCATGCTTTCGCTGCTGCTTGGCGCGGGCTTTGTCAGCCGCCAGATTTGGGGCTTTATCTCCGACCGCATTGGCGGCTTGCAGACTGTGCTGGTCGGCTCCGGGTGTCAGGCGATTGCCATGACGGGATTCCTGTTCACCCAGAACGAAGTCGGCCTATTCGCTGTTTCGGCCGCTTTCGGGTTCGGCTTTGCCGGCCTTATCCCGGCCTATGTGCTCGCGATCCGGCAGCATTTTCCGGCCGCGGAAGCGTCCTGGCGAATACCGACGTTGCTGCTGCTCAGCGGTACTGGCATGGGGGCCGGCGGTTGGATCGCCGGCGTGCTTTATGACTATTTTGGCTTCTACGCGCCTGCTTTTGCGACCGGCGTCGCAGCCAATCTGCTCAATTTTGCGTTGATCGCAACGCTTGTCACGCGACAACATTTCGTCAAGCCGCGCGAGCAATGAAGCTGCATTTTTCTCTCCTGTGATTCGCGAATTTCAGTTTGCTCAGTTGCGATGTCCTATATTGGCACCGATAACAGCCACGATGCCGCCGCAATTTTCCCTGCATTCGAAAAAATGGTGTACAACCTAAGAACAAACGACGAAAACCCCTGCACAACTTTTTGCTTGCCGTTGCACGAGTCGCGCGCTCTAATCACGATCACATGAGGCCAGGACGGCGGCCTGCGGCGGCGGAACATGTCAGATCAGCAAATCGCTCATCCAGAGGCGGTGCAACCACCGGCTTGGGATAAATTACAACCCATTGCGGTCAAATGGCGCGACCTGACCGAGCGTCGCCGCGCTCATTTCATCGAGCTTTATCTGACCGGCCGCTGGAAGCGCTATTATAGCGAGGAGCAATTCCTCGTGATCTTCCGCGAAACCATGAACGTGGCCGATCGCTGGATCGAGATCGCCCCCAAGCCTGGCGATGCTGAGCTGCAGGCAAGCTGAATTCAGTCCGCACAAGAACATTTTGCGGCGAGGCGAAAACTCCTTCGCCGTCGAAACTGCTATAAGAACCGCAACCTCACCCATTGCCTCAGCCATAAGGCACCATGCCCAGCGCTTTGTTCTCGCCGATCCGGCTCGCCGATCTTGAGCTTGCCAACCGCATCGTCGTCTCGCCCATGTGCCAGTACAGCGCCGATGACGGCTGCGCCAACGATTGGCATTTCAGCCACCTCGGCATGCTGGCCAATTCCGGCGCGGCGCTGCTCGTCGTCGAGGCCACCCATGTCGAGCGCCACGGCCGCATCACCCATGGCTGTATGGGCCTCTATTCCGATGCCTGCGAAGCCTCCCTTGCTCGCATCGTCGCGCATTGCCATCGCATTGGCACCGCCAAGCTCGGCATCCAGCTTGCTCATGCCGGCCGCAAGGCGTCATCGCAGCGCCCGTGGGAGGGCGGCGGCGCGCTTAAAATCGATGCCGATCCGTGGCAAACCATCGCGCCTTCGGCGGCGCCATTTGGCGCCGGCTGGCATACGCCGCGCGCCATGGTGGCCGAAGACTTCTCGCGCGTCCGCGCCGCGTTCGTCGACTCGGCCAAGCGCGCTCTGCGCATCGGCTTCGATGCCATCGAGCTGCACTATGCCCACGGCTATCTCGCGCACGAATTCCTCTCGCCGCTCACCAACACGCGCAACGACGAATACGGCGGCCCGCTCGCCGCCCGCATGCGCTTCCCGCGCGAGATCGTGCAAGCCGTGCGCGCGGTGGTGCCCAAGGGCACGCCGCTGGGCGCGCGCATAACGGGCAGCGACTGGATGGAGGGCGGGCTTACTCCCGACGACGCAGTCGCCTACGCCAAGGCGCTCAAGGACGACGGCCTCGATTTCGTCGATGTATCGTCCGGCGGCATTGCCGCCACCACCCGCAATCCGGCCGAGCCCGGCTATAACGCGTCGATTGCGGCGCGGGTCAAGCGCGAGGCCGGCATTGCCACCCGCACCGTCGGGCTGATCGTGACGCCGGGGCAGGCCGAGGCCATCGTCGCCGAGGGCAAGGCCGACATGGTCACGCTGGCGCGCGCCATGCTCGATGACCCGCACTGGGGCTGGCACGCCGCCCAGGAGCTCGGCGCCGAAGTCGCCCGCCCGCTGCAATATCAGCGCTCAGGCCCAAAGCTTTGGCCCGGCGCCGCGCTGCGCACATGACACGTTCGCTGAGCGTCACCTCTCCCCGCTTGCGGGGAGAGCGTAGGCGGCCTTCGGCCGCCGTTCATAGCACCAAGAACGCCGATGCGAAGCATCGGCTATGCCGCCGTAGCCCGAAGGGCGAAGGCGTGGCGGGTGAGGGGGCCTTTCAACAGCCTGAGCATTTCGAGAATCCCCCTCACCCGGATCGCGCACCGTCGCGCATTGCGCGCCGGCACGCTCGCCACCCTCTCCCCGCAAGCGGGGAGAGGGAAAAAATGCGACCTCGCTGATGGACAGCTTTGTCTTTGCCGCCGTTCTGTTCGCCGCCGCCTGCCACGCCGGCTGGAACGCCGCCATCAAGCGCACGCTCGATCCGCTGGCGACCACCGTGCTGATCGCGGTTGGTGCGGGTGTCGTCGCGCTTCTGGCCGTTCCTTTCGTCAGCTTGCCGGCGGCTGCGTCGTGGCCCTGGCTGATCGCCTCGGTGATCATTCACCTGTTTTATTTCGCCGGCCTGATTGAGTGCTACCGGGCCGGTGACATGGGACAGGTCTATCCCATCGCGCGCGGATCGGCGCCGCTGATGACCGCAATCATGACGACATTGTTCGTCGGCGAGCGGCTCGGGTTGTGGGGCTGGCTCGGGATCGTGTTGCTCGCGACGGGTGTACTGCTACTCTCGCTGCGCGGCGGTCGCGATCTCGCCAATCTCAATCGGCGCGCGGTCGGTTTTGCGCTGTTTACCGCGGTGGCGATCTGCGCCTATTCGGTGGTTGACGGCATCGGCGCACGGCTCGCCGGTCCCGGCAACGCCAATGCCTATTCGGTCTGGCTGTTCATCGGCAATGCGGTGCTGGTTCTGATCTATGGATTGGCGCGGCGTGGCGGCGCCATACTTCCCGCCATGGCGCCCTATTGGAAGACCGGCCTTGCCGGCGGGGCGCTGACGATGATCTCCTACGGCATCGCGATCTGGGCGATGACGCTCGCGCCGATCGCGATCGTGGCGGCGCTGCGCGAAACCAGCGTGCTGTTTGGCGCGCTGATCGCGGTGTTGTTTTTGAAGGAGCCGCTGCGCACAAGCCGCATCGTCGCAGCACTGATGATCGTCACCGGCCTCGTAGCCATTCGATTGCAATGAATGAGGGCTGTGCGGCCGACTTAGAGCATGATTGTCTGGATTGGAAACACGTGTTCCGGGCGCAGCGCGAAACCATAAGCGCGTTTACGCGCGTCTTCGACGCGCCATAAGCGCGTTTACGCGCGTCTTCGACGCGCTATGGCGCTAACGCTGCACCGCATCCGGGACACGTATTTTTCCAGTCACACCGATTACGCTCTACTGCTTCGGTGCGGCGACAGCACTCAAACCGTCAACGCCGACATGTCCGAAGCCAGGAAGCTTCAATCCGGGATTGCGCAGATCGAGCCCCGCCACAAGGCCAAGCACATTGAGCTCGACGCCCTCCACCCAACCGAGCTTGACGCCCAGTGCGCCCCACAGGCTCACCTCGATCCCGGTTCCGCTGTCGCTCATGCCGGCATAGGGCAGCGGGCGGAAATCGCGCCCGATCGCGTTCGGCGGCAAGGTCGCCCCAATCTCCGGGACCGCGCGCAAAATGCTCGCCACGAAAGTATTGCTGTTCGGTCCAGGCCAGAGCCGATAGTCGCCGGCGTGGTCATAATGATAGCTTCGGATCGCGGCCTCGAGCTTCGGGATCAGCGCTACCGCAGCGTCCCCCTTGATGTCGGCAACGACCATCGGCCGGTTGCCAAACCAACGGCCGTCCGGCGCCCAACCGTTGACATGCACCGGATTGCCCCAGCCGACCACATCGTAGCGCCGCCACTCTTGTGCATTCACGGGCTTGAGCACGATCCAGGAATGGACCGAAACCACGCCCTTCCATCCGCCGGTGCGGCCGGACAGGATCAGCACCCGCGCGTCGGGGTGCGCGGCGGCCGGCGGCAGGCTGCCGGTGCTCGACCAGTCGGCCTCGCGCCAGCTGCGCGGGCCGCCCTCATAGGCGTAAAGCGCAGCGCGCGCCGCGATCGGCAGGAGAAAGAGGGCAAGCAGCGCAAGCATGATCCGCCTGGTACGCAAACCTCGCGGGTTTTTAAGGTTTTCCATGCGAGTTTGATATAATACCAACGGCGAAAACGGATGACTCACCTTCCCCGTCACCCTGAGGTGCGAGCGAAGCGAGCCTCGAAGGGTGACGGCATGTCCGCCATCCTTCGAGGCTCGGCGCTGCGCGCCGAGCACCTCAGGATGACGGTCATTACTTAGCGCCGTTAATATAAATCGTTTTCGGCTGAACTATGACACGTGGCAGAACATCGCATTAACAATGAGTAATCCGGCGCTGGTGGAAGTTGTGCGCGGCGGGCGCGTTGAGAGCCGCCATTGCGGCGCGGTCGCGGTGGTCGATGCCGACGGGCGGCGACTGCTCGCGCTCGGCGACATCGATCGCCCGGTCTTTCCGCGCTCCGCCATCAAGGCCCTGCAGGCGCTCCTCCTGGTCGAAACCGGCGCCGCCGACCGCTTTGGCTTTGGCGCGGAAGAACTCGCGCTCGCCTGTGCCTCGCATGGCGGCGAGGAGGGTCATGTCGCCACCGTGACGCGCATGCTCGCGCGCGCGGGCCTCGATGTCTCGGCGCTCAAATGCGGCACGCATTGGCCCTCGCACCAGGCCTCGGCGCAGGTGCTTGCGCGCATGGGCGGAACGGCCGGCCCGCTGCACAACAATTGTTCGGGCAAGCACGCGGGCTTTCTGTGCGCGGCCTGCGCGCTCGATGCCGATCGCGGCTCCTATGTGGAACCCGCGCATCCGGTGCAGCGCGAAGTCAAGGCTGTGCTCGAAAATCTTTCCGGCATGAAGATTTCGGACGGCGACCGCGCCATCGACGGCTGCTCGGTGCCGACCTGGGCGGTTCCGCTCTCCGCGATCGCGCGCGCCTACGCCCGTTTCGGCACTGGGGTAGGGCTCGCTCCCGCACGCGCCAAGGCGGCGCGCCGTCTACGTGCCGCTTGCACCGAAAAACCCTGGCATGTCGGCGGCACCGGCCGCTTCTGCACCGAAGTGATGACCACGTTCGGCGCGCGGGTGTTGGTCAAATCCGGCGCCGAAGGCATGTGCTGCGCGGCGCTGCCGGAGCAGGGGTTGGGGATTGCGCTCAAATGCGACGACGGCGCCCGCCGCGCTGCCGAGGTGATGATGGCGGCCACGCTGGCGCGCTTGCTGAAAACGGACCTCGACCGCGCCGCGCTGGAAAAGTTCATCCGCCCAACCCTGCGCAACTGGAACGGTATCGCGGTCGGCGAAATCCGGGTGACGGAGGCGCTCTAGCGCGCGTACCCATAAATCGAGCGGTTTGTGTGCGTCATGCTCTTTAGTCCGCTTACCACCCGATAGCGACAACATAACTGACATCCCGCAAGGTCCGAGAACTGCCACAGTTGCAGACGTCGTGCGGGTACCAATTAATGTTTTAGAAGTGACATGTACGTCATCTGTGCGTCTTGTGAACCGACGATCCGGATTACCTGATCGCCCTCGCGATTGCGGTCACGGCAGGTTCAATCTCGTCCGCTGAATGATAGCAGCCGAATCCAAACCGGAGGCGCTGACCGCGAACGTCGGTAATTATGTTCGCGCAGGCAAGCCGACTATGAATCGCTTGTGCGTTCTCTGTTTCAAACGTCAGGAAATGCCCTCGATCGATTCCGGCGGTGATTGGCGTCACCATTCTAGCCTCGCACAGCGGTCGCACCTTGGCGCGCACGATCGCTTGGCAGAATAGTTCTTGCAATGCCAGCACGTGATTATGGATCGCGCCGACGGTCAGCCCGATCTTATCCATCCAATCGAACACAGCGGCTAGGCGGTATAATCCCGTTGGATCGAACGTTGCGCCCATGAACCGAGTCCCGTTTGTGCCGTAAGGGACGAAGGCTTCGTCGCCCCCGCTTAACGCGCCGAATGCAGCGAACCAGCCGGTGTCGCGCGGGCGCATGGCAAAGCCCGGCGGGCAATGCATGAAGCAGACCCCTTCGCCGGCCATCGCATATTTGTAGCCGCCCGCAAGATAGAACGCTCGGTTGGCAACGGCCGCGAAATCGGTCGGCAGCGCCATGAAGCCGTGATACCCGTCAAATACAACTAGCGTTTTCTCGTCTTGGACCGTGCGGGTGATATCGTGGAGCGATCCGCTTGCGCCGGCAGAATTGAAGAAGATCTGACTGACAAAGACGAGATCATGGCCACCGCAGCGGGCAGCTAATGCGAAACGTTCAGGAAAGCCTGCAAGCGGCTCTGCCGCAATCCGCTCGATGGCGACCAGTCCATCCTCCTCAAGACGAGCGATTTGGCGCGCAAAGGAGTGAAATTCGCTGTCGCTGGTGAGAATGCGAGGGGGCGAACCCACCGGAAGCGATGAGAGCAGGCGCCGGACAAAATCGTGCGTGTTGGGCGCGAACGCGATGCTCGCGGAATCCGGCAAGGCGAGGATGGCAGCAATGCTGCGCTGTACGCGCGGCATCAGCTCACCAAAGACTGTTTCCCATTTGTTGTCGGCAAGCCGTGCAGCGTCTAATAATGCCCGGCGATGGGCGTCACACGCCGCATCCGGCCAAAAATGATGGCTATGGGCCGCGAGATGAATGCGCCCAGGATGAGCCGTGAGAAATTCGGTGAAATGGCTGCGCAAATCGAGCGTCATTTCTCGGTCGTCCGGGCTGCGTAACTAAACCCCATCGCGGTTTCGATCTCGCGCGGCAGCTTCGGCAGGCGCGAACGCGGAATGAGGTATGTCGACAGCCGGATGAGATCGGAGAATATCCGGTGCTTTGCGGCGGTATCGCGCAAATATTCGTGGCCCGCCGACCCGCCGGTGCCTATTTTTACGCCGATCATGCGTTGTACCATGAGCGAGTGCCGATACCGCCACAGCGTCAGCAATTCTTCAACGTTCATCAATGCGGAGAGCAGCCGGAAGGGCAGTTGCAACACCGGGCGGTCGCGATAGACCGTGATGAACAATGCAGCCTGAACGGCCGTGCGTGACATTTGCCATTGCGACGGCCCGGCTGTCGGTGCGAATATTGCCTGAAACTCCTCAAGCGATGATTCGATCCGCACAGCTTCGGCCTCCCTTTGCTCGGGAATCATCGCCTCGTTCGCACGCACACGCTGCGCATCATCTTCGAGCATTTGTTTTACTGCATTTCGATATTCCAGAGAAAAATCGTAGTCCCGCCCGTGTACGAACGGCGTGCGCGAAAGCCAGAGGTCAAGCTGATCGATCAGCTTTGGACCGCGCTCAGCACTTGCAACCTGCAATTTATCGGTTTCAGCCAGGGTTTCGTCGAACGACCTGCCTGCGTAGTTCAACCGCGCGTCGCGCGTAAGACCAAGCCGAATCTCGATGAGTCGAAATTGCGCCGATTGGAAGCCTGAAGCCGGAAATAGAAAGTCGCGGAAATCGAGGAAGTCGAGCGGCGTCATCGTTTCCAGCACTTCGAGCTGCTGAATCAGGAGCTTGATAATCTCGTTGATGCGATCGAGCCCGTGCACGATGCGGCCGAGATTCTCGTCTTCCAGTACATCATCGCCGAAATCGGTCTGAATGCGATCAAGCTCATGCAAAACTTGCTTGAACCACAATTCGTAGGCTTGGTGTACGATGATGAAAAGCATCTCATCGTGCGCCGGCCGGCCGTGTCGCACGCTCTCGGGCTCCTGGGCGGAAAGGAGTTTTTGAAGGTTCAGATAGTCGGCGTAATAGAGGCCACCCTTGGTAGCGGAATTTGACATTGGGAGCCTTTCGCAAATGTGCCGAATTTGACCAAATTGCAGATCCCTATATTCCCCAGAGGAACGCTGAGACGGCACTGATGATAGCAGCTATCTAGGGGTGCACAGATGGGTCAAACTGAGAAAAACTCGCTACGAGCAAATGTTTTCTGCTTCGCCCCCATGAGCGGACTCTCGTCGTCGAGGATCGCCACGCCCTAAGACAAGCTCGTGTCGAACGACCTCGCCTTCATTCAGCTTGCATCTATCTGGCTATGGCTGCGCGTTAATGAGTCCACGCCCTACCGCGCCGCAAGCGCGTCGCGAAATGCCTTGCGCACGTGCTCGCCATGCAAGTGGGAATAGTCGCGCTCCTGCGGCCCGCTCGGGACGATCTTCAAAGTTGCGAACACCGGGCCTTCTTCTTCCAGCACCGCGCCGATGCGCTGCCCGAAAATCTTCAAGTCGGAGAATTCATGCACGTTGCGATATCCGGCCGCGCGCGCAAAGCCGCAAAAGTCCACGTGATCTCGGCCAGGAATTGCATGCCCGCCGTTGGCCTCGTAAGTGCCGTTTTCGCACACGAAATGGAAAAAGTTTCGCGGGCTCGCCTCGGCTGCCGTGACCAGCGTGCCGATATTCATGAGCAGGCTGCCGTCGCCGTCAATCACGATCACCCGCCGCTCAGGCCGCCCCAGCGCCAAGCCTAGCCCGTGCGAGGACGCCAGGCCCATGGCGCCATGGGAGAGATAATTGAGCGGATGCGGCCTGATCTCGATCCAATCAAATGCGGCCGAATAGACCGGCAGCACGATGTCGGCATCGGTCACGTGGCGCGCGAGCGCCTTGAGGCATTCCCGGCGCTGCATCATGCCGGCGGCACTCCGATCAGCAGCACTACCGGGCGCGAGCGCGCATAGGCCACATCGATCGCCGGCCGGATTTTCGCCACGTCCGCCTCCGCTTCGATCTCGTGATACTCGACGCCCATCGCCTCCAGGATCGGCTCGACAATCCGCACCCCATAGCGCTTGGACTGGCGCGGCGCCACGCCCGGCTCCTTTTGCAGCAGGCCGACCATCATGCAGATCGGCAGCGCATATTCCACCGCCACGCCGCGGATCGCGTTGATCGAATCGAGCATGCCGGTCTGCTGGATCAGCAGCAGCGCGCGCTTATCGCAAAAGGACAGACCGGCGCAAATCCCGATCCCTTCGTCTTCCTTGCAGACGCGGATGAGCCGCGGCGTTGTCTCGCGCGCAAGCGGCCACAGCAGGCCTTCGCTGGTGGTGATGTCGGGCACCGAAACGACGAACGCGATCCCGCTCGCCTTGATTTCCCGGATGATGCTGACGCCCGAAAGCCCCGCTCGACCGTGAATGGACTCCGCGCCCGCCAGCATAAATGCCCTCGCCGTAATGCGGGCAGAGATTAGCACGACCGGAACGCGGGCGGCGAGGGCCGGAATCCATAACCATCTATCGTGATTATGGATTCCGGGCTCGCGGACTTTAGCCCGCGCCCCGGAATGACGAGTCAGAATTTATGCGGGTTGGTATGAGTAGTGCTCAGCGCACCTTGTTGCCGCGGATGGTCAGATGCGCGTAGCGCGTGGTGTTCTTGCTCAGATCGTCCGGCAGCACCTCGGCGTGATCCATGCCGACGATGGAACCGCGCACGGCTTCGGCGACCAGATTGCCGGCGATCACCGCCTGGCCCGCTCCGGTCGAAACCGAGGCGGTGATGCCGTAGCCAACGGTGCGCACGACGTTGCCAGTGACCGAAACGTCGCGCAGATACGGCCCCCAGCCGAGCTTGATGCCGGTGTCCGGCGCGTTCTCGATCACATTGCCGGTGACCGCGGCGTCGGCCTCGACCGTGATACCGATGCCGGAGCCGTCGTTCGGCGAAGTTCCGCCCGCGCGCTTGCGCGTGAGATTGCGGATCAGGTTTCCTTGCACCACCGCGAGCCGGCCGCCTTCGCTGAAATTGACCACCGCCACGCCGAGCGCAGCGCCTACCACCGTGTTGTTGGCGATCACCGCACCCTCAAAACCGAACTCGGAATAGAGCGCAACATCGCCAACATCGATCACATTGTTGTTGATGATCTGCAGATTGGACGCGGCGTTGCCGCGCACGCCGGAAAATGCCGCTCGGCTGATGCGGTTGCCGCGCACCATCACGTTGTCGGCGTTGACGATACGAATGGCGTTGCCAAACTGGCCGGAGCCGCCGCGGTTGGCGGCGATATCCTCGATGCGATTGTCGAGCACCTGCGCGCCGTCGTCGCCCTTCGCCGCGCGCATGACCAAAATGCCGCCGTTGCCGGCGTTGCGCACATTGTTGTTTTGTATGGAGAGCCCGCGTCCGTTGCGCGAAACGATACCGATGTCCGCAGCATTGGTTACGCTCATCCCCGAGATGACGCCCTCAACTTCTTCGAGCACGATGCCGTTGCCGCCCGCGTTGACGATCTCGCAGTCGATGAGCCGGATATCGCCGCCCCAGGAGAGCTGCAAAAGCCCGCGATCCTCGGACAACAATTTGCCTTTGCCGTCGAGTGTGAGCCCCGACAGCGTGACATGATCGGCCCCGCGCGCGAAAATAAATCCTGCGCCGCCTTCGAAGACGAGCCGGGTCGCCCCGCGCACGCCGACGATTTGCGTACCGGTCGGCAATTTGAGTTCGCCCGCGCGATAGATGCCGGGACCGAGCACCAGCGGCACGCGCGCGCCGGCAGTCTGATCGATGGCATTTTGCAGCGCCACCGTCTGCTCGATGGTGCCGCCCGCGCGTACGCCGAGTTGCACGGCGTCGATGCCCAGCGTCGACATCGGTGCTGCGGCCGAGGGCGTTGCGAGCGTGACGGCAGGCACCGCGCTCGTTAGCGCGGTAATCTTAAGCATCTGGCGGCGGTCAAGACCCATGGCACACTCCGATTTGATTCGGAGTAGCAAGGTTCAAGTTCCAGGCCAGAAAAGTTGTGTCGGATCGGGACAGCAATGTCCGTTTGCGATACGTTAACGCTGTCGGCGTGCCGCGGCAAGAACGCTGAGCAAAATCGCTTCGCCGGCGCGTGCAAGGTCGGCAGGCGTGATATCACGCCGCAGCCGCGGCACATGCACAAAGGCGACCACCCGTGGCCCGCCTTGTCGAGTGGCCGTTTCGAGCGCCCGCCAGAACAGGGCATTGCAGAGATAGCGGCCGGCATCGTGCGAGAGCGCCGCTGGCACGCCGGCCGCGCGCGCCGCCTGCAGCAGTCTCGACCACGGTGCACGCACCGGCATCGTGGCAAGTGCGTGTGCGGACAATGTCCGCGCCGCTGGCTTGCAACGGTCCGCATCCGCGAACAATGGGGAAATGGCATTGCGCGCTCGCGTCTCGATCCGCAGGTGGCGCGTGCGTGCCGCGAGTCCGAACATGAGGACGGCATCGGGCCGGTGCCGCGCGACCAGCTCGGGCAGTTCGCGCTCGACCGCCACATGGCTGGTGCGAAACACATGCGCAATGCGCCACGTGTCCGCGAAGGCCGGCCGGCGACGGCGCGCAAGCCGCAGTGCAAGTGGCCCGCTCGGGTTTAAGGGCGCACCGGGAAATGGGCCGAAACCGGTGATCAGGAGCGTGGTAGGCATTCTTAGCCTTTGCCGTGCAAGGTCGTAGGATGGGTTGAGCCATAAGCGCGTTTACGCGCGTCGTTGACGCGCTATGGCGAAACCCATCGCCTTTCGCCAAAGCAAACACTTTTCATAGCCCGCACGACTCTCAGATTTAGATCTTGCAATGGTT
Organism: uncultured Hyphomicrobiales bacterium; assembly: GCA_964575715.1. GTDB lineage: Bacteria > Pseudomonadota > Alphaproteobacteria > Rhizobiales > Xanthobacteraceae > PNAI01. Next base: position 10,643 of record CAZNSG010000007.1, on the reverse strand, counting down.
CATCATCGATCGATCTTGGCGCTTTCGCCATCGCGATGGGTTTCGCTGCGCTCAACCCATCCTACGCGAGCTTCATCCTCTTCGCCGTCACGGCACAAGGCCTACTCCGCCGCTTCTTGCCCGTGCCCCAGCCGGCGACTAAGACTTTTTACCAGCTCCGCAGCCGCATCCGCGATCACCGTTCCGGGCGGGAAGATCGCTTCGGCGCCGGCGCGCTTGAGCGTGTCGTAATCCTGCGGCGGCACCACGCCGCCGACCACGATCATAATGTCGGACCGGCCGTGCTTGTCCAATTCGGCCTTGAGTTCCGGCACCGCGGTCAGGTGAACCGCGGCCAGCGTCGACACGCCGAGAATATGCACGTCGTTTTCGATCGCCTGGCGCGCCGCCTCCGCCGGGGTCGCAAACAGCGGCCCGATATCCACATCGAAGCCGAGATCGGCGAACGCCGAGGCGATCACCTTCTGCCCGCGATCGTGGCCGTCCTGGCCGATTTTCGCCACCAGGATGCGCGGCCGGCGGCCTTCGTTGCGCTCGAATTCCACGACTTGCTTCTGCAACCGCGCGACTGCATCCGACATGCCGGCCTCCCGCTTGAACACGCCCGAGATCGTCTTGATCTCCGCGCGATGGCGGCCATAAACCTTCTCCAGCGCTCCTGAAATTTCGCCCACCGTTGCCTTGGCGCGCGCCGCATCGATCGCAAGCTCCAGCAGATTGCCGTTGCCGCCGGCAGCCGTGCGCGTGAGCGCATCGAGCGTGGCCGCCACCTCGGCCGGATCGCGCTCGCGTCTTAGCCGTTTGAGCTTTTCGATCTGCAACTGCCGCACCGCCGAATTGTCCACTTTCAGCACATCAATGGGAGCTTCGTCCGTCGGCCGATATTTGTTGACGCCGATCACCGATTGTAGGCCGGCGTCGATGCGCGCCTGCGTCTTGGCGGCGGCCTCCTCGATGCGCAGCTTCGGAATGCCGGCCTCGATCGCGCGCGCCATGCCGCCCAGCTCTTCGACTTCGCGGATGTGACCCCAGGCCTTGCGCGCAAGCTCGTAGGTGAGCCGCTCGACATAGAACGAGCCGCCCCAGGGATCGACCATGCGCATGGTGCCCGACTCCTGTTGCAATGCGATCTGCGTGTTGCGCGCGATGCGCGCGGAAAAGTCGGTCGGCAGCGCCAGCGCCTCGTCAAGCGCATTGGTGTGCAGCGACTGGGTGTGGCCCTGCGTTGCCGCCATCGCCTCGATGCAGGTGCGCGCCACGTTATTGAACACGTCTTGCGCCGCAAGCGACCAGCCGGAGGTCTGGCAATGCGCGCGCAGCGAGAGCGAACGCAAATCCTTCGGCTCGAACGGCTTTATCAGCTTCGCCCACAGCAGGCGCGCGGCACGCAGCTTCGCCACCTCCATGAAGAAGTTCATGCCGATGCCCCAGAAGAACGAGAGCCGCGGCGCGAACCGGTCGATGTCGAGATTGGCCGCAAGACCGGCGCGCACATATTCGACGCCGTCGGCCAGCGTATAGGCGAGTTCGAGATCGGCCGTCGCGCCCGCCTCCTGCATGTGATAGCCGGAGATCGAGATCGAGTTGAATTTCGGCATATGCGTCGAAGAGTAGGAAAAAATGTCCGAGATGATGCGCAGGCTGGGCGCAGGCGGGTAGATATAGGTGTTGCGCACCATGAACTCTTTGAGAATATCGTTCTGGATGGTGCCCGCGAGTTTCTCCGGCGGCACGCCTTGCTCTTCCGCCGCCACGATATAGAGCGCGAGCACGGGCAGCACCGCGCCGTTCATGGTCATCGACACGCTCATCTGCTCGAGCGGAATGCCGGAAAACAGCGTGCGCATGTCAAAGATGGAATCGATCGCCACGCCCGCCATGCCCACATCGCCGGCCACGCGTGGATGATCGGAGTCGTAGCCGCGATGGGTGGGAAGATCGAACGCCACCGAGAGGCCCTTCTGCCCGGCGGCAATATTGCGCCGATAGAACGCGTTGGAATCCTCCGCGCTGGAGAAGCCGGCGTATTGCCGGATGGTCCAGGGCTGCGTGACATACATGGCGGGGTAGGGGCCGCGCAGGAAAGGCGGAATGCCGGGGAAGGTGTCGAGGAAATCGATGCCCGACAGATCGCCGGCGCCATACACCGGCTTCACCGGAATTCCTTCCGGGGTGAGCCAAGGCGCGGCGGTGCCTGCCGGCACCGGCGCCGGCGCATCGGCAAAAGCAATTTTGGCGAAGTCCGGAATACGGGTCATGGCGGCGATTTCGCTCCAATTCCCAGAATATCATGCGCGGCTTGCAGCGTCGCCAGTGCATCACAGCCGGAAAAGATGAATGTTCCAATACCGGCCATCGTAAACGCGGCGTCTAATTCGTCCACCCGGCCGGCGAGATAAATATGCCGGGCGCCGGCCGCCTTGAGCGCCTTCGCCGCCTCAACCGCCTCGCGTGAATAAACCTCATCCGACGAGCACAGACACGCGAGCTTGGCGCCGGAGGTTTTGAAGGCGGCAATGAGTGCGGCGATGTTAGTCTGCACCTCTCCACGTGTACTTTCTTTCACCTCCCCCCTTGCGGGGGAGGTCGGCTGCGAAGCAGCCGGGAGGGGGGTATCTCTCTTTGCCACATCCACCCCCCTCCCGGCTCGGCTCGCATTGCTCGCCTCGCCACCCTCCCCCATCGCAAGTCGGGCTTGCCCGACTTGCGCAAGATGAGGCGGAAACCGGGCAGGCCCGGGTTCCGTGGGGGAGGGTAAAAACTGCACCGCCTCGATCCCGCCTGCCTCGAAGAGAGTCTTGGCGAAACTCGCGCGCGCATTGAACTCGGCAGCCGCGCCGAGATTGGCAAGAAAGACTTTTGGCCTCGTGCCGGTCGCGGCGAGCATGCGGTCGGAAGCATCGCGCAACCGCTCGAAGGGCTCGGCCAATCGCACGCGCGGCAGCGGCGCAAAGCTCATCGTCGCCGGAGAAGGCGCCGCGGCGCGCGGCTTGACATCGAGCACTTTAACCGGCGCCTCCGCCAGATCGGCAAAATCGCTGGTGCCCGTGAGCGCATCCGCGCGCTGCGTCACAGCCTTCTCGCGCGCGGCGCGCGCCTTGGCGACCTCACGCTGGATCAGCCCGGCTGCGAGCGCTTGCGCCACCCCGCCCGCCGCATCGATCTCTTGCAATCCCGCCCAGGCCGCGCGGCAAAGCTGCGCGGTCAACTCCTCGAAGCCCCCCGCGCCCGCGGCCGGATCGGCGACGCGCGCCAGATGCGATTCCTCGAGCAGAAGAAGCTGTGAATTGCGCGCGATGTTGCGCGCAAACCGATCCGGCAGTCCGAGCGCCGCCGTGAACGGCAGCACGGTGATGGCGTCGGCGCCGCCAAGGCCGGCGGAGAATGCCGCGATTGTCGTGCGCAGCATGTTCACCCACGGATCGCGCCGCGTCATCATGCGCCACGCCGTCTCGGCCGTGACGAAGGCCGGCTGCGGCTTGAGTCCGCAGGCCTGCTCCACGCGCGCCCATAGTTTCCGGAGCGCGCGGAATTTCGCCATGGTCAGCAGCTGATCGGCATCGGCCGCCAGCCGGAAATAGATCATGCGCCGCGCCGCATCGAGCGCAATGCCGCTCAGCTCCAGCGCGCGCAAATAGGCGACCGCGCTGGCGAGGACGAAGGCCAATTCCTGCGCTTCCGAGCCCGCGGCATTGTGAACGATCCGCCCGTCAGCCACGGCAAACGGTCCGCGAAAACCTTGTCCCGCCAGCTCGCCTACCAGACCTGCGAAGGGCTTGGCAGTCTCGTTCCATGGCTGGTTGGTGCCCCCCGCAGCGGCCATGCCGCCGAGCGGATTGATGCTGCCGCGCATCTCGACCGCCTCAGGCTTGATAGCGCGGCTTTTCACCAGCGCGGCGAAGTGCCGGACGATGTCCCGGGTTTCCGGACTAAGATTGAAATCGATGGTGACGCCGGCATCGAGCTCGATGCCATCGAGGATTTTCTTGAGTGTCTCCGCCGATCCGTCGATGCCAAAGCCGTTGGCGTTGATCGAACCGGCGCAAACCAGGGTCAACCCCGTGGCGCCGTTCGCGAGGTCGTGCAGGGCTTGCGCATTGGCAGCCTGGGGATCGGGATGGTCGATCCGCTGCATGAGCGCCCAGGCGGCGCCGGGGGTGCGACCAGCGATAGGCTTTGCATCGGATGCACGTCCGTACAATGGCTCGATCGCGATGCCGTCATAGGTCTTCGCGATCAGCCGTTCATAGGGGCGCTCTTTGAGCGCTGCGCGCACCAGCTTGAGCCAATCCTCCCGCGTCGCGGGGGCAAACTCGGCGGCAAGGGTGAGGTTATCGGTCATGCTCGCAAAATGCCACGACGGCAAGGAAATGTCAGCGTGGCGGCAGGCGTTCGATGCCGGTCTGGTCGACCTTCGCCAGCGCATCCCCCACTCTAAGGCCGGCGATCACCCGATCTGGCGCGATTTCGGCCAGCGGCACCAGCACAAAGGCGCGCTCGAACAGGCGCGGATGCGGCAACGTCAGCTCGGGAGTAGCGAGCACCAGATCGTCATAGCTGAGCAGATCGATATCGATCGGGCGCGGGCCCCAGCGCCGCTCATGCTCGCGCTCGCGGCCAAGCGCGCGTTCGACCGCCTGCGCGCGCGCGAACAGCGCCTGTGGCGACAGCGTCGTCGCAACCGCGATGCACAGATTGACGAATGGCGGCTGCTCCTTCACGCCCCACGGCGGCGTGCGGTAATCGGCGGAGCGCGCCAGCAACCGCACAGCCTCGCCGTCACAAAGCAGCGCCACCGCACGATCGAGCGTTGCCCGCACCTCGCCCACATTGCCGCCGAGCGCCAGCAGCGCCTCAGTCACGGCGCGCGCGCTCGACCGTGACGCCGACGTCGTCGAAAGTGGCGGCGATCGGCGCGTGCGGCTTGTGCACGGTGACGGAAATGCTCGTGACTTGCGCGAACCGGCCGAGCACGGCGTCGGCGACCGCGCCGGCGGCCGCTTCCACCAGCCGGTAGCGCCGCTCGCAAAACGCCTTGCTCGCAGCATCGACCACCTGATCATACGAAACGGTATGCACAATCTTGTCCGACCGGGAAGCGGCGGAGAGATCGATGTTCAGTGTGAGATCAAGCTTGAATGTCTGGCCCACCTTGGCCTCGTGCTGCATCACCCCATGATAGGCATGCAGCGCAAGTCCCCTGACAAAGATCGTATCATTCATCTGAAACCTCGGATTGCGTCGGCGACGCACAACGCCTGCACGGTTTCTGCCACATCGTGAGTGCGGATGATGCTCGCGCCATTTGCCACCGCCAGCACATGGGCGGCGATCGACCCGCCCAGCCGCGCGCCGGGCGCTGATGGGATCACCGTGTTGATGAAACGTTTGCGCGAGGCGCCCACCAGCAGCGGCAGTCCGAAGCTCTTGAACGTATCAAGTCGCGCAATGACACTCATGCTCTGTTTGGGCGTCTTGCCAAAGCCGATGCCCGGATCGAGCACGATTGCCGCGCGCGCGATGCCTGCTCGCTCAGCGATTTCAAGCGAGCGGTGAAAGAACGCAATCACTTCAGCAACGATGTCGATCGCGGCGTCGGCCTGCTCGCGATTGTGCATGACAATGACCGGAACACCATGCTCCGCCACCACGCGCGCCATGTCGGGATCGCGCTGCAGGCCCCACACGTCGTTGACGATCGCAGCGCCGGACGCCAACGCCCAGGCCGCCACCTTGGCTTTGATGGTATCGATCGAGACCGAAACACCAAGTCCGACAATGGCCGGCAGCACCGGTTCGAGCCGCGCCATTTCGTCCTCAAGCGAAACGGCGACCGCCCCCACATAGGGCCGCGTGGATTCTGCCCCGATGTCGAGGATGTCGGCGCCTTCCGCGACCAGGCGCCTTGCGTGAGCGATCGCGGCATTCGGGTTCTCGAATTGCCCGCCGTCGGAGAAGGAGTCCGGGGTGACGTTGAGGATTCCCATCACGACCGGGTGCGACTTGGCCAAGAGCCGGCCCAGCGGTTCGGGTGGCGCCGCGCGCGCTGCATCATCGGCAGTGGAGAACGATCCGCGGGAAATGCTCATGCCGGTCGCTTTGCGCGCGGCATAGCCGTGAGTCAACTGGCTCCCGAAGCCATCAATATGTGATCTTGAGCGGAAGCTTCTTGGCGTGCTCGATCCAGCGCACCACGGCCTTGTCGGAGGGCAGCACGCCCACGAGCTTGCGCTTGGCATTCGCCTCCGCCATGGACCGAGCAAGCCTCGCCGGGTTGCGGTACTTGAGTTCCTTGACGGTATCGACCCCTGCGGCCTGCAGCAGGCTGGCATATTCCTCGCCCACCCCCTTGATCCGCATCCGGTCGGCCATATTGGCCCAGCACAGCAGGCGCTTCTCGTCGAGCCCGGTCTTTGCGGCCACTGCCTTGCGCCCCTTAGGGCCTTTCGCGGCTTCAAGCAGCTTGGCCGTGGTCCTGATGCCATGCGACTTCAGGATCATGACCATCTCCGGCTCGATGCCAGCAATATCGGCGATGGGGTGAGACATAGGCAACCGTTCCTCTTCCGCTCGGAAATATCGATTGATAGATTTCAAACGAATTGGCCAAGGCCGGGAATGGCGCCCACAACCTCGCCAACCGCGTCCTCACCCGCCTTCTCGCGGGCAAAGCCGATAATTTCACGGGTCACGTTTTGAATTTGACCCATGCCAAGACCTGCAGCCATCAGTTTGGTACCGACGCCCATGATCCCGCCCATAAGTCCGCCCATGCCACCGGAACTATTTGAGGCACTCTGCGCTGCGGCTTCAGCGCCAGGTAGCTTATCGATCAATGCTTGAACTTTGTCGGCGGGACCTTCGCTGATGAGGAACGCCAGAATGATACCGACAGACTTTTCGGCGACCGAGCGATCAACACCAACATTGGCGACGAGACGTGCGACCAGTTCATCCACAGTTTAAGCCCCCTGTCCGTTCCGCCGACGGATTATCATAATCCTTAACACCACGGCAAAAGAACACAAGGGCGTGTTGTTGCAAAGCGAGCACAGTCATGGATTTTCGAATGTCACAATTTGTGATGGCGGAGAAGCGCATTCGATACAAGTGGCGAAGTTTCTTGCGCGGTGCTTTCCAGTTGTCGGGGTGCTAGATAGTTTGCGGATTACAAGAGAATGAACGGGAGCATCCCAGGAGCATCCCATGAGCCAACTCGACGCTGTGCTCAATCGCATTGATTATGATCTCGATCAAAGTCTCGAGCGCTTGTTCGCACTTTTGCGAATTCAATCGGTCTCGACCGATCCCGCTTACGGTGCGCAGTGCCGTGCGGCGGCTGAGCATGTCGCGGCCGATCTCAAGAGCATCGGATTTGCGGCCGATGTGCGGCCGACCGCGGGCCATCCGATCGTTATCGGCAAGGCGCCCAATGGCTCCGGTCCGCGGGTATTATTCTACGGCCATTACGATGTACAACCTGTTGATCCAATTGATCTTTGGAAGACACCGCCGTTCGAGCCGCGGATCGAGACTTTGCCCGGCGGCCGGAAAATAATCGTGGCCCGGGGCGCCTGCGACGACAAAGGCCAGGCCATGACCTTCATCGAGGCCTGCCGGGCCTGGAAGAACGTGACCGGCAAATTACCGCTGCCGGTCACCCTGATGATCGAGGGCGAAGAGGAATGCGGCTCCAAAAATCTTTTCGGTTTTGTTCGCGACCACGCCGACGAATTCAAGCTCGATCTGGCTCTCGTCTGCGACACCAGCATGTGGGATACCGACACGCCGGCGATCACCACCTCGCTGCGCGGGCTGGTCTATGAGGAGGTCCGGCTCACCTGCGCCGACCGCGACCTGCACTCCGGCCTGTTCGGAGGTGCGGCACAAAATCCTATCCGGGTGCTGGCAAGAATATTGGCCGCCATGCACGACCAGAACGGCCGGGTCACCATCCCGGGCTTCTATGAGGGGGTGAAAGAGCTGCCGGCGGAGATCAAGGCCGACCTTGTGGCTCTCAACCTCACGGCCGAAAAATTCCTCGGCCAGGTCGGGTTGAAAGTCCCGGCCGGCGAAAAGGATCGTATGCTCATAGAACAAATTGCCACCCGCCCGACCGCCGAAATTAATGGCATCGTCGGCGGCTATACCGGGGAGGGAGCAAAGACGGTAATCCCCGGGACTGCGCTTGCGAAGGTTTCATTCCGGCTGGTGGGAGAACAGAATCCGAACAAGGTGCGCGACGCCTTTCGCGCCTTCGTGCGGGAGCGGCTGCCCGCCGATTGCACCGCCGAGTTCGCAAACTTTGCCGACGCACCGGCGATTTCACTCGCTTACGAGAATCCGGCGCTCGGCAAGGCACGCACGGCGCTGGCGGCCGAATGGGGCAGGAAGGCGGTGACCATCGGCGCCGGCGGTTCGATCCCGATCGTCGGCGATTTCAAGAGCGTGTTGGGAATGGACTCGCTTTTGGTCGGTTTTGCGCTTGATGATGACCGGGTGCATTCGCCCAACGAGAAATTCGACCTCAAATGCTACCATAAGGGCATCCGCAGCTGGGCGCGCATCCTGGCGGCGCTGGCGGCGTAGCGCATGATCCCGAAAAGTGGATACCGGTTTTCGGAAAAGATCATGCGCAAATGCAATATGTTGGGAATGCACTTCGATTCCCGTTAGACCGATCTCGCTCTAACGGGACAATTCCTCGCAGCAGCCGGGGTTAGCGGCTGCGCTGATGCGTTGAATCACAAGAGGGGCTTGAGACTTCCATGGCGGCGGCAAGTTGGTCGAAAACCTGGACTTTCTGCGATGGCGATTGGCACGAGGGCAATCTGCCGATCATGGGTATCCGCACTCACGCCGCATGGCTGGGTTCGTCCGTATTCGACGGCGCGCGCGTCTTTGAGGGCGTGGCCCCGGACCTCGACCTGCATTGTGCCCGCGTGAACGCCTCGGCCGCCGCCATGATGCTGAAAGCCACGGTCGCGACCCAGACTTGGCTTGAACTCGTGGTCGACGGCCGCAAGCGTTTCGACCCCGATGCCGCGCTTTATGTCCGGCCGATGTACTGGGCCGAGCAGGGCGGGCCGCTGCTGGTCGCGCCCGACCCTGAGTCGACCCGCTGGTGCCTCGCGCTTTATGAGGCGCCCATGCGCGCGCCGGAAGGATTTTCCATCACCCTCTCGCCCTACCGCCGGCCGACGCTGGAATCCATGCCGGTCGATGCCAAGGCCGGCTGCCTCTATCCCAACAATGCCCGCGCGCTGGTCGAGGCGCGCGCGCGCGGGTTTGACAATTGCGCGCTCTGCGACGCGCTCGGCAACGTGGCCGAACTTGCCACCGCCAATCTGTTCATCGGCAAGGACGGCGTGCTGCACACGCCGGCTCCCAACGGCACGTTTCTCAATGGCATCACCCGCCAGCGCGTGATCGCGCTCCTGCGCGCGGCCGGCGTCAGCGTGATCGAGAGCACGCTAAAATTTCGCGACCTGGAGAACGCCGATGAAATCTTCTCCACCGGCAATTATTCCAAGGTCGCGCCGGTGATCCGCATCGGCGAGCGTTCGCTTCAGCCCGGTCCGCTCTATCGCCGTGCTCGCGCTCTCTATTGGGAATTCGCGCACGGCGCGTAGGGAGAGAACTTGTAAAAAGAAGTCGTGATACCGGCAGCAGCAATCACTGACTCATCTCCGTCACCCTGAGGTGCTCGGCCGAAGGCCGAGCCTCGAAGGGTGACGGCCCGGCCGTTGCAGTATCGGGGCCGTTCATCCTTCGAGGCTCGCTTCGCTCGCGCCTCAGGATGACGGATCAAACATTAGCGCCGTTGGTATGAGACGGCCAGTCGGGGTCCGCTTAGGAGCCGAAAGCGGCCGGTACTCACCGCAGGCAGCGGTTTGGGGATGCACCGTGGGCGGAATTCAGCGCAGCTTAATTCGCTTACCTTCTCGGCGTGTAAACCTCGCATGCGATACCGTCGCGGTCCCGATCATTGTGATGCCAATATCCCGGTGCTCCTCTAAGCGCAGGGGCCAGACCTACCAGTCGTGCCGCATCGCAGTTTGGAAATGCGGCAAAGTGTTTTAGCGTAGGAATAACTGGCCACGGGCTGCTCAAGAAAACCCAAGCGAGCGCGAAACCGCCGAGCGCAGCTACTGCCGAAAGCTTCAATATGCGATAGAAATTCCGAAGCCTGATCGTGCGGTCCCAGCGCTGAGAGACTTTGTGAAAGCCGCGCTTTAGTCGGCGCAGCCTTTCCTCTGGGGCCGTTTTCCGGCGCCATGGCGACGCAAGCCGCATGGTCACTTCCCTTCTCAACCAACGCTTTAGATTATGATGCTCGGAAGGGCCAGATCAATGAGCTGGCGGACTGTTGCGCGTCTCTTTTGAGTCAACCCGTAAATTAGCAATCCCTTGAAGCCATGTCGGCTTGGCAGCTAACTCCGGAAGTGCGTCGGAGATTTACGCAGCGTCAGCCTGGCCCGCTCTATCGCCGTGCGCGCGCTCTCTATTGGGAGTTTGCGCACGGCGCGTAGGGAGAGAACTTATAAAAAGAAGTCGTGATACCGGCAGCAGCAATCACTGACTCATCTCCGTCACCCTGAGGTGCTCGGCCGAAGGCCGAGCCTCGAAGGGTGACGGCCCGG
>CAZNSG010000006.1:0-1672 GCA_964575715.1 uncultured Hyphomicrobiales bacterium | reverse complement strand
TCTGCGTGTACGTTGCGATCGGCCAGAAAGCCTCCACGATCGCGAACGTCGTGCGCAAACTCGAAGAGCACGGCGCGATGGCCTACACCATAGTCGTTGCCTCTTCTGCATCAGAGTCGGCAGCGCTGCAGTACATTGCTCCATACTCGGGCTGCACGATGGGTGAATACTTCCGTGACCGAGGGCAGGACGCGCTCATCATCTACGATGACTTGACCAAGCAGGCTTGGGCCTATCGCCAGATCTCCTTGCTGCTGCGCCGTCCGCCGGGCCGGGAAGCTTATCCCGGCGATGTGTTTTACTTACACTCGCGCCTGCTTGAGCGGGCCGCGCGCGTTAACCCGGAGTATGTCGAGAGGTTCACCAAAGGCGAAATTAAAGGCAAGACCGGGTCCCTGACAGCGCTGCCGATCATCGAGACGCAGGCGGGGGACGTGACCGCGTTTGTGCCGACCAACGTAATCTCGATTACCGACGGGCAAATTTTTCTGGAAAGCGACTTGTTCAATGCCGGTATCCGGCCTGCCATCAACGCCGGGATCTCGGTTTCCCGGGTGGGCGGTGCGGCGCAAACCAAGATCATGAAACGCCGTGATACCGGGGGCGGTGTGCGCCTATCGCTCGCCCAATATCGCGAGCTTGCCGCGTTCGCGCAGTTTGCCTCGGATCTCGACGAAGCCACACGCAAGCAGCTCGAACGTGGCCGTATGGTGACCGAGCTCATGAAACAACCGCAGTATCAGCCGTTGCAGGTCTGGGAGATGGCTCTAACGCTATTCGCAGTGAATAACGGCTACTACGATGATATCGACGTGAAGAAAGCACTGCCGGAGGAACGCTCAATGCGCGACTACCTAAAGGGCAAGTACGCCGAGCTCGTGGCGCGGATGGAGGACAAGAAGGACCTGTCCGCGGACGACGAGAAGCTGCTGCACGATGCCATCAAGGACTGGAAGAAGAACGGCGCGGTATGAATCTGAGCGCTGACAACTCCAGGACACGCGAGACCGTAAGGATGATCTGATGCCGGGAACCAAGGAAATCCGGATGAAGATCCGGAGTGTGCAGAACACCCGCAAGATCACCAAGGCCATGGAAATGGTCGCCGCATCGAAGATGCGCAAGGCCCAGGAACGCATGCGAGCTGCGCGTCCGTACGCAGAAAAAATTCGCAATGTCGCCGCCCACATCAGCCACGCGAATCCCGAATACCGGCATCCGTTCCTAGTTGCGCGCGATACCGTGAAGCGGATTGGCATCATTGTTATCACGACCGACAAGGGATTGTGCGGGGCGCTAAACACGAACGTCTTGCGCCTAACTCTTGGCAAGTACAAGGAATGGCTAGCCGAAGGTGAAGAAATTGATGTCTGCTGCATCGGCAATAAAGGTCTGGGCTTCATGCAGCGGCTAGGCGCAAAAATCGTTTCGCAGGTCGTCGGTTTGGGCGACCGTCCCCATCTGGAGGCGTTGATCGGCGCTGTGAAGGTGATGCTGGATGGTTATTCTCAGGACCAGTTCGACCGCGTGATGCTGTTTTATACCAGCTTCCTCAACACCATGAAGCAAGAGCCGGTGATGGAACAGCTGCTGCCGTTGTCCGGCGAGCGGCTTGGAGCCCCCGCAACCAGCTGGGACTACCTCTACGAGCCGGATGCCAAGAGCGTGCTGG
>CAZNSG010000005.1:0-9946 GCA_964575715.1 uncultured Hyphomicrobiales bacterium | reverse complement strand
CACACCCCGATCAACGCCAGCGTTGGCGCGGCCAGCTGGCGCAGCCTGGTTATGGCAGTTGGTTGCAGGTGCATCGCGAGCGTTGCATCGCGATCTATCGCAACGCCGAAAATACGCCGTCCTACATCGGCCGCTTCGATGGTTCGGCATTCCATACTGGTGTGCCGCAGCGCGGTGAAGTTCTCGGTCGGCCCCTCCCACAATACATCGCCCGTCCAGCACAGCCGGCTGCCCACGAAATCCGCGGGAAACCGATACATCGCAAACCAGGGCATGGTCAGACGCCACTGGTGGAAAAGCGCCTGCCAGGGATGGCGGTACACATCGAGGCCGCGCAATCGCGTTGCCCGATCCAGATCGCTTTGGGTGGCGTTCCAGTTGTATTTTTCTTCGTTCACGAAGCCGAGCCGGTGCCACGTCGCGTCAGAAAAATCGATATCGGTCACGCGTCGCGAATAGGCCGACCGGTCATAGATGCCGTCGGCGGAGAAGGCATAGACGCGGTCTGGACGTCCCTGGCTTTGCCAGCAGCCGGTTGCGCGCGGATCGCAACGAAGTTGCGCAGGATAGGCGGCGCGGAATTGCTCCGCCATAAGCCGATAGGCCTCGGACGGCAGGCCGGTGACGAGCGCGTTGTCCGCACCCTCGACCAGAAAGATATTATGCCCCTCCTCGATGCGCGGAGGACCCAAGAAAACTTGACCGGCGATTGCTATGACCGCCACAAAGATAGCCGCCAGCCATAAACGTCTAAGCGAGGTCACACGGCCAACGGCTATGACAACCGCCGCAAATATCAGTAACGCATAATCGAAGAGATGATTGATTGGCAGTCCAATGACGGCAAACGCGAGCGTGAATACCGCCAGTTTGCGCATCAATTGGAACCGTCGTGGAAAAAATCGCGCTCGAGTGCCATCAGCGGCCGCATAATAGTCTTCCGTGGGCCGCCGGACAACCGCGGCTCGATGCCAACAACGGCTTTAAATTCATTGTCAAGAGCTTGTCACATCCCTGTGGGAATGCGCACGCGAACATTCGGTTTTTTCGCGCGCGGGAGCTTGCGCATGGCAGCGGCAAAATAGCCGAAGTAATTGACCACCCAGGGCACCAATTGAAACGACGACTTGCCGCCGAACAAACGATCGATCGAGATGGTCGGCACCTCGCCAAGACTGAGCCCGAGCAATTGAGCGTTGATCGCCATTTCGAAGGCGACGGTCCAGCCCACCGAATTCATGTGCTGCGTGAGCCGGCCAAAATCGCTCCGCCTGAACATCTTGATCCCGGTGGTCGAGTCCGAAAGCCCCATTCCGGAAAGCGTATTGAGCAGCCAATTGGCGGTACGCGACAAGACATGGCCAATGATCGAGCCGCCCAACCGACGACCGCCGTGGGCATAGCGGGTGACGCTGACAAACTCGGCGCCTTCATCCATCAAAGCCATCATGTCTTCGATGGCTAACACCGGGCCGACTTCATCCGCGGCAAAGATCAGGATGCGTTCGCCGCGTGCCGCTTCAACGCCAGAGCGGATTGCGCTGGCAACACCGGTGCCGAGGTGATTGAGCATGGCACGCACCTGCGGATAGTCGGCACTGATCTCTTCCACAACGCCGATGCTTGTGTCGTCCTCAGAATCGAAGATCACCAGAATTTCGTGCGGGACCAAGAGCACGGCGCGCAGGATCCGCAGCATGATTCGCAGGTTCATGATCTCGTTGCGCACCGGCAACAGAACTGTCAGGGCGATTTTGTCGGTCATCGATAACGGAAGGTATGAAAAATGACGATGCCAGCGACTTTAGGTAGCTTAATGACGCTCAGCAATAGCTCGGCGCAGATTTGCTCGGTTTAAGGCTCACGGCATGACGTTTGAATCCGCCAAGGGCGACATCCTTGCGCCGCTGGGGTATAAGTTCACTCGGCCTTGGAATCATTTGGGGCGCTATACTCGGGCCCTGTCGCTCGCAATCCCGCGGTGAAGCATCGCGACATGACGGAGAAATTGCCTTGAGCCAATCGCCGTTTCTTGCATCTGGAGAGCTTAAGGACATCGGCTTTAGCGACGTCGGCGACAACATACAAATCAGCCGTAAATGCTCATTCTATAGGATCAGCGGGCACATAGGTAATAACGTCCGCATCGACGATTTCTGCATCTTCAAGGGCCACATCGAGATCGGCTCCTACGTCCATATCGCAGCCTTCTGCTGCGTCAGCGGCGCTTTTGCGAAGGTGGAGCTCAGGGATTTCTGCACGCTGTCCAACCGGGTCAGCATTTTCACCGGCTCGGACGATTACGCCGCGAACACATTGAACAATTCGCAGCTGCCCGAGGAATTCACGACCATCCACAAGGGGCCGGTTGTGATCGGCCAGGCGGTGCTGATCGGCGCGCATTCGGTGATCCTGCCCGGCGTCACCATCGGCGATGCCGGCAGCGTCGGAGCCATGGCGGTCGTGACCAAGTCGATTGCGCCCGGCGAGATGGCACGCGCGCCGGGCACCGTCGCCGTCGTCGGCGAGCGCAAGCGCGACGCCGGCAAGATCATGGCGATGGCAAAGAACTTCCTGGCACACGCCGCCCGGAAGAAATAACCGGCCGCGTCATCGCCGCAGCGCGGCGATCACCGTGGACGACACCCGCTCCATCTCCGGCTCGGTAATATCGAGCCGCGAGGCTAGCCACAGTCCGCGGCTCGAAATATCGGTGCTGATGGGAAAGCGGCCGGCATCGGCGGCATAGGGCTGCTGCCGGTGCAGCGGAAACCAGAAGGCGCGGCTGCCGATATTGGCCGCATCGAGCGCGGCGCTGACCGTGGCGCGATTATCAATGAGCACGTCTGTCCATTGCCGAACCTCGCCCGGCTCGTCGAACGGCGGCAGCTTCAATCCCGGCTGATTAGCCAGCCGATCGGCGTAAAAGCTGTCGCGCCGCTGGGCGGCCGCCAGCCGCTGCTCGATTTCGTCGAGTTGCGGCAGCGCCACGGCCGCCTGCAGATCGGTGAACTTGAAGTTGAAGCCCAGCACCGGATGCAGGTCGTCGCCGCCGGTGCCGCCGTGCCGCCGGCCCTGGTCCTTGAGTTCGCGCAACCGGTCGTGCAGCGCGTCGCTGTCGGTGGTGACGATGCCGCCCTGCCCCGCGGTGATCGTCTTGTTGGCAGAGAACGAGAAACAGCTCGCAAGCCCGAACGAGCCGATCTTGCGGCCGGCATGCCGCGACCCCAATCCCTCGGCGGCGTCGCAGATCAGCACCAGGCCCTTGGCGCGGCAGAGCGGCTCCAGCCGTCCGTAATCGGCGCCCCGGCCGTTGACATCGACGGTCACGAGCGCGCGCGTGCGCGGACCGATCGCGGCTTCGACCCCGTCGGGATCGATGCCAAAGCGCACCGGCTCCACGTCCACGAGCTTCACGTCCGCACCGGCCAGCCGCACCGCATTGGCGGTAGCGGCAAACGTGAGATCCGGAACGAGCACTTCGTCGCTCGGGCCGATCCCTGCCGCCATCAGCGCAAGCGCGATGGCGGCGGTGCCGCTGGTCACCGCCACGGCATGCCGCGTTCCCACCAGAGCCGCGATGCGCCGTTCGAACTCGCGCGCAAGCGGGCCATCGTTGATGTACTGGCGATCGAGAACATCGCGCAGCCGGTCAAGTTCTCGCTTTGTCAGATGCGGTCCAAACCAAGCGATCGGACGCGTGTTGGGATGAGTTCTAGAATCGGGCATAATTTAGTATAGCGCCTACTCCGATGGGATAGCACAGGCCTCTAGCGCGCAATTGGAGTTCGAACGTGGTAGATACTCGACGATTGCCAATTTCTTATAATGACAAAACTCCACCGACGCCATGCGTTTTGATCGTAGCTACCTTCGTCTTTGTTAACCCGATATGGCTGGAGGTTGCTTGATGGGCCAGCGTCAAGTTCTTGTCACCGGCGGCAGCGGCTTCATCGGCTCCGCGCTGGTCAAAGCCCTGGTGCGCGACGGCAACAGCGTGCGCGTATTCGACGATAATTCCCGCGGCGCCCCGCGCCGCCTCAAGGAGGTCGCCAAGGATATCGAGTTCGTCGCCGGTGACATCCGTGACCTTAAATCGGTCGAAGCGGCGATGCGCGGCATGAACGAGGTGCATCACCTTGCCTTCGTCAACGGCACCGAATTTTTCTACAGCGCTCCGGAATTCGTGCTCGACGTGGGCGTCAGGGGCATGCTCAACGTGGTCGATGCCTGCCGCGGCGCCAACGTACGCACGCTCGTGCTGGCTTCCAGCTCGGAAGTCTATCAGACGCCGCCTAAAATCCCGACCGACGAGAGCGCGCCGCTGATCGTGCCCGATCCGCACAATCCACGTCTCTCCTACGGCGCGGGCAAGATCATCAGCGAGGTGATCGCGATCAACTATGGCCGGAAATTTTTCGACCGCGTGCTCATCTACCGCCCGCATAACGTCTACGGGCCGGACATGGGATGGGAGCACGTCATCCCGCAATTCGCCCTGCGCCTGAAAAAATTGTGCGCGCAGCATAGCAGCGGCAACCTACCGTTTGAAATCCAGAGCGACGGCAAGCAGACGCGCAGCTTCTGCCATGTCGATGACCTGGTGAACGGCGTGATGGTGATGCGGGCGAAGGGCGAACATCTCGGCATCTACCACATCGGCACCACCGAGGAGATCGCCATCGCCGAGCTTGCAAGGCGTATGGCGGCGCATGTGGGACGCGAGATTGCGCTTGTCTCACGCCCCGCTCCGGCCGGCAGTACCGAGCGGCGATGCCCGGATATCGCGAAGCTTTCCAAGCTCGGGTTTTCGCCCCAGGTTGCGCTTGCCGCCGGTCTGCCGCCGACCATGAACTGGTACTGGGCCAACGACCATCTTGCGCCGCCGGCCTGATCCATTGCATCACTTGGCCAATGAGCCAGAACCCCCGCGTGTTCCCCACAAGAGTCGCCCGCGCCGCCGGCAGCGGGGCCAGCGTCCCGGTCGAATGCTGCCAAGTCTGCGGTCACGACCGGCTCGAAACCGTTCTCTCGCTCGGCTATATGCCGCCGGTGAATCAGATGGTGCCAGTCGGACAGGTGCCGCGGCAGCAGCCATGGTTTCCGACCACCCTGCTCTATTGCGGCCAGTGCGAGCTGGTGCAGCTCGGCCTGGCGGTCGATCCGGTCATTATTTTTCCGCCCGAATATCCCTACACCAGCGGCATGACCAAAATTCTGCGTGATAATTTTGCCGAGCTTTATGCCGAGTCCGCGAAGATGCTGGAACTCGGCAAGGACGATCTCGCCATCGACATCGGCTCGAACGACGGCACGCTGATCGCGAACTTCCAGCAGGGCGGCCACCGCATCCTCGGCATCGAGCCGACCGACGTTGCCAAAATCGCCAACGCGCGCGGCATCCCGACGCTGCAGCGCTACTTCAGCAAAGAAGTCGCGCGCGAGGTCAAGCACAAGCACGGCGTGGCCAAGGTGGTGACGGCGGCGAATTGCTTTGCGCACATTGAGGATATTCACGCCATCGTCGAGGGCATTCTGGAGCTGCTTGGCGCCGACGGCGTATTCATCTCGGAATCGCATTATCTCATCGGCCTGCTCGACCGGCTGCAATACGACACCATTTATCACGAGCACCTGCGCTATTACTCGGTCGGCAGCCTGGCGCATCTGCTTGCCATGCATGGCCTGGAGGTCTTTCACGCCCGTCCGATTCCCACCCACGGCGGCTCGATCCGCGTCTATGCGGCGCGACGCGGCACGCGCCCCGTACAACCGAGCGTCAAACAGATGATCGCGGCCGAGCCGCGCGGCGACGCCATGCGCAAGCGCCTCGCCACGTTCCGCGATGATGTGATGCTCTCGAAGCTGCGATTGCTCGCGCTCGTGCGCGACATCAAGGAAAAAGGCGGCCGCATCTGCGGCATCAGCGCGCCCTCGCGCGCCTCCACGCTGGTCAATTATGTCGGCCTCGACGAGGCGATCGTCGACTACGTGTGCGAGATCACGGGTTCGCTTAAAATCGGCAAGTGCATGCCCGGCACGCTCATCCCGGTGGTCGAAGAAAGCAAGATGTTCGAGGACCAGCCCGATTGCGCCATCATTTTCTCCTGGCACATCGCCGACGAACTGGCGCCGAAGTTGCGGCAAAAGGGCTATCGCGGCATGCTGGTCACGCCGCTGCCCGTGCCGCGCGCGCTTTAACGCTTTGGCGCGATGGTGCAGCAAACGTTCCCTCCCCTTGAAAGGGGGAGGTAAAGAAAGATCGAGGAAAGCGCTTAGATGACCGAGGTTTTTGTCGCCAAGCTCGCGGAATTCCCCGACGGCGAACGGCGCATCGTCAGGAGCGGCGCGCATGAAATCGGCGTATTCCACTGGCAGGGCCAATTCTACGCCTATGCCAACATGTGCCTGCATCAGGGCGGGCCGGCCTGCGAGGGCCTGATCATGCACAAGGTCGAAGACGTGCTGGGACCCGACCGCACCTGGGTCGGGCAGAAATTTTCCGACGACAAGGTGCATTTTGTCTGTCCCTGGCATGGCTACGAATACGACATCAAGACCGGCGAATGCGCGGCCGATCGCCGGCTGCGGCTGCGCAGCTACAACGTGGTGCGCCGCGGCGAAGAGATTTACGTCGCCGTTTGAAGGCGCGCGCAAAAGAAAGATCGAGCCATGGAAATGCCGCTCAGCGAAAATCGCCGCATGCAGGTCGAGGAATTCGACTCCGGAAAAATGCTTGCGCACGCGGCGCAGCAGGCCAAGGACCGCGGCTACAAGAATTTCCCCATCGTCGATGTCGATTCGCACCATTACGAACTGGAGTCGTTCAACGAGATTCTCGAATACATGCCCGATCCGGTGTTGCGCCAGCTCGCGCAATCGGCCAACGCCGGCAATTCCAAGGGCGTCGGCGTGATGCCGGGCGGCGTCGGCTATCAGGACATGGGCGGGCGCGTCACGCGCTATCCGCTGCGCCGCATCGAGCAGCCCGAGCCGGGCGTGCATCGCGATGTCTCGCTGACAAGGCGCTGGATGGACGCCATGGGCGTGGACGTGGCGGTGCTGTTCCCCTCGCCCATGCTGCAGCTCGGACTGCACCCGCAGGTCGAGGCCGAAGTGGCGCTCGCCTGGGCCTATAACCGCTGGCTGTGCGAGCGCGTGCTCGCCGCGGAGCCGCGCATCCGCTCCATGCTCTACTTGCCGTTCAACGATGCGGAGGCGAGCTTGCGCATGGTCAAGGAGTTCGCCGGCAAAAAGGGCGTGGCCGGATTCATGGTGACCTCGGCGCGCTACCGCCCGGTGCATCACAATTCCTACATGAAGATCTACGCCGCGCTCGAAGAGCGCAACCTGCCGCTGGCGTTCCATGCCGGCTACAATTGGAACGAACAATCGATGACCATGCTGAACAAGTTCATCGCCGTGCACGCCATCGGCTTTGTGTTCTACAACATGGTGCACCTGACGAACTGGGTGCTCAACGGCATCCCGGAGCGCTTTCCCAAGCTCAAGGTGATCTGGCTCGAAAGCGGGCTGGCGTGGCTCCCCTTCATGATTCAGCGGCTTGACAACGAATACATGATGCGTTCGTCCGAGTGCCCGGCGCTCAAGCGCCTGCCGGGCGAATACATCACCGAGATGTTCTACACCTCGCAGCCCATGGAGATTCCGCGCGACATGAGCTTGTTGCAGGCGACCTTCAAGTGCATCAAGGCGGAGAGCCAATTGTTGTACTCGTCCGACTATCCGCACTGGGACTTCGACCTGCCGAGCACGATCTACGATCTGCCGTTCCTCGACGATCGCGCCAAGCGCAACATCCTCGGCGGCAACGCGATCAAACTGTTCAAGCTCGATCTCGGCGCGCACAAGCTTGCCAAGGTGGCGTGAGCGGAATACACCGCCGTTCTGAAAGGAATCTCCTTCGCCCTCTCCCGCAGATTCTTTCCCCTCCCCCCTTGCGGGAGAGGGTGCCGAGCGAACGCAGTGAGCGAGGCGGGTGAGGGGTTTTTTTTCGCAAGAAATTTCTTTCGAAGCCAACCCCTCACCCGGCTCGTGCTTCGCTCTCGCTCCGCACTCGCCACCCTCTCCCGCAAGGGGCGAGGGGAAGTGAGCTTGTTGTGCGTGCACAATTTTCATCTGACCACTGACATGTGATTTCTGATTCCTGAAAAACCAAAGCTCCGCTCCCCGTATTTTTATGCCGGCGCCGGATGCGCCCGTCCCTTTTTCCGTCCCTCCAAAAAGGGAATGGAGCGCACCCCGCTCCGCCAGCACGACGTCTCATGATGACGCCCTCGGTGAGCAGGGTAATGGAATATTATCGCATTTATATACTTAACTTAGCATAATTAGCCACCTATCGGTAAATTACTGTGACAGGGTGGCGACTTTAGCTAAGGATGGGATGTAAGTGCCAACATAGATATTGGCAAATGAGTGGCAATTATAGTCAGAAGGTTACGGCTGGGATGCGCGAGGCTGGCGCTTCTGTGATCCAGGAGCTTTATGGCGTTGTTTCTTCCGAGTTTTTGGCAGAGCGGGTTTATAGCGCCATGGCAAAATCCGATCCGACGAAAGACCCTGAATTTAAGCGCGTGCTCGGCAATCTATTGAGCGCGCCGCCCAAGCTTCATTCGGAAATGAAGCTTGGAAAGAAACGGGGCCGCGCCGAAGCGAAGCCCCGCCCTTTGTCACGCCAGAAGCGCGATAATCGCAGCAAGCCGAGTTAGGATCGCCGCGACATCGACTTTTACCGTGACTGTGATCCGAGGTTTCATTAAGAAGCCCTCGGGTCACGCGCGCGCGACCCTAAAGGGGTTGCGTGAACGTCCCGCCGAACGGATAAGCCGCCGTTCACGGGTGCATCGGCCCACCATTGGCGTTCTAGAGCGCATTCCGATTAGGTTGAATCGGAAACGCGCTCTAGATTCCTTATTTGGTCGCATTTTCTGCGGAAAACCGGTGTCCACTTTTCCGGAAAATGCTCTAGAACCGCCGTTGGTGGCCCCATGTCGCTCCGAGAGATTTGCACGGTCCATCCCCAGTTTGAGTGGGTCCGGTGGCCGTCGTCTTTCGGCATGGGCTGCGGGGTATCCGATCCTACTGGCCGCATTGCGAGTGCGGTGCGAATCGGGGCCGCAGTTATTGAAATGGTGGGCCGATTGCTATTTTGAGTCGAGTCGGTTTTTGCGCGCTTTCCACGTTAGAAAACGAGCGCGGAACTGGCGCTTGTTCCTGATTTTAGTCAGGCCGTCGATACGTGAGGCGCCTGCCCTCGATGCCCTTCAAGGCGAGTGCCGCGCGCTCAACGTCGCCGACGCCAAGGCCGGAGCGGTTTGAATAGCGGAAGCTGAATTCGTTCAAGTAGCGCTGCAAGTGCTGTTCACGGCAGAAGTGATAAACGCCGACCATGCCCTTTTTGAACACGCCGAAGAAGTTTTCGACGTTGTTTATGGTGAAGCCGTCCTTGTTGACGTATTCGCCGCCGGTATGGGTCACGGTTTGATGGGCGGCGTATTCCTTGCCGGTATAGGTGTAGAGGCGGCTTTCATCCGTTACGAGTGTTGAACGGCGGCTGGCGTGCTTCACGAGGATTTCGCGGACGTTAGCGGCGTGTGCGTTCTTTACGTTAAAGGCGCGGACCTCGCCGGTGCCCTGATCGATAAGGGCAAGCACACCTGACTTTTGGCTATGACCCTTTTTGTAGTGTTTCGCGCGCTTGCTGGTGTTGCCGTAATAGGTTTCGTCGGCTTGCACGATATTGCCACTGCCGCCCATTGGGGCACCGTTCTTGCCGGTCATGGCTGCGGAATCCGGTGCAACGCGGACACTGATTCCAGCGCAAGGCGGACAGCAATCCGGTGATTGCGGACAGCAGGTGATGGCGGCGTAGAGCGCGCTCCCGTCGACAGTCGAATCAGCCGATCGGTCTCCCTGGCAACCA
>CAZNSG010000004.1:0-6703 GCA_964575715.1 uncultured Hyphomicrobiales bacterium | reverse complement strand
CCACCGCCATCTGATCGACAAAGCTCTCGATGGCGAAGACGTTGAAGACATGGCCGACCGCGCGCCAATGCTTGAGGCGGATGCCGTGCGGCACCCCGCGCAGCTCGATGTGCTGGTTGGGGATGTCGTAGTAGAGCGGCTTGATGCCGGTATGCAGCAGCACGCCGCCGTCGCCGACGACGCAGTGCCGCCAGCCGATCACCTTGCCGCTGGCGTCCTGCGCCGCTTCCAGACACTGGAACGACTGCGGGCGGAACATGCCGTGGGCGATGTCCTCCTCGCGCGTCCACACCATCTTCACCGGGCGGCGCACTTCCTTTGCGATGCGCGCGCACTCGGCGGCATAGTCGCCCATGGTGCGCCGGCCGAAGCCTCCGCCCATGTAGCACTGGTGCATGGTCACCTGCGCGAGCTGCAGCCCGAGCGCCTTGGCCACTTCGCTGCGCGAAATGTCGGGAGCCTGGCTGCCTTCCCAGACTTCGGCCTTGTCGCCCGCCTCGCTGATGCGCACGACGGCGTTTAGCGGCTCCATCTGGGCGTGATAGCCATAGTCGCTGCGGAACTCGGCCTTGAAGGTCTTGGCCGCGCCGGCGAAGGCGGCGTTGGCGTCGCCTTTCTTGTCGATGTCGGATTTTTTCGCCTGCGGATCGTCGTGAACCTTGACGTATTCTTCGAGCGCCTTCTCCGAGTTGTAGCCGGCGGCCGCGCCGCTGTTCCAGGTCGCCTTGATCGCAGTGCGTGCGGCCATGGCCTGCTCGAAATGCTCGGCGACCACGGCAATGCCGTTGGGCAGTTGCACGGTGGCGATGACGCCCGGCATTTTTTTGATGTCGGCGTCGTTCCAGCTCTCGGGCTTACCGGTGTGTACCGGCGAGTGCAACGAAGTGGCGTAGACCATTCCCGGCAAGCGCACGTCGATGCCGTATTGCGCCGTGCCGTTGACCTTGGCCGGCGTGTCGCGGCGCGGTACGCTCTTGCCGATGAGCCGGAAGTCCTTGCGGGCCTTGAGCTCCTTCGGGTCAACCGCTGGCAGCGGCGAGGGAATTTTTCCGAATGCCGCGATCTGGCCGTAGCTCAGACGCTGGCCATTGGCTGGATTGATGACGACACCGGGCGCAGTACGCAGCGTTGCGGCATCGACGCCCCACTTTTCCGCCGCGTTCTGCAGCAGCACCTTGCGTACCTGCGCGCCGGCCATGCGCAGATCGTTGTAATACAGCATGACGGCGCGGCTGCCCGCGATGAGCATGCTGCGGCGCTCACCGAACGTGTATCCATAGACGCTGGCGTCTGCCGGTGCCCACTCAATCGCGACCTTCGACCAGTCGGCGTCCATTTCCTCAGCCACAATCGCCGGCAGCGAGGTCATCGAGCCTTGCCCCATTTCGGCGCCGGCCGAGTAGATGGTCACGGTGCCGTTCGGCGCGATGCGCACCCAGGCATTGAACGCCTTGGCATCGGTCGGCGTATTCGCTTCCGCTTCGGAAACGAGGCGGACGCCATCGGCGCCGAGCGCGATGCAGAACGACATGCCGCCAAGTCCGGCGAGCACGCCGCGGCGGGAGATTTCATTTTCCTTGATTGCGATGGTCATGACTTAGCCCTCCCGCGCGGCGCGTTCGATGGCCGAAATGATGCGATGATAGGTGCCGCAGCGGCAGATGTTGCCATTCATGTGGGCGACGATCTGGGCGCGAGACGGCATTGGATTTTTCGCCAGCAGCTCGGCCGCCTGCATGATCTGGCCGGACTGACAGTAGCCGCATTGCGGGACTTCCTCGGCCACCCAGGCCTTTTGCAGCGGATGCGAGGAATTGGCCGAGAGGCCCTCGATGGTGACGACGTTCTTGCCGGCGACGGACCCCAATTGCACCGAGCAGGAGCGCTCCGCCTTGCCGTTGATGTGCACGGTGCAGGCGCCGCACAACGCCACGCCGCAGCCGTATTTCGTGCCGGTCAATCCGACGTAATCGCGGATGGCCCACAACAGCGGAGTCTTCGAATCGGCCTCGACCGAGAC
Organism: uncultured Hyphomicrobiales bacterium; assembly: GCA_964575715.1. Taxonomy (GTDB): domain Bacteria; phylum Pseudomonadota; class Alphaproteobacteria; order Rhizobiales; family Xanthobacteraceae; genus PNAI01. The sequence continues at coordinate 4,683 of CAZNSG010000004.1, read as the reverse complement.
GCGCTTTGCGTTCAGCGTGAATGAAACCATTGTCCCCGTCTCCCTTGCGTTCGCTTGTTTGCTGTTCGAGTTACGCGAACCTGGAAAATAGAATAGCAGAGTATTTCGATTGTTGCCATCGCGGTGGTGACGGTATTGGAGTGCGCCGCCCCGGCTTATTCCGGCTTGATTCCGGCTTTCTCCACCACGGTGCGCCAGCGCGCGATTTCGGATTTCATCAGGGTGCCGGTCGCGGCGGAATCCATATAGGCGGGCGAGAGCCCCTGCCGTTCGAGTGCCTCGCGCACATCGGGCATTTTGCTGATGGCGGCGAGCTCCTGCTCCCATAGGCGCACAATGGGCTGCGGCGTGTTCGCCGGCGCGAGAAATCCGAACCACAGATCGAAATCGAGACTTGGGTGGCCGAGCTCGACCAGCGTCGGAATTTCCGGCACGGTGGGCGAGCGCTTGGTGCCGGCGGTTGCGATGATGCGCAATCTGCCCGCGCGCACGTGCGCCAATATCGAATTGACGCCGATGAAGGTCATGTGAACCTGCCCGCCGAGGAAGTCGGTGACGGCTTGCGCCTGTCCGCGATAGGGCACATGCACGACGTCGAGGCCGAGCTGTTGCTTGAACAGCTCCATGCCCAATTGTTGCAATGTGCCGACGCCGGGCGAGGAATAATTGTAGTGTCCGGGCTTGGCCTTCACGGCGGCGATGAGTTCGTCGAGCGAATTGACGGGAAACACCGCGGGATTGATGACAAGCGCCACCGTGTTGGTTGCCAGCACGCCGATGGGCGTAAAACTTGCGATCGGGTCGTAGCGCAAATTCTTGATCATCGATGGATGCACCGTCATGGGCGCGCCGGCGGTCATCAGCGTGTAGCCATCGGGCGGTGAATTGGCCGCGAGTTCCGCGCCGAGCGCGCCGGCGGCGCCCGGCTTGTTGTCGATGACCACCGGCTGGCCCCAGCGTTCGGAAAGTTTCTGCCCGGCCACGCGCGCGATGGTGTCGAACGCGGTGGCCGGCGAGAACGGAACGACGATGGTAATGCGCCGCGTGGGATAGGTCTGCGCACCGGCCGAATGTGTCTCGACAAAGACGGCGGCCGCGACTGCAACAGCAAAGCACAACCTTTGGCAGTGTTTGGCCGAGTTGAATCGCGCATCCTTCTCCGCTCGTCCCCGCGAAAGCGCGGACCCAGAATCAATTGCCGCCACGAATGGGCGCTTTGAGCAATTCTGGATTCCCGCGTTCGCGGGAATGAGCGGGAAGTCCGGATCGATTTCGGCGGAATAGATTCTCAATATCGATCGCTCGTTCATGTCGTTGTTCCGAACTTGCTCTAATCCACGCTCAGCCCGCTCGCCTTGATTGGGGCGGACCATCGCTCGATTTCGCCCGCGACGAACTTGGCGAGATAGGCCGGGCTTCTGCGCTCGCGCGTTGCCACGATCAGGCCGATGTCGTCGAGCCGCTTGCGCACCGCCGGCATGTCGAGCACGCGGCTTGCAGCGGCGTTAAGCTTGTCCACCATCGCCGGGGCTGAATTCCTGGGCATGAACATGGCGTTCCAGGCGGAGACGTCGAAGTCTTTGAGCCCTTGCTCGTGCGCCGTTGCGATTTCAGGAAACGCCGTCGAGCGCGCGCGCGCCAATGTTGCGACCACTTTGGCGGTTCCGCCCTGCACTGCGGGAAGCGCGGTCGAGGGGTAATTGCACACGTAGTCGATGCGTCCGGCGATCAGGTCCTGCATCGCCGGTCCGCCGCCGCGATAGGGGATGTGGGTTATCTCAACGCCCATCGCCTGGTTGAGCAGCACGCAGCCGATATGGGCGGAGGTGCCGGTGCCGCCCGAGCCATATTGCATCTTGCTGTGGTTCGCCTTGGCGTAGGCGATGAACTCGGTCAAGTTGCTCGCGGGCAAATCCCTGCGCACGATGAGCACCAGGGGCGCGTCGGCGATCAGGATCACCGGGGCAAAATCGGTGGCGACATTATAGAGCGGCTTTTTGTAAAGCGACTGGTTGAGCGCGTGCGTGCCGATCGAGCCGAGTACGAATTGATGGCCATCCTGGGATTGCGCAACGCGCAGGGAGCCGACCATGCCGCCGGCGCCGCCGACGTTCTCGATGATAACCTGCTGGCCCAGCGCCTCGCTTAAGTGCGGCTGCAGCAGGCGGCCGAGCAAATCGACCGGGCCGCCGGCGGCGAACGGCACCACCATAGTGAGCGGCCGCGTCGGCCAATCTTGCGCCGCGGCGCTGCCGCCGAGTGCCAGCGCGCAGGCGGCTATGGGACCCAGCATCGTGCAGTTGCGCATGGTTGCCACCTGCGGTTTTTTGCCGGCATCGGATAGCGTCCACCTTAGCATGAATGCCGCGCTCAATAGAGGAAAACCAACCTGCATGAATATCGACTCGTCATTCCGGGGCGCGGGCTTTAGCCCGCGAGCCCGGAATCTATAATCGCCGTCGGTGGTTATGGATTCCAGCTCTCGCTTCGCTCGGCCGGAATGACGAATTGAGAGAGCTGGTATTATTTTGTCAGCCGCACGCCGCCGCGGCGGCCGAGGTGCTTGCAGTCCTCGTCGGTCTTCAGGCCCGCGGCATGGATGCCATGGGCGGCAAGCTCCTCGTCGCGATCCTCGGTATCTCCTGTGACGCCGACAGCGCCGATCACTTCGCCGTCGCGATCGCGGATTTGCATCCCGCCGCCTTCGGGGAAAATCTGCTCGCCGCTCGCCGCGATCAAATACTTCATGAAGATCGGTTTCTCCTCGGCGCGCACGCGCACGAGCTTGGACGAGCGGCCGAGCGCGAGCGCGGCGTAGGCTTTGCCCAAAGCCATCTCGAACCGGATCATGGAGGAGCCGTCCTCCTTCTGGAACGCCTTCACCTTGCAGCCGGGCTCGACCACGATCACCGCGAGCGGGCGGCAATCGAGCTTGGCGCCGCGCTTGAGGATGGCCGTGATGATGCGGTTGGCTTGCTCGAGGGTCAGCGCGGGCATTTAAATCTCCACGTTTCATGGCCGGACACAATATTAGGGCTGGATCGGCAAAACGCCCACCGACGTGGCGGTGCCGGTTGGCTATTTATCCCTGCGCCAGTCACTTGGACAGTCGCGATGGCTCCATTATGCTGGGGTTATGAAAACGCAAACCATCGAAGTGGATGAAGCCACCGCGGCGACACTGAAAACGCGGGCCGCTGAGCGCGGCGTGAGCGTTGCCGAGTTGGTGGCGGAGTTAGCGGTCTTTGACAGCGCGCCGATCGCCGTCGATTCCGAGGAGATCGCCGAACTGGACCGCCGTTGGAAGGCGGTGGAATCCGGCGGCGCGACCAGGCCTCATGAAGAGGTCGTGCGCTGGCTGCGGACCTGGGGAACACCCGCTTTCCGTCGCTGGCCTGAGCGATGAAGCTCGAATGGTCGGACGACGCGCTCGCCGATCTTGATCGATTTGCAAACTTTCTCCAGCAACAGCATCCCTGGCTTGCCAAGATTGTCGCCGACGAGATTATCGCCAAAGCGCAAATCCTGTCCGAGCATCCGCTACTCGGACGTCCGATCGCCGGCCGCGAGGAATACCGGCAGATCGTCTTGCAGGTTCTCAATGCGGCCTACGTATTTCAGTATCGCTATGATAACGAGCGGCTCGTGATGCTGCGGATTTTTCACGGCCGCGAGGCACGGGAGTAACATGATCATATCTTCTGCGCATAGCCGGGTTTCCTCTAACCCCTTCTTCTCCGCGTGGTCCACGCCGTTCGGCGTGCCGCCATTTGGTGCGATCAGGCCGGAGCATTTCGAGCCGGCGTTCGCGCGCGCATTCGCCGAGCATGAGATGGAGGTGGTGGCGATAACGCAAAATCCCGCCCCGCCGTCGTTTGACAACACCATCGCGGCGCTGGAATTGAGCGGGCGGGCGCTGGCGCGCGTCAACGACACTTTCGACCTGCTCGCCGGCGCGGACACCAACGACGCGCTGCTCGCGCTTGAGCGCGAGCTTGCGCCGCGGCTCGCCAAGCACTGGAACACGATCCACATGAATGCGGCGCTGTACGCGCGCATCGACACGCTTTACCAAGCGCGCGAGCGGCTGGCATTGACGCCCGAGCAGGCGCGCGTGCTTGAGCGTTATCAGACGAGTTTTAAGCGCAGCGGCGCCGCGCTCGACGACGAGCACAAGCAAAAACTTGCCACTCTCACCGAGCGGCTGGCCGCGCTCGGCACGGCGTTTTCGCAAAATGTGCTGGCCGACGAGCAGGCCTATGCGCTGGTACTGGAGAGCGAAGACGAGCTGGCCGGCCTGCCTGATTTTTTGCGCGCGGCGGCGCAGGGAGCGGCGGAGGAGCGCGGGCAGGGCGGCAAGTACGCCATCACGCTGTCGCGCTCCAGTGTTGAGCCGTTTTTGCAGTTCTCAGCGCGGCGCGATCTGCGCGAAAAAATATTCCGCGCCTGGATGACGCGCGGCGAGGGCGGCGGGGAGACAGACAATGCGGCGATCATCGCCGAGACGGTGCGATTGCGCGCCGCGCGGGCCAAGCTGCTCGGCTTTGCCAGCTTTGCACACTACCGGCTCGACGATGCCATGGCGAAGACCCCGGCCGCCGCGCGCGCGCTGCTGGAGCGCGTCTGGGCGCCGGCGCGCACGCGCGCGCTCGCCGACCGCGACGATTTACAGGCGCTGATCGC
>CAZNSG010000003.1:0-19657 GCA_964575715.1 uncultured Hyphomicrobiales bacterium | reverse complement strand
TTCGCATTATGGAAGCGCAGCGCCAAATCCTTGAGCCGCAGGGACAGTCCGCAGAACTAAGGTACATCGTCGCCGGTTTCGTGCAGCTCACCACGGTCATGGCAGATTCAATTACCACCAGGATCATTCATCGTTGGCCGGACAAGATCGGCCAAAAGATCGAGCCGTGATTGTCATGACCGATCTCCGAACTCCGAAAGAAGCGGCCGGCATCCTCAAGGTGTCGGTCAAGACGCTGAACGGTTATGTCGACGATGGCGAGTTGCGCTTCATCGACATGGGCCGGGGCAAGAAACGGAAATGCAAACGTTTCGCCGACGCCGATCTTAATGAGTTCATCGAACGCCGAGCCAGGAGCATTCAATGTCAGTCTTCCTCAAAGCAGGCACCCCGTTCTACCAGTTCGATTTCTGGTACAGGGGTCATCGCTTTCTCGGCTCTACAAAATGCACGAACAAGCGTGAAGCCGAAGGCATAGAGCGCGACAAGCGCGAGCGCGCGAAAATCCAAATCGCATCGGCGCGCGCCGATGGTGGCAGTCTCACGATCGACATTGCCGCCGGGCGCTACTGGGAAGAGATCGGCAAGCACCACGCTGGCAGCTCCGACACCTGGCGCGACATTCAGCGTCTCGTTTCCTACTTCGGCGGCAGCAAGCGCCTTTGCGATATCCAGGGCGATGACGTTGCCAAGTTGGTCGCGTGGCGCCGGGGCCATCGGATACAGCGCAGCAAAAAGAGGAAGTTCGTCGACTGCCCGCTGATCTCAAACGGTACGGTGAACCGCAGTACGACCGAAGTTCTCAAGAAACTCTTCACCCGCGCTAAGGCCTGGGGCATCCGCTTTGACAGGGAGCCGAAATGGTCCGACTACATGCTCGACGAGCCGATCGAGCGGGTCCGGGAGCTGCACGGCGACGAAGGCGAGCGCCTAGAGGATCATACCCGCGAGGACTATGAGCCGTTTTTCGACTTCGCCCGCGCCACAGGGCTCCGCTTGCGCGAATGCTTGCTCCGCTGGTCTGAGGTCAATTGGGATACCAAGACGATCACGAAAAAGGGCAAGGGCGGCAAGCTTGTGACGGCGCCGATCACGGCAGAGGTCCGCAAAATCCTTTGGCCTCTGCGGGGTCATGACGGCACGTTCGTCTTCACATACATCGCGCAGCGGACGCGTGGCGAGCGTGTCAAAGGGCGGCGCTACGCGATCACCTTCAACGGCGTCAAAACGCAATGGAAGCGCATCCGCAAGGCCGCTGGCGTCGTGGATTTCCGATTCCACGACTTCCGCCACGATCTCGGAACCAAGGTGCTGCGCGCCACCGGCAATCTCAAGCTGGTCCAGCGCATCCTCAATCACTCGGACATCAAAACCACGACACGCTACGCGCACGTGGCCACGGCTGAAGTCGCCGACGCACTGGATGCGTTCCAAAAGTCCCGCAGAAAATCCCGCAGCACCGTCCGCAAGGTCGGCTAACGTCTTGACATAGAAACACAATGGATCATCTTGCACCGCGCACTGGGGGACTGGGGGTCGGGAGTTCAAATCTCCCCGCTCCGACCATAATAAACTCAAATATTTGATATTGGCCTTACCCAACCGGTCCGACACTCCGAATTGGCGGTTATCGAGCGAAGAGATGGTCGTCAACGATGGGCATATTGTTGGGCGGCCGTGACGTCAGTCAGTCGCGGTGCGTGGGACGAGTTTGCGGCTGAATCTGTGAAAGTCCGACGATTTTTCGCTACGACTTCGATTTGCGTTCCTTGACGTTGCGCACTTCCGTATTCATGCGCACGTCCTTGCGCCGCCGCTTCTCCAGCTGCTTGCCGGTCTCAAAATAATCGCCGCGTGTGGCGCGCTTGGCTGCCTCATCCAGCTCCGGCGACCATTCGCCCAATGAATAGCCGTACCAAGGCGACTCCGGCTTGAGCCTGGGTAATCCCAATTCCTCCCAGATCACTTTGGCCCGCTCCATGTACTCGCGCTTGGGCAGCGAGATCGGCGGGAAATTTTCTTTCAACGTCGCGTCGATCAGCACCGAAGCATCCTGGCCGTTATTGCGCTTGCTGCGCGGACCATGGCCCTGGTCGCGATGCGGCAGGATGTGGAAGTCGAGATTGGGATTGGCGCGGTACGACATGGCCCACAGAATCGCATCGGCGTTCTCGGGATCGATGTCGTCGTTAAGGGCAATCACATATTTGCCCGCCGCGCGATGCAGCACCGCCGCGCCATAGAGCGCGCGCCAGATTTCCGTCGTCGGCATGTCGCGCTCGACGATGAGCGCAATGACCTTGCGGATATTGGTCAGCGGCTCGTGCATCGACACGCGCTTGACGCCCTTGATGCCGAGCGTGCTGCGCAGGAAATTGAGAAACAGCGGCTCCATGCAGATGCGCTTGATCAGGCTCGACTCGCTCGGCGTCACTTGCGAGATGATCGAAGTCAGTATCGCATCGCGCCGGCGCGTGATGGCGGTCACGTCCATATAGGCGTTGAACTCCTGCAGGTTCACATGCCCATGCGACTCGCCGAACGGCGCCTCCGGCTCGAGATATTCGGTGTCGATGAAGCCCTCGATCACGATTTCGGCCTCCGCCGGTACCAGCAGATCGACCGTTTTCGCCTTCACCACATTGATCGGCGCGCCCACCAGCGCGCCCGCCACATGGATTTCGTCCAAACTCTCCGGCAGCTTCTGCACCGAGGCGAAGGTGATGCAGGGCGGCGCGCCGAGCACGACGGCGCAAGGCAGTTTCTTAAATCCCCGCTCGCGCAGTTTTTCCCAGTGATTGTAGATGCCGGGGCGCAGCTCGAGCGATGGGTTCATTCCCAGCCGCCGCCGCGCTTTCACCTGGCCGCGATAATTGCCCATGTTCTGGACGCCGGTGTCGGGATCCTTGGTGATGTATTGCGAGAGCGTCGCATAGGGCGCGATGTCCCATCCCGGCGTCGAGATCGGCAGCGGGAGCCCATCGAGCCCCTTCCCCGGCTTGTCGAGCGCTTTGCCGGTAATCACAATTTCATGGCAGGGCGCGTTTTCCACGACTCGCGGCGGAATCGGGTTTTGCGCCGCCCGCACCCAGCGCTCGTCGATCTCCTCGAACTTGCAGCCAATACCAATGCGGTAAATCTCGCGGTTGGCGGCAAGCCCGCCCACCAGCACGGGGATGTCGTACTTGCGGCCCTTGCTGTCGATCACATTGGTGAACAAAAACGCCTTGCGATCCTTTTCCTCGATCCCGCCGCGGAACTGCCAGCGCACCAGCGGATGCATCTCGGTGTCTTTGTTGATCGGGCGATCGACTTTGACCAGCAGCCCCGCCTTGTCGAGCGCGCGCACATGATCGTGCAAATCGGAGTAGCGCCCCGGGGTGCGCGCCGCAACGCTCGATTTACGCGTGAGCTTGGACTTGGTTTTGGTGAGAGCGTCCATAATGCGGATTCCTGTGCGCGGTTTGATCCAAACTCTATCACATCGATCCGTCTGCGGAAAAACTCTTGGTCGTCATTCCGGGACGGCGCACCGATCTCGGGTTTACCCGAGATCGGCACATTAAGAAGCCCAGGTCGGCTAAAGCCGACCTGGGTGCGCCGGACCCGGAATCCAGATGCACGAACTGAGTTTATGTCTGGATTCCGGGTTCGCTCGCTTGGCGAGCGCCCCGGAATGACAATGGAGAGTGAGCATCACGCCGATCCCTTATTTCGCTTGATCCAGTCTTCCCTTAACTTATCGCGCAACACCTTGCCGCGATCGCTCTTGGGCAGTTCCGGCACGATCAAGACTTGTTTGGGAACCTTGGCGGGAGGAAGATGCTGCCGCGCATGCGCCAAGACGCTCGCTTCGGTCAGCCCGGGGTCCTTCGCCGCCACATAGCACACGATCTCCTCGCCGTAGATCTTGTCCGGCACGCCGACCGCCGCGGCATCGAGAATGCCCGGGTGCTTGAGCATAATCTCGTCGATTTCCAGCGGCGCGATGTTGACCCCGCCGCGAATGATGAGGTCCTTGCTGCGGCCGGACACGCGCACAAAACCTTCGTCGTCCATGATGCCGAGATCGCCGGTCTTGATCCGCGCCGGCCGGATCGGCTCGATGGTGCCGTCATCGCGCAGATATCCGATCGCCGTGTGCGGACCGCCGGCGGTGATCTCGCCCTCGACACCCGCCGCAACGGGCTTGCCGCCCGCATCCACGATTTCGAATTCCTGGTGCAGCGCCGGCACGCCCACCGTGCCAACTTTGTTTTTATAGGTGCGGTTACCGCACACCCATCCCGCCTCCGACATGCCATAGCATTGCAGCAGCTTCACTCCATACATTTCCTCGAACTGCCTCCACTGCTGCGCGGTGAGCGGCGCAGTGCTGCACGTCATCAGCCGCAAGCTCGGAACGTCCTTTGCGCTATACCCGAGCGGCTTGTTGAGCAGCATGTTGAGCACGGTCGGAACGCCGGCGGAAAAAGTAATGCCGCAGGTCTTGATCCACTCAAAGAACCGGCTGTGCGAGAACCGCTTGGCGATATGCATGGTCAGGCCCTTCTCCAGGAAAGGCATCAGGCTCAGCACTTGCGCGGAATTCCAGCCGAAGGAGCGGTATTCCAAAGTCCGGTCGTCTTCGGTGAGTCCCAAAAATTCCAGAGTGGAAAGTCCGTTGAGCCAATAGGCGCAATGATCGTAGACCACGATTTTCGGCCGCGCCGTCGTACCTGACGTGCAGAAGATGCACGCAACATCATCCGGATTGTTACGCTCGGGTACTTCACCGCCTTGGCGGCCTTTTTTCAGCTTAGTGAAGAATTCATCCTGCGGATCAGGCGTCGTTCCCCAGCGTCCGAAACACAATCGCGGCGCCGGATGATCCCCGGCCAGCGCGGCCATATCGAGATCCTTGTGACAGAAGATCAGCTTTGGATTCACCGATCGGGTGAGCTCCACCATCATCTTTTCGTTGATCTCGATGTTCAGCGGGCAGATCACCGCGCCGATCCTCCAAACGCCGAACCAGATTAGAAGCTTTTCCAGACATTCATCCGACAGCAGCAGCACGCGCTCGCCTTTTTGCAGGCCCCTGCGCTTGAGATCGGCTGCGATGTCCGTCGTGATCTGGTCGAGTTCGCCGAAGGTAATGGATGACGCGCCGTCAAGATCGACAATGGCCGTTTTGTCCGGATCGCGCGCGCGGTATTTTGCGAACAGATCGGCGATCGGCCGATACGGAATGCCGAGCTTGTGATCGCCGAAAACGGCAGCCTGCACGGAACGCTCGCCTATTTGTTTTCGCCCACATAGGTAAGATCGTCGGCAATTTTAAGCTCAATCAGCACGTTTTCGTCAGTCGAATCCTCGCACAGCATCGAGCGATGTCCAATTCCCTTTGGAATCATCAGCATGTCGCCCGGGTGCATGACCTTGACGCCCATTTCGGTTTCCCATTTGAGCGCACCTTTGACGCAGAAGATGATCTCGTGCGCGTCGACATTGCGGTGCCAGAACCCCATGTCGTGCTTGCGGCGTTTTGAAACATCGATCTTGACCCGATCCGACGTGTAAAGCCGCAGCGGTATGCCGTCCGCCTTGTCTATATTGGACGGAGAATATTTCTCCGCGAAAATATTGATCAGGCGGAAGATGTCGGCGTTCTCGACAACGCCGGCGTTGATGACCGGCGGCTCGTGGTGATGCAGCACGACATTCTTGCCGCCGATGGTGACAAGCTCGCGATACGGCTTGGAGGCGGTGGATTCGACCATTGTTCCTGCTCCTTGCAAGGTGATTATACCAGCGGCGATAGATCCGTACTCATACCTCATCCTGAGGAGCGCACGAAGTGCGCGTCTCGAAGGATGGCCCAGGTCGGAGCGTGCAGCCATCCTTCGAGACGGACGCCATAGCGCGTCGAAGACGCGCGTTAACGCGCTTATGGCGTCCTCCTCAGGATGAGGCGAGTCAACGTTAAACGCCGCTTGTATTATTTGGAGCCGCACGCTTCCTTGATCGCCGCGACGATCCCGGCATAGCCCGTGCAGCGGCACAGATGTCCGCTTAATACTTCGGTTATTTCAGCGTCCGACGGCTTGGGATTTTTGGCCAGATAATCGGTGAACGACATCAGGATTCCTGGCGTGCAGAATCCGCATTGCAGCGCGTGATTGTCTTGAAACGCCTTTTGCAGCGCATTGAGCTTGCCGTCCGCGCTGGCAAGCGACTCCACCGTCTGCACTGTCCTGCCTTCGACCTGGATCGCCAGCGTCAGGCACGAGCGCGAAGCGACCCCGTCGATCAGCACGGTGCAGCACCCGCACACGCCATGCTCGCACCCCACATGCGTGCCGGTCGCGCCCAGTTCCTGGCGCAGAAAATCCGAGAGCAACATGCGCGGCTCCGCCTCGCCCGATACCTTCCGGCCGTTGAGCGTGAGATTGATCGTGGCGCGTTGATCGCGGTTCACGCGGCGCATTGCAGAGCCTCTCGCACCACGACCGGAGCCAGGTTGCGCAGCAGATCGCGCCGCATGCCAGCCGACGCATGCATGTCTTCATAACCTTCCAGCTCCGACGCAAACGCCTCCGCCGCATCGCGCACGGCGGCATCTCCATCGGCCCTGATCTGCCGCAACGCCGGCCGCCCGGTCATGCCGCCAACGCCAAGCCGGAATATGTTTTTTCCCTCGATAACAACCGCGATCGCGATAATGGCGAAGTCGCCATGGCGGCGCGCCACTTCGCGGAACGCCACCTGTTTCCCGCTCTGCACCGGAAAACGCACGGCGGCGATCAGCTCCTGCGGTTCGCGCGCGGTGGTGAGCATGTCGAGCTGAAAATCCTTTGCCGGCAGCACGCGTGTTCCATTTTTCGAGCGCAAAACAACTTCTCCGCCGAGCATGGCGAACGCCAGCGGCAATTCCGAACTGGGATCGGCATGCGCGATCGAGCCGCAGACGGTGCCTTTGTTGCGGGTTTGGAAATGACCGACGAAGGGCAGCATCTTCGCCACCAGCGGCAGCTTCTCCGCCAGCGCCGGCCACGCCAGCAACTTGTTCTGCGTCACCGCCGCGCCCACCTCGATTTTTCCGCCGCTCTCGCGGATCGTATCCAGCTCCGCCAGGCGCGAAACATCGATCAGCACCTCGGGCTCCGCCAAGCGCAGATTGAGCATCGCCATCAGCGATTGCCCGCCCGCCAGCACGCGTGCCGCCTCGCCATACTCGTCGAGCAACGCGACCGCCTCATCGGCGCTCTCCGGACGAATGTAGTCGAACCGACGCGGCTTCATCGCCGATCTCCGGCCGCGCGCGCCATCGCGCCTTTTCGCTGCACCTGCACCTGTTCCAGCAGCGCATGAATACGCCGTGGTGAGGCCGGCAACGAAACATCTTTGACGCCCAGCGCGTCTGCGATCGCGTTGGCGATACAGGCCGGCACGCTCATGCAATTGCCTTCCGCCAGTCCCTTGGCGCCGAGCGGCGTGAACGGCGAAGGCGTTTCCTGGTGCAGAAATTCCACCGGCGGAATTTCGCTCACCGTCGGCACCAGATAGTCCGCGAACGTCCCTGAGAGAAACGCACCATCCGCATCCGTGACGTATTCCTCGTACAGCGCCGCCGCGATCCCCTGCGCGAAAGCGCCATGCATCTGCCCCTCGGCGATCATCGGATTGAGCAGGCGTCCGGCATCGTGCATCGACACATAGCGATCGACATGAACATGATAGCTCAGCGGATCGATCTCGACCCCGCACATGTCGAAGACAAATCCGTACGTCAGCGAGGTATTGATCCGGTCGTCGGCGGAAGGCGGCTCGAGTTCCGGCGGCGACCAGATCCCGGTCTCGCGCAGGCCCGGCGCCATGCCGTCGGGGAGCATGACCGGTGACCAATGCGCCGTTCCCGCCACGCGGCCGAATGGCATGGCATTGTCCGGGTTGCCGCGGCTGCGCACCTTGCCGTCGACGAATTCAATGTCATCGGGCAGCACATTGAGCTGCTTGGCCGCGATCTTTGCAAGCTTGTCGCGGATCTGCCCCGCCGCCATGTGGGCCGCCACCGCCGTGCCGGGTGTGAACCGGCACGAATAGGTTCCGGCCGCGATCGACCATTGATCCTTGGCGGTGTCGAGTTCGAGCACAACATCGACGTCCTCGATCTTGAGCCCAAGCCGCTCCGCGACAATCTGCGAAATTACCGTCTCGTGCCCCTGTCCCTGCACCGTCACATCGGCGGTGACCGAAACCGCGCCAAGCGGATCGACATTGACCGTGACCATCGACACGGCGCCATTCTTGGGGCCGGCCTTTTCGCGCGTGTCGGCCGTGAGCAGGGTCGAGAGGTAGCCCATGTTCGACATGCCCGGCTCGACCACGGCGGAAAATCCGATGCCGTAGTACCGGCCGGCGTCACGCGCGGCATCCCGCCGGTGCTTGAGTTCCGCCAGGCGTCCGTTGCCGACCGTGTTCTCGATTGCGCGCTGATAGTCGCCGGAATCGTAGAGCGCGCCGGCGGCCGTCTTGTAGGGAAAGCTTTTGGCCGGAACGAGATTGCGCTTGATGACGTCGAGATGATCGAGCTTGAGCTCGACCGCGATCCGATGCACCAGCCGCTCCAGGGCCAGATAAAGCTGAGGGCCGCCGAAACCCCGAATAAGACTCGCCGGCATCTTGTTGGTGAGCACGACGCGGTTGGTCACGTCCACATTGGCAATGTCATAGGCCCCCGTCACCGCGCCGTGCATGCGATAGAGCGGCCCCGGCATTGGCGCGCGCAGGAACGCGCCATAGTCCTCCAGCTGATCGAGCTTGAGCCCCAGGATACGCCCGTCCTTGCTCACCGCCGCCTCGATTTCCGTGATGCGATTGGGCCCAGAGCTTGCCGCCAGCAGGTGCTCGGCACGATCCTCCACCCATTTCACCGGCCGCCCGGTGATGCGCGCCGCGATGGCCGCCAGCACCATGTAGGGAAAAACCGAGAGCTTGATGCCGAAGCTGCCGCCGCTGTCGGGCGGAATGCGGACGCGGAATTTCGTTCCCGGCACGCGCAGCGCGCGCGCCATCACTGGATGCGTGCTGAAGGGGCCCTGGAAATTTGCCAGCACATCGTAGCTGTCGTGGATCGGATCATAGCTGGCGACAACCACGTAGCATTCCATCGGCGTGAACGACATGCGCGCGTAATCGACGGAGAGTTTGACATGCGCGTCGGCCTTGGCGAACGCGCTTTTGACGTCGCCATAGCAAAACTTCCGCACCGAAATTTCGTTGCTCTTGGCTTCCGCATGCAGCAAGGGAGAATCTTTTCGGCATGCCGCCAACGGGTCGACCACAGCGGGCAGCGGCTCATATTCGATCTGCACCCGCTCAGCCGCGTCTTCGGCCAGATAGCGGTCTTCCGCCACCACCAGCGCAACCGGCTCGCCCACATAGCGCACCCGCTCGACCGCCAGCGACCATTGATGAATGGGCGCCTTGAGCGCGATCAGGAACGGATCGGAAAGTTTTTGCACCTCCTCGCCGGTAATGACTGCCCACACCCCGCGTTGTGCGAGCGCCTCCGCTGTATCGATCTGCAATATTTTTGCGTGCGCGCGGGGCGAGCGGACGACATGCGCGTACAGAGTGCCTACCTGAACAGGTAGATCGTCAGCATACCTGCCGCGCCCCGATAACAGGGCGGGATCCTCCTTCCGACGCACCGACGTGCCGAGAACTTTTGACACCAAATTCACCCACTCGCGCGGCTGCATGCCCGCGCTGTTTCAAGCTGGCCTTGTTTCGAACTGACTTGTTTCGAAGTGGCCTTCAAAGCCAAGTCTACCGAAGCTTTGTCTGACAAGTCGCAGCACTTGGCAAAATTTCTTTGCGCCGCCAAGGGTTATGCTAGCATCGGCGCCGAACCGAGGTAAAGTGACGAGACCAGCGCGTCACAGCAGGTCGCTTCCGTTCGCCTCCATATCCAAGCAAACGCGGCGGAGACGATGACGCCCTTCGAGCTTCCCACACCCAGCACCATTTTCGAGGTCGGCCTTGACGACGGCGCTAAGATTAAGGTCCGACGCCATGGCAATCCCGCTCGCCCTCGCATCATGCTGTCGCACGGAAACGGCTTTGCCGCTAATGCCTATTACCCCTACTGGCGCCACCTTCTGACCAACTACGACCTGATCGTTTTTGATTTTCGCAACCACGGCGAGAACATCCCGGTCGAGCCGGCCAATCATCATTATGAGCAGCTGGCCCGCGATCTTGAACGCGTCGTTGCGGCCGTCCGATCCCAGCTCGGCGAAAAACGCACTGCTGGCATCTTCCATTCGATGTCCGCGCGCACCGCCATGAAGCACGCCATTGAGATCGGCTGGCGTTGGGACGCACTGGTTCTATTCGATCCGCCGGACGTTCCGCCGCCCAGCCATCCCCTTTACGACGCCATGAAGATTTTCGAGGACAAGCTGGTCGAATGGGCGCGCGGCCGGCGCCGCCGGTTTGCCTCGGTGGACGAACTGACCGCGGAATATCTGCAATCGCGCGCCACCAGAAACTGGGTACCCGACGTTCACGAACTGATGGCCCGCTCGGTGCTGCGCAAGAGCCCCGACGGCGAAGGCTATGTCCTGGTGTGCGCGCCGGAAAACGAGGCGGCGATCTATGCCGAGGCCCTTACGCTCAATCTCTGGCCGTTCGCCCGCGAATTTGGCGGGCCGGTGAAATTGATCGGCGCCGATCCCAACATGAAGGGCGGCCCCGCGACCGGACCGGCAAACCAGGCGCTCGGACGCGAAGGCGGCTACGATTACGGCTTTGTCGAAGGAACCGGCCATATGTTGCAGATCGAAAAGCCGGAGGAATGCATCCGCATCACTTTTGATTTTTTCGCCCGCTGCAATTTTGACTGACTGAAATCTTGCAACCTTGTGCAGACCGGCTTGGCTTTACCGATCGCGCAACGCGCGCCGATCGATCTTGAGCAGAGTCGTGCGCGGAAGCTGATCGAGAAAACTGAAAGCTGCGGGGATCATATATGACCCGAGCGGAACGATCGCCGCGCGCAATTCGGCGAACAATTGCTCGCCCTTTTGAAATCCTTCGCGCAGGACCAGATAGGCTTTCGGCTTGGTCAGGCCGTCGGCGTCGGTGAACGGCACCACCGCCGCCTCACGGATCGCCGGGTGGCGCGTGAGCGCCGCCTCGATTTCGAGCGGCGAAATCCACAGGCCCTTCACCTTGAAGAGATCATTGGCGCGGCCGCTGAACCAGAAGAAACCATCCTCGTCGAAATGCAGATGGTCGCCGGTCCGCGCCCACTCGCCCACGAAGGTCTCGCGCGATTTGTCATACTTGCGCCAATAGTAGAAACACGCGGTCCGGCTCCGGATCCATGCCTCGCCCGGAACATTCGCTGCGGTCACGTCCTGTCCATCGGCGCCGACCAGTCGCACTTCGTAGCCAAACACCGGCTTGCCGAGGCTGCCGCGTTTGAACGATTTTGGCCGGTTCGCAATCCATTCATAGGTGATCTCGGAACTGCCGATCGAGTCGAACAACTCCACCCCGAACAATTTATGAAAGCGCTCGAACATCTCCGGCGGCATTTTTTCCGATGCGCTCACCACGAATTTCAGCGCGGGAAATCGCGTCGCTTCCTTGCTCAGGCTCACGTGCTCAATCACATTCTTGAGCACAGTGGGAACCGTGATCAACTTCGAAACGTTGCGTTCACGCAAAGTCGCAAGGACGACTTCCGGTGTCGACGGCCGGCGCTCCAGCACCACCGTCGCACCCCAATAGAGCGGGACCAGAACCCCCGGCCAAAGCCCGTGGGTGAAATACTTCTTTGATGTCGCAAACACGACGTCGTCGCTTTTATATTGCCAGAACTGGCCCTGCCGCTCCGGGACCAAGACAAAATCATGCGCCAGATGGGTGATGCCCTTAGCCGTACCGGTGGTGCCGCCGGAATAGAACATGTAGGTCACGTCGTTGGCGTGCCGAATGTAAGGCGCATTCAGATCGGCGGCGCCCGCGACCACCATGGGCAAGCCGAACACGGTTTGGCGGGGAAAGTGCCGTTTGATCTCGGGTGACAATTCGCCCCGAACCAATATCGTCTTGAGCGTCGAGGGAAGTTCGGCCGCGATCTCGATCAGCTTGGGCAATTGTTCGCTGTCGATCAACAGCAGGCGCACCGCCGTATCGATTAGGAAGTAGAGCAGGTCCTTTTGCTTGTAGAGATCGGACACCACCACCGGGACCGCGCCGCAATGCACCGAGCCAAGCCAAGTCGCCACGTAATCCAGGCTGTCGGTGCCGAACAGCAGCAGTCGCGATTCCGGCACGACCCCGATCGACGAAAGTGCCCCGGCATATTTGCGCACCAGGTGCCTAAGCTCGCCATAGCTGACGGCATTTCCCTCCGCGATGATCGCGCTCTTGGCTTCGATGGCCGACCCGGTGTGACGATCCAGCAGCACGCCAACCGGATCGATCCAATCTGGAATTTTCGGGTCGCGCCACGCTCGCCACTCCGCGGAATAAATCTTGTCATCATAGGGCGTCGGCGCGCGATCGAGTGGAGTGACTACGTCGTCGAGCTCACGCGCGATTTTCAGGGGTTCCACGATCGCCTTACTCCTGCGGTCGTCATGCCTCGATCGGAAATCAGATGCGATGGATTGGAGAGACTCTCAATCGCTACGCAGCATCGGATCGCAGCGCAGCGTCAACCATCCGCCGGCATTCGCTGAGTTCCTCAAGCGCCGCCTGCAGCTTGCGCACCTCGTCCGATCGCAATCCCGGCTGGACTACGGGAGCAATACCTACGTTTGCGAGCGGCGGCCCGGGCAATTCCGGCTCGACCTGCGGGAACGATGATTTGGGCATGCCAAATACATTGCGCGCGGCCATATCTGGCACAAGCTGATCCGCTTCGTCCGGCGACTGATCGTCGCCGGTCGGCGGTCCCGGTTGCGCCGCGCCCGGCTGCCACACCGCCTGCACAAACTTCGGTCCCTGTTCACGCAGTATTCGCTGCACGCCGCGAATGGTGTAGCCCTCGCCATAAAGCAGATGTCGGATGCCGCGCAGCAGATCGACATCGTCGGGGCGATAATAGCGTCGCCCGCCGGCGCGCTTCATCGGCCGGATTTGCGGGAACCGACTCTCCCAGAATCGCAGCACATGCTGCGGCAGGTCGAGATCGGCTGCCACCTCGCTGATGGTGCGGAAGGCATCGGGCGCCTTGTCCAAAGCCGCCTCCCCTACGAGCCCTTCGCGGGCGTTTGATGGACTACGAAATCTGGCCGTTCGAGTTGATACGTTGCTTGAGAATCGCGGAAGGCTTGAACACCATCACCCGGCGCGGCGAAATCGGGACTTCCTTGCCGGTCTTCGGATTGCGGCCGATGCGCTGACCTTTTTTGCGCACCACGAACGAACCGAACGAGGATAATTTCACAGTTTCACCGCGCTCCAGGCAATTGGTGATCTCTTGCAGCACCAATTCGACGAGCGCCGCCGACTCGGTGCGCGAGAGTCCAAGCTTCTGATACACCGCTTCGCACAAATCTGCGCGTGTAATCGTTTTTCCGGCCATCGCCCGCCCCGCTCTCGGCGCTTTATCTACCTGAATTTGCAACGATATTAGCTTCACGCTGTCCGGTCAACCGGGCTTTGGAGGAAACTGCCCTCTACCAGCGCACCAGCGCGGACCCCCAAGTGAACCCCCCGCCCATGGCTTCCAGCAGAACCAGGTCGCCGCGCTTGATGCGGCCGTCCTTGATTGCGACATCCAGCGCGAGCGGGATCGACGCGGCAGAAGTGTTGCCATGCAGATCCACCGTGCTGACAACCTTCTCCGGCGCGATGCCGAGTTTATCGGCACTGTCGTCGATAATGCGCTTGTTGGCCTGGTGCGGCACGAACCAATCAACGTCTTTTGCCGTGATCCCGGTGACCTTGAAGGCGTCCTCGATCACATCGGTGATCATCGCCACCGCGTGTTTGAACACCGCACGCCCCTCCATGCGGAGCTGCCCCACGGTCTGGGTCGAGGATGGACCACCGTCAACATAGAGCTTTGACCTGTGACGCCCGTCGGAGCGCAGATGAGTGGTGAGCACACCGCGATCCGCGCGCGCGCCGGACTGCTGCTGCGCCTCCAGCACGAGCGCGCCCGCACCGTCGCCAAACAGTACGCAAGTTGCGCGGTCGTTCCAATCGAGGATGCGCGAGAAGGTCTCCGCTCCGATCACCAGCGCGCGCTTGAAGGTTCCGGTCCGCAGCATCCCGTCCACGGTTGCAAGCGCAAAGATGAAACCTGTGCACACCGCCTGCACATCGAAGGCTGCCCCGCGTGTGATGCCAAGACCCGCCTGTACTGTGACAGCGACAGCGGGGAATGTGTTGTCTGGAGTTGAGGTTGCAAGTACGATCAGATCGATCGATTGAGCATCGATTTTTGCATGCTCAAGTGCAGCACGCGCGGCGGCGATTGCAAGCGCGGATGTTACTTCGCCCGGCGCCGCGATGCGGCGTTCGCGGATTCCTGTGCGCTGGACGATCCATTCGTCGGACGTCTCCAGGGTGCGCGCAAGTTCCGCGTTGCACAACACCCGGGCTGGCAGGTAGCTCCCGCAGCCCATGACGATGGACCGCAGCATGCTCACGAGGACGCCCCGCTGATCTCTGGAATCACGGTGTTGCGTACATGGTGGCGCAACATCTCGCCGATCTTGGCGAGCAACTCATAGCGGACCATGTCGTGGCCAAGATCGATCGCCGCGGCGAAGCCTTCGGGGTCGGTACCGCCATGGCTCTTGATGACAATACCATTGAGGCCGAGAAACACCCCGCCGTTGGATCTGCGCGGGTCCATCTTCTCGCTGAGCGCATCGAATGCTTCCCGCGCCAGCAGATAGCCGAGCCTGGCGCGCAGCGTGCGCGCCATGGCGCTCTTCAGATAACCGGCCATTTGGCGGGCGGTTCCTTCCGCGGTCTTGAGCGCGATGTTACCCGCAAATCCTTCGGTGACGACAACATCGACAGTTCCTTTGCCGATATCATCCCCTTCGACAAAGCCCACATATTCGAGATGCGGCAATTGCTCTTCCCGTAATATCTGCCCGGCCTCGCGCACGGGCTCGAGCCCCTTGACGTCCTCCGCCCCGATGTTGAGCAAGCCCACCGTCGGACGGTCAAGATCGAACAGCACCCGCGCCATAGCGCTACCCATGACCGCAAGATCAACCAAATGCTCGGCATCGGCCCCGATCGAGGCCCCGACATCGAGTACGATGGACTCGCCTTTAAGCGTCGGCCAGAGCGCCGCGATCGCGGGGCGATCGATCCCCGGCATGGTTTTCAAGTTGAACTTCGCCATCGCCATCAGCGCGCCGGTATTGCCGGCAGACACCGCGACATCGGCTTCGCCCTTCTTGACCGCATCGATCGCAAGCCACATCGATGATTTCCAGCGTCCATGGCGCAGCGCTTGGCTCGGCTTGTCTTCCATTTTGACCGCCACATCGGTGTGTACAAGACGGACTGCGCTCGCAAGCAAAGGTTTGACCGCGAGCAGCGGCTCGATCGTGGCGCGATCGCCGAACAGAATGAACTCGCTGCCCGGATGCCGAATGAGCGAAAGTTCGGCGCCGCCGATAACGATCGAGGGCCCGAAATCGCCCCCCATGGCGTCGAGCGCGATGCGGACCTTTTGGGGCATGGAGCAACCTGCGCGGCGTTGGTGCTGACGCCGGGACTTCGGCCCTGCGCAAAGTGACCGGACGGGCGGCGACAATAGCCTGTCAGCGGATTGGTACAACAGGGCCTGTGGACTGCGAACGCATTTAACCGCAGGTTTTTAGCGATTTCTGATTAGCGGCCCTGCCCGGATTTGCCTTTTTTCAGGGCAGCGAGTGCGGCAAAGGGATGTTCCGCCACATTTTCTTCGGCTTGTTTCTTGGCTTGCGGTGCATGTTCCGTGGCTTGCGGCGCATGTTCCGTGGCTTGCGGCGCATGGAAAACCACCCCCGGTTTACGTGGATAGGGATCGATTCCCAGAATCAAAAATTCGACGGCAACCGCGCCAAGATCGATCATACCGTCGCGAAAGTTTTCCGGCGGCTCTTCCGCAGGCAAGCGCTCCTCCGCGCCGCCGGTTTCCGATGGCAACGCGCTTGGCGGGACAAACACCAGATCGATTGCCTCCTCGATCTCGCTTTCCATCGGCTCGAGCGTGAGCACGCACCGCTGCTCGATCGTCGCCGAGACGCTTCCCGCGACGTGCACGCCATCGCGACCGTGTCGCGACAGATCAAACTCAGCTTCGAGACGCACCACCGCCTGCACGCCCGCGACCGGGGCGATCGCCTTGCGTATATGCGTGTCGGCAGCCATGGCGATTCGCCGCCCGATTTCCGGGATTTCGGCTACCGCAACCGGCACACTCCAAGGACGCTCATTCAAAAGATGCTTGCTCATGCTTGCCTGCTTTCTCCCAACTGCGGGGACGCAACGTGTTCGGGATTCGGGAAGCGCAGCTCCGCGCGAGAAAAACCATTCTGGCTGGCGAGTTGACTCACAGCTTCTCGTATATAGGCCGCAAGCCGTTGCGCGCCATGCGACGGCTTGCCGAAAATATTGCGCGTAAGCGCCCCGACCAGAGCCGCTTCGTCTCCCGCAAGCGCCGCTTCATAGGCCGCGGCGCGGCCATAGAAGGCTTCGCCCACCTTTCGCATCTCGCGCGGCACCGCGAGATCGCCCACCCCCATTTCACGGAAATTGTCATCCATGTCGCGGCAAAACATGTTGAAGACCTCTTGCCCCAAGGTATGTCCTACGGTTTTCGCGGCGGATGAATCTCGCTTGAGCCGATCCAGAAATAGAACCAAGTGCAGCACGATCATGTCGAAACGGCCACTAACCGTGTCGGGCACCCCGTAACCACTATAGAAAATGGGGGATCGCGCTTGCGCCACGATCATGCCATAGAGAGAGGCGATGATGGGTTCTTGCGCAGGACTGCGAAACGGCAGCAAATTCATTGGGTTCGCCCATCAAACTCGGAATCGACCAGGCGGTGCTGGCCAACAACGCAGGTCACGGATGCCTCGCCTACGCTCGCCAACACGTCGGACGCAAGAGTAACAAAAGCGACAAGAGTAACAAAAGTGAAATGACGGTGTCGAACAAACATTCTCATCGCCTGCCCCGTCAGCGCAGAGGGCTCTACGCCCTGCTTGCAGTCGCGGCCCTCGGATTCCTGCTCGGCGGATGTTCCAACTTCACCCAAGTCTATCAGCGCGGCTACGTGCTGCCAGAGGGCGCATTGGAGCATATCCCGATGGGTGCCACGCAGGAGCAAGTGCTGGTTGTGCTCGGCACGCCATCCACCGTCGCGACTGTGAGCGGCGAGGCGTTTTATTATATTTCGCAGCGCGGCCAGCAATCCGCTGCCTTCATGCCGCAGAAAGTGATCGAGCAGCGCGTGATTGTGGTCTACTTCGACAAGACACGCCGGGTCGAGCGGCTCGCCGACTATGGTCTCAAGGACGGCAAGGTTTTTGACTCTGTCAGCCGCACCACGCCAACCAGCGGACAGGAACTTTCATATCTCAACTATCTGTTCAAGATCTTCAGTAATCCATTTTGATGTTGCCGCTGCGGATGACCTCGCCCCAGCGTTTGGTTTCCGCCACCACATGAACGCCAAAATCTTCCGGCGTGCCAAGTGGCAAAGTGAGCCCCTGGCCCTCCAGGCGGCCGCGAATCTCGGGAGCGGAAAAGACCTTGCGCGTCTCGGCATTAATCCAGTCAATCACCGGGCGCGGCGTGCCGGCTGGAGCGAACAGGCCAAACCAGGGACCGCCCTCGATCCCGGGCATGCCGGTTTCCGCCATGGTCGGCACATTTGGAACCGCCGGCTCGCGCTTGGCCGCGGTCACCGCCAGCGCGCGCACCTTGCCGGCCGCGAGCTGTTCCTTGGTGAGCGGCACGATGTCGAACATGACCTGGACCTGGCCCGCAACCAAATCCTGCAGCGCCGGTGCTGCGCCGCGATAATGCACGTGGACAATGTCGAGGCCGTGGAGCTGCTTGAATTGTTCGCCCGCGAGATGTCCGGAACTGCCAACCCCCGGTGTTCCGTAGCTCAATTTTCCCGGATTGGCCTTGATGTAGGCAACCAGTTCCTTGGGCGAATTCACCGGCACCGATGGATGCACGATCAGGATATTCGGCGAGGTGGCGATGAAGATGATGGGGGCAAAATCCTTCGCCGCATCGTAGGGAAGTTTGGCCTGCAGATGCGGCAGGATCGACTGCGTGCCGTGGAAACCCATATAGAGCGTGTAGCCGTCGGGCGGTGATTTCGCGACCGCGTCTGCGCCGATCACACCGGCGGCGCCGGTGCGGTTCTCCACCACCACGGTCTTGCCGGATTCCCCGAGTTTTGCCGCCAGCGTTCGCGCCAGGATATCGGCAACGCCGCCCGGGGCGAGCGAGACGATGATCTTGATTGGCTGCGACGGATAGCTCTGCGCGTACGCCGAGCCGGCCGCAAACACCAGCGCCATGGCGAGCAGTTTGGCGCATAAACGCAACATTGAGATCAAGCGCGGCATGGCGTCCCCCGACAATGCAAGGTCCGGCTTCCCGAGCAGGAAGCCGGACGCAATATTAGCCGGGATCGTGCTCAGTGCGCCAGCACCGCGAGCAGCAAAAGCGCCACGATGTTGGTGATCTTGATCATCGGGTTTACCGCCGGCCCTGCGGTGTCCTTGTAGGGATCGCCGACGGTATCTCCGGTTACCGCCGCCTTATGCGCCTCCGACCCCTTGCCGCCGTAGTGGCCGTCCTCGATGTATTTCTTGGCATTGTCCCAGGCGCCGCCGCCCGACGTCATCGAGATCGCGACAAACAGCCCGGTGACGAGCCTTTCTATTCAACGCTGACGCAGCTGACATGCACACACCACAACTGGTCAATCGCCTATCCTTCGCCGCATTACCACTCTGAGTAGGTATAGGTGCCGGACCCAGCGGGCTTTTGTCTTCGTAACTGTTTCTGTTGGCAAAGCTTCTGAAGTGGCCCGCTTAGCGACGTGACTGGAATATGATGGCCAAGATTTTCAAGCTCAGTCTTAATCTCTGAAATTGGTTTTGGCTTTTTGAAAAAGCCATCTTCAATAAGTTCTTCAATGTAGGCTTTTGGCCCTGCTTTTGCGGCTGCGCCGCCATCTATCTTTTTGGCCTCACTCGGCTTCTTTACGTTGCGAACGCTCGTCTCTTTCGCACCAGACGATGACCCGAGCAAATCGTCTAGCACTTTTTGAAATGCTATCTTTTTCAACTCCGGGTCTTTTACTGACGCAACCGCTTTCTCAGCCCGAGCGACAACTTCTGAATAATCCTGGGACGCCTTCATGTCCGCCTCCATAATATGAACGTAACGCTCTTTATGTCGATTACTGCCGCTCCTGCTTTACGCAGCAATTGCAAGACGCTGCGTGATTTCTACCGCTCGCTTTGTCAACGGCGGAGCAAAAATGTGCCTGAGGGCGGTGTGATTGTGTACCAGTCAGGTTAAGAGAAAAGGGCTGTGAAGCCCTGGTTTATTGTTGTGCTGGCGCGCGCATTGAGGCGCGCGTAGCGTAGCGAAGCGCGGC
>CAZNSG010000002.1:0-1667 GCA_964575715.1 uncultured Hyphomicrobiales bacterium | reverse complement strand
CCGAGCAGGCGCTACTGCGCGGCGAGGCTGTGGGCGCAATGCACGGCCTGCCGATCGGCGTCGAGGACATCACGGCAACTGCCGGCATCCGCACGACCTATGGCTCGCCACTCTACAAGGACAATGTGCCTAAGGAAGACGCCGAGGTCGTGCGCCGCCTGAAGGCCGCGGGGGCCATCGTGCTTGCCAAGACAAACACGCCGGAGTTTGCGACCGGCGCCAACACGGTCAATTTGGTGTTCGGTGCCACGCGCAACCCGTGGAATCCTGAACTGAGCCCGGCGGGCTCGTCGGGCGGTTCGGCGGTCGCGGTCGCGACCGGCATGCTGCCGATCGCGCAGGGGACCGATTTCGGCTGCTCCATCCGCATCCCGGCGGCGTTCTGCGGAATCGTCGGCATTCGTCCAACGCCGGGGCTGACGCCGAGCTATCCGATGCCGTTGGCATGGGACCCAGGCCAAGTGCACGGACCGCTGGCGCGCACAGCCGAGGACGCTGCGATGTTCCTCGACGCGATCGTCGGCTTCAGCCGGCTGTCGCCAATATCCGTTGCGCCGCCATGGAAGAGCGCGCTGGCCGAGGTCGAGCGAGTGAATGACGCCAAGGGGTTGCGCGTAGCCTATGTCTCCGACATCGCCGGCATTGGCGTGGATGCCGAGATCGATGGCATCTGCCACAAGGCCGCGGAGCAATTGCGCGAGGCGGGCGCGAGCGTTGAGCAGATCACGTTCGACGTCTCCGACGGCCGCGACCCGTATCAGACCTGGCGCGGCGCGTGGATGGTCGGGCAGCAGTTCGCTCGCCTTGCGCAGCTTGAGCAGTTCGGCGAAAACCTGAAACGCAACGTCAAGGCCGGCCTGATGGTCACCGCCCTCGATCTGGCGAAGGCGGAACAGACCCGGCAACAAGTGTTTCATCGCTTCCGTGAGCTTTTCGACCGCTTCGATCTCCTGCTCACACCGGCGGCGCCGGTGCTTCCCTACCCCGTCACGATGAACTATCCCACCGAGATCAACGGGCGCAAGTTCGAGAACTATATCGATTGGATCGCGCCCGCATTCCTCGTCACCCTCGTGAGCTTACCGGCGGCAAGTGTGCCCGCGGGCAAGACAAGCGAGGGCTTGCCCGTTGGACTTCAAATTGTTGCACTTCGCTTTGAGGAACCGAAAATCCTGTCGATTGCAAAGCTCATTCAGCAGACTAATCCCATCGGCTGGCCGCCTTATTGCTAGCGTTGAAGTGCGGTCGCCCCCGGTGCTCCAAGCGATCTTGCGAAAAGTGCGGAGGTTGGGGTCTCGAAAAGCGACTCAATATCAATAGCTTACGAGTTCCGTACTAAATCCGCAAAGTCCGGAGGTTTGGAGAAAAACGGCCGGAGAGAAGGAATTTTGGGTGTTGGCCGTTGCGTCGCAGTCCGGAGGTTTATGTGCGAAGGCCCGTGTTTATTGGGGATTTGTGCGGGCTCGCAAGTCAGCGGAGAATGTTGGACGCGGACAGACTGGCGGTGGTGGCAGTCCAGCGCGCACTCGTCTCCGCTACCGATGTTGCTGATAACAGGGAAAAATACAGGGAATTTCTCGAAATTCGGCATTCTGCTGTAATTTTGGTGCTTCATGAGCGAGTAAATTCAATGGTTTTCAGCAAAATTCCCTGCATGATGGAACAGG
>CAZNSG010000001.1:0-7424 GCA_964575715.1 uncultured Hyphomicrobiales bacterium | reverse complement strand
ACGGGCGGCCTGCCTTGAGCCAATCCTCGCGCGACTGCCCGCCGCTCCACCGCTGCGTGGTGAAACCGAGGATCTCGACCTTGACGCCGCAACGCTCGAGCGTGCGCGCCAGGATATCGGCGCAGGTTGCGGCCACCGTGATCGGGCGGCCGCGCATCGAGCCGGAATTGTCGAGCAGCAGTGTCACCACCGTGTCGCGGAAGGTGGTGTCCTTCTCGTGCTTGAATGAAAGCGGGTGCAGCGGATCGACGATGATGCGCGCAAGCCGCGCCGGATCGAGCATCCCTTCCTCGAGGTCGAACTCCCAGGCCCGGTTCTGCTGCGCCATCAGACGCCGCTGCAACCGGTTGGCAAGGCGCGCGACCACGCCCTGCAAATGCGAGAGCTGCTTGTCGAGATAGCCGCGCAATCGGTCGAGCTCCTCGGGCTCGCACAACTCATCCGCTTCTACCGTCTCGTCGAACCGTGCGGTGAAGGGCTTGTAATCGGGCCCGCGCGGCTCGTTGGGATGATGGCGCGGGCGCCAAGGCTCGGCCGCGGTCTCGGAATCGCCCATTTCGGAATCGTCGGTCAAATCAGTCGTTGGCGCGTCAACCGCATCCTCGGAACTATCGGCGGCGTCGGCTGATGCTTCGGTCTCCTCCAGACTCATGCGCTCCTTGTCGGCAGAGTCGGAATTCTCCCCCTTCTCGCCTTTTTCGTCTTTGCGGCGATCTTGATCGCCCTGTTCACCTTCCTCCTCGTCGTCGGAATTGCTGCGGTCCTCGCCCATGTCGAGGGCTTCGAGCAGATCATGCACGGCATCGCCAAAAAGGCGCTGATCATCGACCAGCCGTTCGAGCCGGTCGAGACCGCGGCTGGCGCGTTCCTCGATGAAGGGGCGCCACAGCTCGACCAGTTTCTTCGCCGCCGGCGGCGGCGCCTGCCCGGTCAACCGTTCGCGCACAATCATAGCAACCGCATCCTCGATCGGCGCGTCGGCGCGATCGGTGATTTCGTCGAACTTGCCGCGATGAAAACGGTCATCGAGCATGGCGGCAAGATTATTCGCCACGCCTTCCATGCGCCGCGCTCCGATGGCTTCGACCCGCGCCTGCTCGACCGCCTCGAAAACCGCGCGCGACTGCTGCCCGCCGGGCACGAGGCGCCGATGCACGCCCGGATCGTGACAAGCAATCTTAAGCGCGATCGAATCGGCGTGCCCGCGCACGATCGCGGCGTCCAGACCGCTGAACTTACGCGGTGGCTCCGGCAGCCGCACCTTTCCGCCCTGCAGTCCCGGCCGCTCGGCCGCGAAAGCAACCTCGATCTCCGGCTTCTTGGCGATGGCGCGCAGGCAGCCTGCAACCGCACGCTTAAACGGCTCGGTTGGTGAATCCTTGACCGGAGTCTTCGGTTTGACGTTGGAACTCATGCCAGGCCTGCTCCGCAGGCTTTGCGATCAACTGAGCGCCACATTGACCGCGGATTCAGGGAGTTCGACTCCGAAGCAGCGCTGATAGAACTCCGCCACGATCGAGCGCTCCAACTCATCGCACTTGTTGAGGAACGTGAGCCGGAACGCAAAGCCGACGTCTTTGAAGATCTCGGCGTTCTCCGCCCAAATGATCACTGTGCGCGGGCTCATCACGGTCGAAATATCGCCGTTGATGAACGCGTTGCGGGTCAGATCCGCAACACGAACCATCTTGCCGACGATTTCGCGTCCCGCGTCGGTACGATAATGCTTGGCCTTGGCGAGCACGATCTCGACTTCATTGTCGTGCGGTAGATAATTGAGCGTGGTGACGATCGACCAACGGTCCATCTGGCCCTGGTTAATCTGCTGCGTGCCGTGATAGAGGCCGGTGGTGTCGCCAAGCCCGACCGTGTTGGCGGTGGAGAACAAACGGAACGCCGGGTGCGGCCGGATCACCTTGTTCTGGTCGAGCAGCGTGAGCTTGCCCGAGACTTCGAGTACGCGCTGAATCACGAACATCACATCGGGGCGGCCGGCATCGTATTCATCGAAGCAAAGCGCGATGTTGTTCTGCAGCGCCCACGGCAAAATCCCGTCGCGAAACTCGGTCACCTGCTGTCCTTCCCGGATGACGATTGCATCCTTGCCGATCAAGTCGATGCGGCTGATGTGGCTGTCGAGATTAACGCGCACGCAGGGCCAATTGAGGCGAGCGGCCACTTGTTCCACGTGGGTGGATTTTCCAGTGCCGTGGTAGCCGGTGATCATGACGCGACGGTTGTAGGCAAAGCCTGCAAGGATTGCGAGCGTGGTCGGCTTGTCGAAGCGGTAATCCGGATCGAGGTCCGGCACGTGCTCGTCGGGCTGCGTATAGGCTGGCACTTCCATGTCGCTGTCGAAGCCGAACAATTGCCGGATCGACACTTTCATGTCGGGCAGCGGAGCTACGTCGTGCGTCGCGGTCGTCATTGCTGCTCCCTGGCTCCGGAACGGCGCGGGGCGCAATTCCAAATTGGGCCTTCAAGTTTCGTATCGAGTCGCGAATTTAGCAGAATCGGGGCGAGGCGCTAATCCGTTCCCCATCATCAGCCAAAATGCACCGATTTCAAATAGTTATAGGCCTGGATAATCTCGCGTAGCATGTCTTCATAGGCCCGATCGCCGCCGTTGGCGTCGGGATGGTGGCGCTTCACCAAAAGCTTGAATTTGGCCTTGATATCGGCGGCGGTGGCATCGAATTCAAGTCCCAGCACGCTGAGCGCCTTGCGCTCGGCATTGCGCACGCTGCGGCCTGCCGGTTCCACGCGTTCGAAATTCGGCCGCCAATTACCGCCGAATTCGCGGTACATGCCGAATGGATCATGCGCGCCGTGACTGGCGGCATGCGGACCCGACTCGGCCGAACGGCGGCCGACCCCCATCTTCCAGGTCGGACGATGGCCGGTAACCGCATCTTTCTGGTAGCTCGAAACGGCAGCGTCGGACATGCCGGCGAAATAATTATATGAATGGTTGTACTCGCGCACATGTTGCAGGCAGAACCGCCAATACTCCCGCTCGCGCAGCCGGCCCTTGGGCGCGCGGTGGGACGCCCGATCGCCGCAACCGGCCCATTCGCAAGCCGGAGATTCGGTGCGCGGACGTCGATCCGCGCCGGGTTTGACCCGGATGCGATCGAATAAGGGCGAGTCGAATTTCATGACCGATCATTATGCAAGAATTGAAGTCCGGCGTTCAAGTCTTGACAAAAGGTATTTTCGAATTGACCGCCGCACCCCGTGATTGACCATTCGTCATAGCTTGCCGTACGAGATGTCATGGCAACCGGTGATCTCATCACGAACAAGTTGAGCAAGGCTTTCGCGCCGCAAAGCCTCGATGTGGTTGACGAATCCCATCAGCACGCGGGGCATGCCGGCCACCGGCCGGGCGGCGAGACCCATTTCCGCGTCACCATCGTGGCGGAAGCCTTCCGCGGCATGAGCCGGATCGAGCGCCATCGCATGATTAACGCGATCCTGGCGGCCGAGCTTGCCGGCGGCGTGCATGCGCTCGCGATACATGCAAGCGCGCCGGGAGAGGACGCAGTTTAAGCTCCGGTAGCTCCCCAAGTGGTCAGCATGTGTTTTAAGTTCAATCTAAATTTCCTTCGACACCTCAGGCTTTTTGTACTTCTGGCATAGCTGATCAACGTAATCGTCAAAATAGGAAATTCCCCAATCCTGCAGCTGTTTCATAACTGGGGGTTGTTTGATGTTCCAAGCCACGAACAAACCAATTAAGACACCAAGCACGATGCGCATGTGAATCTCCTTCAAGTTAAAATGATCTTGTGGCCGTCCGCCTCGAAGGATCCAAAGTCCTGCTATTCGCACGGATCATTGGCGTGGCAGGATTTCGTTACGAGCAGCGACACGATTACTCTGCCTTGATATTCGCCGACCGGATGATCTCGCCCCATTTGACGCGCTCGGCGCGGATTTGCGTTGCGAATTCAACCGGGCTGTTGCCGACCAGACGCGCACCGGATTTGGCAAAGCGTTCCTGCATGACCGGCGTCCGCAATGCCGCGACAATCTCCTTGTGCAACCGCGCAACAATCGCTGCAGGCGTGCCGGCGGGCGCCAGGATGCCGAACCACGACGTCGCCTCATAGTTGGCAACACCCGCCTCGGCCGCGGTTGGCAGATCGGGCAACTGCGCCATGCGCGTTTTTGCCGCCACCGCCAGCGCCCGCAACCGTCCGCTTTGGATGTGCTGCAACACAGTCGGCGGATTATCGACAACGCCGTCGATCTGACCGGCGATGAGATCGGCCACAGCAGGCGCCGCGCCGCGATACGGCACATGCGTGATCTTAATGTTCGCCGCGTGCATGAGCATTGCGAGCCCAAGATGGCCGGTGGTGCCGATACCGGGCGAACCGAAATTGAGCTTGCCCGGCTGCGCACGGGCAAAGGCGACGAGCTCGGCCAACGTCTTTGCTTCTACCTTCGGATTGACGACTACCGTCATGGGCATGTCAGCAACATTCGAGATCGGGATGAATGCCGTCTCGGCGTCAAACGGCATTTTTGCATAGAGAAACGGATTGGCGGTGAGAATGCCGGCCGATGACATCAGCAGCGTGTAGCCATCTGGCGCGGCTTTGGCGACCGCATCGGCGCCAACGTTGCCGCCAGCACCAGCTCTATTTTCGACGATGATGGGCTGACCGAGCGTTTTGGCTATCTCGTCGCCAACCGCGCGCGCGAGCACATCGGCCAATCCTCCGGCCGGGAATGGCGCGATGATATGAACCGAACGAGTGGGATAGTCTTGCGCTCGAGCCGTCGCGGCGAGACAAGCCACAAGCAATGTGATGATCGCTGAAAGTCGCATCGGGTTTCTCATCCTGCCTTTGTCACCGCCGGTTTTGGCATCAACGGAGTGATCCGCAACGCGGTGATGCGGTTGCGATGCTTGCGCTGCACGCGGAAACGAAAGCCGTGGAAGGTGAAGCTCTGCCCGACCTCAGGTATCGAGCGCGCCTCGTGAATGACCAGTCCGGCAATGGTGGTCGCTTCGGCATCCGGCAGGTTCCAATCCATCACGCGGTTGAGATCGCGCACCGGCACCGCGCCGTCGACATTGACCGAGCCGTCGGGCTGCGGCCGCACGCCGGGCACCGGAATATCCTGCTCGTCGGAAATATCGCCGACGATTTCCTCCAAAATATCTTCCAGCGTGACCATGCCCATCAGGTCGCCGTATTCATCGACTACCAGCGCGAAATGGGTCTTGCGGCGGCGGAACGCCTTGAGCTGTTCAATCAGCGGGCGAAAGTTCGGCACGAACCACGCCGGCAGCGCGATCGCGGCGACGTCGACCTTGCTCAGATCGTCCTCGGCGTCGCGGATTTCGCGCAAGAGATCCTTGGCATGGAGAATGCCGACGATGTTCTCCGGACTTCCGCGCCACAGCGGTACGCGGGTATATTCGGAGGCCATCATCGCGCGCACGATCTCCTCGGTCGGGTCGTCGGCATTGAGCGCCATCATCTCGGTTCGATGAACCATGACGTCGGCGACTTCGAGATCGCGCAGGTCGAGCAGGCCGCCGACCATGTCGCGATCGAGTTTGTCGACGCCGCCCTCGCGATGCAGCAAATCGACAGTGCCACGAATTTCCTCATGCAGCGAAAGGATTGACTGGTTCTCACCCACCCGAATGCCGAATGGACGAAGCGTCAACTTCACCAGCCCCTCGATCGCCATCAGCACCGGGCCGAAGACTTTGACCACAAAAGCAGCCGGGCGCGCGACAAAAAGCGCGATCCGCTCCGGTGCGCTGATCGCGGCGGTCTTCGGCAGCACCTCCGTGAAAACGATGACCAAGATGCTCATCACCACGGTGGCGTAAAGCACGCCGACGTCGCCGAACCAGGCGAGCAACAATCCCGTTATCAGCGCCGATGCGCCGATATTGGCGACGTTGTTGCCGAGCAGCAGCGCCCCGATCATCCGCTCGCGCGCTTCCAGCAGGCGCAGCACGATCGTTGCCCGCCGATTGCCTTGGTTTTGCATCAGTGTCAGACGGCCGCGCGAGGAAGCGGTGAGCGACGTCTCGCATGCGGAAAAGAATGCGGACAGCAAAAGGCTGAGAAGAACGATGAGGAGCACCAGCCAGTCTTCGTTGGTCATCGCTTTGCGAGTTTCTCGGCGAGGAAGGTTGCAACCTCGGCGGCCTCGACGTCGCGGGCGACAAACGCTGCCCCAATGCCGCGCACCAGAATAAACGTGAGCTTGCCGCGCTTCACCTTCTTGTCCTGCGCAATCAGATTCATGAGCGTTTCGAGCGCCGGCACGCCGCCGCTGATATCCTTGACATGGGTGGGCAGACCGACCGCTGCAAGGTGGGCGATGACGCGGTCAGCCTCCGCCTTCGGCAACAGGCCGCGCCGGGCGGAAAACTCGAAGGCCAGCGCCATGCCGAGCGCAATCGCTTCGCCGTGCAGCAGCCGGTCGGAAAAGCCGCATGCCGCCTCGAATGCGTGCCCGAAGGTATGGCCGAGATTAAGCAGCGCCCGGTCGCCGGTTTCGCGCTCGTCGCGCGCAACGATTGCCGCCTTGGCGCGGGTGCTTACTGCAATCGCATGCTCGCGCGCCGCACTGCCGGCAAACAGTTCGCGCCAGTTCGCCTCTAACCATGCAAAGAACGCCGCATCGCCGAGCAACCCGTATTTCGCCAGTTCCGCATAGCCGGCGCGGAATTCGCGCGGCGGCAGCGTGTCAAGCAATGCGGTGTCGGCAAGCACCAGGATCGGTTGATGGAATGCGCCGATCAGGTTCTTGCCGTGGCTGGAATTGATCGCGGTCTTGCCCCCGACCGAGGAATCCACCTGCCCGAGCAAGGTCGTGGGTACCTGAATGTAATCGAGCCCGCGGCGCGATACCGCGGCGGCAAAGCCGGCGAGATCGCCGACCACGCCGCCGCCGAGCGCAATAATGAGATCGCCGCGTTCGATGCGCGCGGCCAGAATGCCCTCGCAGAGCACTTCAAACACGCGCCAGCCCTTGGCTTGCTCGCCGGGGGCAAGAATAATTTCACCGGACAGCAAATCGGCGGCGCGCAAGCTTGCCTGCGCGGCCGTGAGATGATGGCGGGCAACGTTTTCATCCGTGACAATGAGCGTGGCGGCCCCCGGTCGCAGCGCCGATATGCGCGCTCCGAGTGCCGCCAACAGTCCACGCCCGATGACGATGTCGTAGGCGCGGCTGCCAAGCGCCACATTCACGACAATCGGATCGGCGGGGCGAAGCGGCTTGGTCATTGGCCGCGCGCCTCCGTCGTGACGCCGCCGGCGAGGTTTGGGTGGCTGCACAGCTTGTCAACGATTTCGCCGACGATGGTTTCGTGCGGCACATCGCGCGATTCCACAATAAGGTCAGCTTCGGCATAGACCGGATAGCGCTCCTCGATCAGG